>NZ_CEEDDH010000003.1:511630-533030 GCF_979253165.1 Pseudomonas sp. AC083
TCAAATCCGGCTCCCGCAACCAAACATCAAAAAAGGCTACTCGAAAGAGTGGCCTTTTTTGTATCTGTCGAAAAAGTCCTTTCGCAACAATGATCTGTCACTGTGCAGTGAAACACTTGGGATCATCAGAAGTGCTGTGTTGCGACTATGCTTGAGTCGCAGGCAGGGTCTCTGCAATCCAGGAACTGCCCTCGCCGATGCCCGACGAGAGGCGTAGTATTTTGTGATTATTTTTTTCTACAGGGATTGGTAACTTGGCTGGATACCTCCATCCTGTCGCGCACAATCCAAGAGGTGATTGATGCGCGCCAACTCGTCTGATCCACAAGACACCGTTACAGCAGAACAACCGATCAAGCCCCAGCGTTTGCGCTGGCTGGATCGGTTAAGCAAATACCGTCAGCCGATCGGTCTGGCGGTGACGTTGCTGCTGTTTGCCATTGCCCTGATTGCCTGCCGCCATCTGCTCGCCGAGCTCGATCTCTATGCGCTGCACGACTCGATTCTCGACGTGCCGAAACCGGCCCTGCTCGGCGCCATTGGCGCGACCGTGGTCGGTTTCATCATCCTGCTTGGCTATGAATGGTCGGCCAGCCGCTACGCCGGTGTAAAACTGCCGCCGCGCACGCTCGCCCTCGGCGGTTTCACCGCATTTGCGATCGGCAATGCGATTGGCCTGTCGCTGCTTTCCGGCGGCTCGGTGCGTTATCGTTTATATGCGCGATTGGGCGTCGGTGCGTCGGAAGTCGCGCACATGACCTTGTTCGCCAGCCTCTCGCTGGGCTGCGCCTTGCCGCCGCTGGCTGCGCTGGCAACCCTGAGCAATTTGCCCGCTGCCTCGCAGGCCCTGGGATTGTCCGAAGTCTTGCTGGGTTCTGTCGCCGCAGCCGTATTGATCCTCGGTGCAGTGCTGGCGATCGGCATCTATCGCCGTCGTCTGCCGGAACAACCCTACCCCGACAATCTGCTGGTTCGCGCCGGTCGGCGCACATTGCGCCTGCCGGGCCGACGCCTGACCTTTCTGCAACTGGTGATCACCGCCCTCGATGTCGCGGCGGCCGCCACCGTTCTGTATCTGTTGCTGCCGGAAGCGCCGCCGTTTGCGCCGTTCCTGCTGGTGTACCTGCTGGCCCTGGCCGCGGGTGTGCTCAGTCATGTACCGGGCGGCGTTGGCGTGTTCGAAGCGATTCTGCTCGCCGCGTTTGCCGACAAGCTCGGCGCCGCACCGCTGGCCGCTGCCCTGCTGCTGTATCGCCTGATCTACGTGGTGCTGCCGCTGCTGGTCGCTTGCGTACTGCTGCTGATCAACGAAGGCCAGCGCCTGTTTCAATCCCAGACCATGCGCGCGGCGTCCGGTCTGGCTGCGCCGGTTCTGGCGGTGCTGGTGTTTCTGTCTGGCGTGGTGTTGCTTTTTTCCGGCGCCACCCCGGAGATCGACACGCGCCTGGAGCACATCGGCTTTCTGATCCCGCATCGCCTGGTCGACGCCTCGCACTTCGGCGCGAGCCTGATCGGCGTGCTCTGCCTGTTGCTCGCCCAAGGCCTGCGCCGGCGCCTTTCGGCGGCGTGGATGCTGACCACCATTCTGCTGCTGGTCGGCGCCCTGCTCTCACTGCTCAAAGGCTTCGACTGGGAAGAAGCCACGCTGATGACGTTGACGGCCGCGCTGCTCGGCGTGTTCCGCCGCTCCTTCTACCGTCCGAGCCGTTTGACCGAACTGCCGTTTTCGCCGCTGTATCTGGTCGCCAGCCTGTGTGTGCTGGGGGCTTCGGCCTGGTTGCTGCTGTTCGCCTACCAGGACGTGCCTTACAGCCATCAACTGTGGTGGCAGTTCACCCTCGACGCTGACGCGCCGCGTGGCCTGCGCTCGCTGCTCGGCGCGGCTGTATTGCTGGTGGTGATCTCCCTGACCTGGCTGCTGCGCACCGCGCGCCCGGTGATTCACTTGCCGACGCCGGACGAACTCGACCGCGCGGCGAAAATCCTCATGGCCTCATCGCAACCCGACGGTGGCCTCGCGCTGACCGGTGACAAGGCGTTGCTGTTTCATCCCAACGACGAGGCGTTCCTGATGTACGCCCGCCGTGGCCGCAGTCTGGTGGCGCTGTACGACCCGATCGGGCCGAGCCAGCAACGTGCGGAAATGATCTGGCAGTTCCGCGACCTCTGCGACATCCATCACACCCGCCCGGTGTTCTATCAAGTGCGCGCGGAGAACCTGCCGTATTACATGGACATCGGCCTGACCGCGATCAAGCTCGGCGAAGAAGCCCGGGTCGATCTGCTGCGCTTCGATCTGGAAGCCAAGGGCAAGGAGATGAAAGACCTGCGCTACACCTGGAACCGTGGCACCCGCGATGGTCTGTCGCTGGAAATCCACGAGCCGGGTCAGGCGCCGATGGATGAGCTGAAGGTGATTTCCGATGCCTGGCTGACCGGCAAGAACGTGCGCGAGAAAGGCTTCTCCCTCGGCCGCTTCAGCGACGATTACCTCAAGCACTTCCGCATTGCGGTGATTCGCTTCGAAGGCCGCCCGGTGGCGTTCGCCAATCTGCTCGAGACCTATAGCCACGACCTGGCCAGTCTCGACCTGATGCGTGCGCACCCGGAAGCGCCGAAGCTGACCATGGAATTCATGATGGTCGGCCTGATTCAACACTATAAGAGTCACGGATACGCGCGTTTCAGCCTGGGCATGGTGCCATTGTCGGGGTTGCAACCCCGGCCCGGCGCACCACTGACCCAGCGCCTGGGCTCGATGGTTTTCCGCCGTGGTGAGCAGCTGTACAACTTCCAAGGCTTGCGCCGTTTCAAAGACAAGTTCCAGCCTGACTGGGAACCCCGTTATATGGCCGTGCCCGCCGGACTCGATCCGCTCGTGGCGCTGGCCGACACTGCTGCCCTGATCGCGGGCGGCTTGACTGGATTGGTGAAACGCTGATGATTCAACGCTCCCTGAAGTACATCCTGGCCGCCCTGCTGGTGCTGGCCGTGATTGCCGGCGGCGGTTACTGGTACCTCAAACGCCCGGCACCGGAACCGACCGTCGAACAGCTCAAACCCGCCGATGGCGTAGCCATGACCCGGGTCATCCCCGGCAGCAAGCCGAAGGCTCAGGTGCTGGTCGCCGTCACCGACGAACAGAAGCTCTCCGAGAAACAACTGACCACCCTCAGCCGCAGCGCCTCGGCGCAGATCGTTCAGGTGATTCTGCCCAAGGACTGCCTGCTGCAAAGCCGCGCCCTGCAAGCGGGCCTGCGTGAACTGAACGGCCCGGCGACATTGGTCAGCGGCATCGGCCCGGGCGCTGTGCTGGCGTGGCGCTGGCTGGCGGAACAGAAAGACGACAAGGCCCAGGCCATTTCCGTCGATCTGGCCCTGGAAAAACCCGGCTGCACCCACCTGCTGCCGAAATCCGCCGCCCACGGCCACTGGCTGGTGGCATGGAACGACAATCCGGACGACGCCAGCGCAGGCTTCGTCCGCGATCAGCCGAACGCCGAAACCAGCATCAGCGACTACGACATCAACCTGCCGCAAGTGCTGAACAACGAACTGCGCAAAATCCTCGTCGGCGGCGACAAGGCCAACGGCGGCCTCGCGATCCCGGTCGTGGAAGTGCCGGCCGGTCAGGCCAACGACACCGTGACCCTGTTCCTCTCCGGCGACGGCGGCTGGCGCGACCTCGACCGCGACGTGGCCGGGGAAATGGCCAAGATCGGCTACCCGGTGGTCGGCATCGACACCCTGCGCTACTACTGGCAACACAAGAGCCCGGAGCAAAGCGCCCTCGACCTCACCGAACTGATGCAGCACTACCGGCAGAAATGGGGCACCAAGCGCTTCATCCTCACCGGCTACTCATTCGGCGCTGACGTCCTCCCGGCAATCTACAACCGCCTGCCAGAGAACGAACAGCAGCGCGTCGACGCAATCATCCTGCTGGCCTTCGCCCGCACCGGCAGCTTCGAAATCGAAGTCGAAGGCTGGCTCGGCAACGCCGGCAAAGAAGCCGCCACCGGCCCGGAAATGGCCAAACTGCCAGCGGCCAAGGTTGTGTGCATCTACGGCGAAGAAGAGACGGATGAGAGTGGCTGCACGGACAAGACTGCTGTTGGTGAAGCGGTGAAACTGCCTGGTGGGCATCACTTCGATGAGAACTATCCAGCGCTGGCCAAGCGGTTGGTGGACTTGATCGAGAAGCGCCAGAGCAAGGACTCGGTCGCCGAAGAGTGATCTGAGACAACGCCCACAAAAAAGCCCCCGCAACTTGTGGCTGCGGGGGCTTTTTTATGTGTCAGTAGTTAATTTCCAGGTTAAACCTCACCCGTGGCCGAGCGAAAAAGGCGCCAAGGCCATCATCTAGCCATCACGCACTTCTCCAAGTAAACTCTTCCTATTTTTCAGGAAAGGAAGCCGAAATGATTGAGACGCCGCTGGTAATCAACCTATCAAAGAGCGAAAAAGAAAGGTTGGAAAGACCCGACGACATACTGCAGACAGTGGCTCTCACGCGTCTGGACAGACTCATCAGTGAACAGCTAGATGGCATTCCAACTAAACCCCATTCCGAGTTCAGCGAAACTTCGTTGAGCTATCCACGCCCGCACAATGCAATTCTTGTACAGGGTGGTCGAGGCAGCGGTAAAACCACTTTTCTACTGAACGCGCTTCAACGTCTACACGATGGAAAAGACAAGGATATTGCCAGCAAAGCAAGCGATCTTCATGTACTGCCGATGATTGATCCAACCCTGATCGAAACCAAAGAACACATCGTGATCGTCATCCTTTCGATGATCGAGGCTGCAATCAAAGACGTTGCAGATAAAAACGGTCAAATGCAAACGGCCCGTCAATCGTTGTCTGAAGGATTAGGGTTGCTCGATGGAATTGGCTCGAGTTCGGCTTACGGCAGCGAGTGGGAAGACGCGGAATGGGTGATGAGCCGCGGGCTACATAAAGCAAAGAAAGGGCGCTTGTTCGAGCTCAAGTTTGGCGTGTATCTCGAGACAGCGCTGAACATGCTGAAAAAGAAAGCTTTTGTGTTGGCCTTTGACGATGTCGATACGAACTTCACCCATGGTCATACCATTCTTGAAACCATCCGCAAGTACCTGACCTCGCCGCGTCTTGTCCTCCTTCTGTCGGGCGACCCCGATCTGTACGGTCGACTGCTACGACGAAACATTTACAGCACGTTTGGCAAAGAAGTGCTGCGACACGATTCCGAAATCATTGGCGGAGACAAACAACATCTTGGCCACGCGGTACTCGAACTGGAAGAACAATATCTTCTGAAGATCGTACCTCCGCAGAACCGGATTGCGATGCTTCCTTTGGGTGGCATCATGCTCGGATCGGAAGTACTTGTGGATTCAGGCAAGACTCCGGAGCCTGTGAATCTGGCTTTTTGGGCTAATAAACAGATCCGCAAGCTGTTGCTGGAAAAGGAAGGTCAGCCGCAGCGGTTTTTCGACTTCATATCGATGGAGCACCTTCGCCTGGTAATCGGCTATCTGCGCGCACTTAATCAAGACGACATAAAAGCCAGTCGCCAAATGATTTTGCGAGTGTTTGATACTCGCCTTCGAACCAGCCAGGTTCCAACCAACCTGCTTGAACGCGGTAATTTCGATCACGCCCTGAGATCCGCTTTCGAGTGGCTGTGCAAACAGGACGACGCGGCCGATTTGCTGTCGTTCGGGGTTCCGGTTGATCCCGTAAGAGCCGTTGTACTTCATTGCTTAGCACTGGCACTTGCGCAAGGCATTGAGGCGCATAACGGGGGGGCTTTGAGGGCGCTGTTTGTACTCGCGCTGCCCGTCACGATGATGCGGCGCCCAGAGAACAGCGACAAAGAAACCCGCGTTTCGATATTCCGCTTTCTCTGGACCACCGCATCCCCGTCACTACCGGAAATCGCTGCTCGTATCGGCACCATCGACAGGTCTCGCCGCAACGAAGTCGGGAGAATACCCGCCAGCTCATTCGGCTCCGTCGGGCTGACTAACAGACTTACTCAAAAAGAAAATCTACTTCGTGTGTATGGTTTAAGTGCCCCAGTGAAAGGTACTGATCGGCCGACAGTCACTGATCTCTACAACCTGACTGGATCAGAAATCAACGCTGCGACCGCGAACTGGATTTGCCACGTATATAACGCAGATTATGGCGAACTGCAGATTCGTCAAAATGTAAGTTGGTTTTCAATCGACGACCTCATACAGGATCGCACTGGAAAATTCAGCGATGTGCTGAAACTGATCTCATACAAACGCTTCAGCGCGCGCGGTGAAATATTCCGATCATTGTCAGCGCTCTCCCTGTTCGCCGTGATTGGGGATCTGTTGATGTCCAGCGACATTGGCGACCTGACCTCATGCGCTGTGTCGGCCACCATTCCTCCCTTCAAACGCGATAAAACTCAGGACGAGGCCAATTTTTCGACCGAGATTGACGACGACCCGAGCGATGAAGAATTGAGGGTCGAGGAGGATGCGGCAGGCGTTTCGGAAGATCGAGATTTCGACATCTTTGCGAAAAACCTCAAGGAGTGGCACGCCTTTGCTCGCGACATCCACCTGGATGCCGCTGTTTCTCCAGCAATGTTGGGCAGCATTGCGTCACGCATCCACGATGACTTAATGGACTTGGACGAAAAGGTCACATCCTCTTGGAAAAGTGGGCAAATCCTGCATCGGCAGATCACCAACATCCTCCACGGTATCCTCGTACAGACCTCTGGCTTGCCGGGGCGTAAGGAAAGTCCAAAAACTTCTGACCGACCTTTGATCGAGGCTTTGGGACGTATCCAGGCAGCCGGGACGGAGGTATCACTTCATCCCTTAGCAATCATTGTCCTGTCTTGCCCGCTAATCTGGGCTTTCCTGAACCCTCACGACGACGACAATTTACTCGAATGGGCCCCCAACCCATTAAGTTTGGCCGCATCCGCAGCGCTGGAAGAATGGCAAGGTGGGAAAGGCAGTCAGGAGGCGGAAAACTTCAAGGTCAACGCAGACTTTGGGATCTGGCTCGTGCCGCCGGCAATCCCGATCAAAATCGGCCCGATCGTTCAATCTGGCAACCAGCGTTCAGTGACAGTTTCTGGCTTCTACGATGTCCTCAACGTCGTGCCACGCAATGTCACGAAATAAATCCGAGCAGTCCTCGCCCCTCGCCAACGAGCTGTTTGAGGCTCGTGAGTTGGTGGACTACGCCAAGTGCGTGCTGGGCAACCTCGATTTGTTGCGCGCCTTCGAGCGCATGGCGCAATCAGCGCCCGCCAAGGTCGAAGTAGCCAGGCATTTCACTCCGCAGCAACAGGCCATCCTCAACGATGCGCACAGCACCGGACGTTTCTTGGAAATGCGCCGACTACATCCTGGGCTGACGGATGAGGGGGTAGAAAACCGGATTGCGCGGATATTGAAGCGGATCAACGGCCGCGCCGCAGTACCCGATCAGTATCCGGGCAGCCCGTGCCTGAGCCGCCCGCAAAAACCGCAGAAAGACACAGAAGATGATCTTAATGGCAACCTGCCCGAACTGTTGGAGTGCCTCGGTGACATGTTCCTGTGCGAGGGTAACGACGGTTCGATCCGGGTGCGCACCCGGCTGCTGGAGCCGTGGCAGGATCTGGTGCTGGTGGTTCCGCCGCTGCTGATCACCTCGGCCTGGATGGCGCAGCATCTGTACTTGTCCTGCGCCACGCCGTCAGCTGATGAGTTGCAGCACGCTGTCGTGCGGATTAACGCATGGCTGTGCGATTCCACCTTGCCAGTAGACGATGATCCATTCCTCGATCACCTGTGCCGTACCGAGGGGCTGGACGAAACGCATATGCACCTCAACGGCACCACCGAGGCGGAAAAGGTCTGGTTCGATGCGCTGGAACGGCCGGACCAGGTGGTCGGCGGCCTGACGGCCAAGACCATCAAACAAGATATCGGCATCAGGGTAGCGATCGGCAACGGTGTGAAACGCCTGCTGCAACAAGAAGACCCGGACCTTTCACCGGAGCGACTGATGCTCCGGACCCAAGCTGCCGCCGCGCTCAAAGCACGCTTGTTGAACCGGGCAACTTCAAGGGACGAGCCTAATTTTGCAGAGCCGCCAGTCGCGGCCTATCGGCGTGCCCAAGAACACTGCCTGCAACGGCTTTCTTCGCGCACGCCCAAAGTGGTCAAGGAAGCCTGGCAACTGATCGCGCTGTTCAAAGGCTTCGATCAGAACCGCATGGACCACACCAGCGGCCTGCTCCTATGGCACTACGCCCTGCTACGAGCGCAGTTCTGTCGTTTACTGATCCAGCAAGCGGATCAGAAAGGCTTCGATCAGTTTCAAAGCATCACCCTCAACGAGTTGCGCGAAGCGACAGAAAAGGACTACGCCGAGCGGTTCCGCCAGATCGAACGCGGGCAGCAAAAAGGCGTGGACTTCTTGGAAGGTCGTTTCACCCCGAAAATGACGCCCGATGACAGCGCAAAATTGCTGGGATTAATATTGCGCGGTTATCTGGAGTTTCTTGGCGAAGGTGTGAACCGACCGGCCGGGGTGATGCCCGAAGCACGCGGGTACCGCTCACTGTCGGACTTGCTGAGGCGGGTCCGTCGGCTGGAAAAAGGCGATGATCAATGGCCTGGCATTTCGCCAGAGCAACCAGGTCACAGCCACACCTCCCGCTCGTCCCGACGCTTACGCCTGGCGCTGGTACCGCACTTCGTCAAGCAGAGTGACAAGAAGGAGCGCGAAAGCTTCTTCACCGGGGACAAACTGCGGGCGATTTGCCGGGACGCGAAAGTGCGCCGCGAATCCGATCAGCGTGCGCGAGCACTGGTGGCGCTAATTCAGCGCACCCCTGGACTCGAAACGCTGATTCGTGGCATCGATGCCGCCAGCAACGAACGTCACGCCGGCCCGGAAGTATTCGCCCCGGTGTTCCGACGCATGCGCCAAGCCGGGATCCGTCGCTTTACCTATCATGCCGGGGAAGACTTCGGGCACATTGCCTCCGGAATACGCGCAATCCACGAGGCGGTAGTCTTTCTCGACTTCGATGCGGGCTGCCGGATCGGCCATGGCACAGCTTCCGGACTGGATCCGAAAGCGTGGTGGCAGGCAGTCAGCGGCTACGTGGTCATGCCGGCCGAAGAGCGTCTGGACGACTTGGTATTCGCCAGAGAAATGCTGCTGTTGACCCGCACCCACATTGATAGCCTGCCGTTGATTGAAGCTGAGATTCAGCGCCTGTCGATGAAAATCTGGAACGAGCCACGCATCACTCCGGACCTCCTCGCGGAATCGTGGAAGCTGCGCTCCCTCGATCCATTGGCGCAAAACGTGAGCGTGGACGATGTGGACCCCAATCGCTGCTTCGAAGCTCGCTGCTTTGCAAACGCCCGTCAAAGCAACTCCAGAGCACTCAAGCACTTCCTGCGTCGGCACGGAATCGACGCGAGCAGCGAAGAGTTGAAGGCCGCACGCGAGGACGTAGTCGTTTCACGGGAAGACGATGTATTGCGCCCCAGGGTCATCCGAGCCATTCAAAACGCGGTGTTGCGCTTGCTGCGTGATCGCTCGATCGCGATTGAAACACTGCCGAGCAGCAACCTGCGGATCAGCATCCATAAGAACTACAACGATCACCATGCGCGCAACTGGTTGGGCTTGGGCAAGCATCAGGTAGACGGTCCCGTCAGCGTGGTCATCGGCTCGGATGACCCGGGAATTTTTGCAACCAGTTTACGTCTGGAATACGCACACCTTTCCCGCATGCTGCACTCCCACGTGATGTCGCCCGAAAGCGCCAAAGAATTGCTCCGGCGGATGTGTGTGGAAGCCAAGCAATTTCGATTTTGAAAGACCAAGCGGAATGCACGAACCGAATAGTTACCGCCGACAGCGACGCTGACGGCGTCCTTATTTAGATTTGCATCTATGCTTTACGGCTTAGCCAGCGCTCAAAAGCACCCACACAGGGAAAGTCCATGAAACGAGTGTTCATTGCCAATTTCGGACGGGAAAATTACGAGTGGCCTAACTGTCTTCGTCGCTCGACGGTAGCAACGATGAACTCAGTTGAAACCCATGATCTTTGGCTCGCTGGCAATCGCGAGGCATTTATTCAGAAATCAATGAAGGTCGAACGAACAGCACGGGGCATCGCCCCAACTCGCGGCGTCGCCTCTCGTTGGTTTAACTTGATGACGATTATCTCCGAGACCTCTGGCGATATCTGGCTTCATCGAGAAAAGAACGAGCTGTGGTGGACAGAGTCATTAGCTGAGGCTCCCATCTTCGACCTCAGTGAGGATCCGACATGGAGTCAACCTAGGCAGGTATATGTGTGTCATAAACCTTGTAAGCCTTGGTCGAGAACAAGCATGAATGGCAGCCGGTTAGAGTGGAATGGCCTACATCCCAAGGCCCGTGATTTTCTGTCTACAGAAGCCACGCTTCAACAATTGTCTTCCGACTATGCCGAGTATGCTCTGACGCTTTTACAAGGGACAGATCTAACCCTTTGGCACGAGCGCCAGAAATGGAAAGACAAACCGAGCCTGTTTAAAGCGAGCCCGGTGAAAAATTTTGGTGGCATCGAGCGGTCTGCCTTCGACATGGCGCGAACCGCCTGGCAAACGACGTTGGCAGCCAACGGACAGGAAGAAATCCGCACAGTTAAAAACAAAAATTTTGGCTTCCGTGATCAAGATGAGCTGCGCACCTATCTGGAAGATCTCTTCAAGATGCAGGAAGGCATCTGTGAACTGACAGGCCTACCGTTACAGCATTGGAGCTCAGAGGGCGATAAAAATTTCTTCTGCTCTCTGGACCGCATAGACAGCGATGGACATTACGAGCCGGGAAATCTGCAAATTGTCTGTCAGTTCGCAAACAGATGGAAAAGCGACAGCAGCAACGCTGAATTCATTCGTTTAATTCAATTGCTCAAAAACTCGGCGGCGGCGTAAATCCTCCTCCATGTTTAGTTTCGTTTACTTCTCGCCTTTCATTATCAGATGACGCATACATACATTGCAGGCAAGCTCCGAATAGCGTGTCGCGGCGCTTTGCGGCCCTGTCGCGCTGTTTTTTCACGGAATACTTGCTGCACGTCGCTGACCTATTCAGCGATCTGGCTTGGTAATCGGTGGAATAAAGCGTAACAGTGCACCCGACATGAATCAGGCGAAATCCCCTACGAAAACCTGTGTTGTTGCAGCTGTGCGCGGGACGCTGCAGGTGCCACGATCTGCAAGGACTAAGACCGAATCCGAAGCCGATCCGCTTAAAAACCTGTAGAGGCTCCGATTTTTTGATCTGGTTTCTGGATGAAGCCAATCAAATAGTCCCTGTGACTTCACATTTGGGGAGCTTTCAACATCTCGGACTATGAACCCAATCCCCTGCAGGCTCACTCCTACAAGAGGTTGCGCTGGACTCAGACAACTCGTCAGTCCCGCTGGCCAAGCTGAACATCTATCCACGTGACATCATCGTCGCCAACGCTAAAGTCGCTATCCGGCGCCGCCAACAAACTGCTTTGCTGGACTTGCGTCAAGTCCGCCCAAAAGCCATCAGTGACAAATACCAAGCGCTCAACAGCCTCCAGTTCACACCAAACAAAGTCAGGGTTCGGAACCCGATTGATCTTCAAGCATCGCGTTACTGAATTTCGAGCTGGATCTTGCGCCAACTCACAGTGCGAACGGTCGCGCCGCCAATTGGCCTTGCAGTGAGGTGGCGTAAGCCACTCGATGGCACCCGCGAGCGTCACAATCCCGCATGAACAGTCTCCCTCGTATGCAATGGTGAGTCGGCCATGAGCGACCAAGCCAATCAGGTAACAGATGGCTCCCGTCTGATCAGCAGGCAACGACGCATGAAAATCCGCCAGTATTGAACCCAATAGACGCTCAACTGCTGCGGGCTCTGCAGGATAGCCCCCCTGCTCCATCCGTGTGGAATGAGCCGCCAACATGCCGCTTACGAAGCTTTCAGCCAGCTGTCCACTGCCGCGCCTGGAAGTGCCATCCGCGACAACAAAAAAACCACCGTCACCCTCACAGGTCGCTCCGGCATAGTCATTATTTGCCCTGCTGGCTTGCCCAGTAATTGATCGGGAGTGGTATCTCATGCGTTGGCCAGCGCTTTCATACGCCTGTGAATAATCTGTCCTCTACCCGGATTCGCCTGCACCGAGCCTGAACTTTCGATCACATAGCCAACCCCGTCGAGCGCCATCAGTTTGCGGATTCCATCTGTGACGAACGCCTTAAGGTCGCTGTCGGCCTGGCCCACCTCCTCCAACAGCTCAGGCCGACCATCGATCAAGATGATCATGTCCTCGACATCCTTGTGATAAGGATCACCATTTCCCCGACCGGCGAAAGCTTCCAATTTCGTCGCGAGAAAATACGTGGGCTGGAATATCTGGATGACAGTGCCGCTGGGCAAGGTGAATTTATCCGCACTCGCCAGCCCCTCGACGAACCAGCGGTTGGCATAGCCGAGTACTGCAGGGTCGGAAGGCATGACATCCACAACAACGTCATTGAAGCGAAAACGACAATTGACCTCGTCCTCACCGGTGATCTTGAATCCCTTGGCAGCCAGCCGTTCAGTGAGTTGGTTCCAGGCGCTGATACCGGCCA
Source organism: Pseudomonas sp. AC083 (assembly GCF_979253165.1). NCBI lineage: Bacteria > Pseudomonadati > Pseudomonadota > Gammaproteobacteria > Pseudomonadales > Pseudomonadaceae > Pseudomonas > Pseudomonas sp. AC083. Next base: position 524,290 of record NZ_CEEDDH010000003.1, read on the forward strand.
ACTCGATCACTAAATCAACGTCATCAGTGAAACGAATGTCGTCCAGCACGGCTGTATCTGTAATCAGCATGGCGGTTGTGCAACCGCCAACAAAAGCAACTTCGGCGAGAAACGCCTCGCCCAAGCCTTCAGCCACGAACTCAATAAGTTCGTAGTTGTGATCCGCGTTTGACGACATGTTATTTAAGCCCCATCCCTGCCTTCAGAATACTGATTGCCACACCACACTCACGCGGACCACCCAGACGGATTGCATCAGCGAGCGCCAGATAGTGGTAAAGGATCCGGTCTTTTTTCACCGCTTCCGGCACTGTTTTGTAAAGCGGCTCTATCGCTTGGCCTCGCTCGGTTCCCTGCGCATCCGGCCAGACCGGAATCAAACCACCCGCACTCTTGATGCTTTTGGACAGCGCAGGCGCCGCAAAGCCTGTGGGTATGCCACGAACCATCGCGCCAGGCTTGACCGGGAAGAAGTACTTCAGCGCGTACTGGGTAATTTTCAGCAGTTCCCGGCGGTGCACTTTGGCAAGCCCGGTGTCGTAGTCACGGATGAGCAATCCGGATTCCCGGCATCGGGCGAGAGCATTTGAGACTTCGCTTTTGCTCAGTCCGAGAGAGGCAGAGAGCGCACGCAGAGAGTACCGATCGCTCCAACTTGTCAGCGGTGGATCAGATGCTGGTTCCGCCCATCCCTCCCAGCCTGGCCCATCAGCGAAAGGCGAATCGAGTTCGCGGTGTTGGAAGATTGTGTCTGCCCCATCAGTGGAGTAGGTGACCAATGGCTTCCCCACACTCGCCACTGCGGTCATTGGGCTGCCGACATAAGGCCTGAGCAGCTCTTCGACCCTGTCCGAACTCGATTCGGCCTCCATCTCCCCCAAAAGGCTCTCTTCCTGAGCGTGCAGACTGGCCATCTTGAACAAAAGTAAAATGTCTTGACTCTTCATTTAGCTCAAAACCTCAAGTGTCCACATTCCATAAAACGTGGACACTTGTCTCACTGCCGAGGCCGGGTCGTCAAGCCCTTGGGTCGAATCGCTGCATACCTTGCCCGCATATCGTCATGGCTGATTGCGCGGACCAAATCAAAGATGAGCAATCGTTCACTGGCCTTCTTTTCGATCCGAAGCTCCTCTGGTTCATCCTGTACTTATTGTTCCGCTGATGCCATCATACGAACCTGAATGCTTTGCACACGTCGGTTCGTGCGTGACGTTTAGTATCGTTTACTTCCAGTCTCGCAATATCAGATGACGCCCACAGACCTTGTAGGCAAACTCCGAAACTCTTGTTGGGGCGCTGTGCCGCTCTATTGCGCTGTTTTTCGACGGGATACTCTCCGGGACGTCGCTGACCCATTCAGCGATCGGGTGTGGTAACCCGGAGAAACCATCGCAACAGCGCGCTCCTCAAGTTATGGCGGCTGTGCGTGGGACGCTTTCGGGCGTGCCGGTTTCCTTGGTTCCCGGTTTACCACCCTGCGTACAGTTGCCTCCCTTTCGCGTGGTAACGAAAGTCGCGGCGCTTCGAACTAAGGAGTAACACGATGACCGAACCTGATCTGCACGGACTCGCAAGCGTTAAAACCATCGGCTTCACCCCTTTCCTCTACAACGCGGATCAAGCGTTCTTCAACGTCCGCTCCGGCATTCCGATCATCGATGCCTTGTCCCAATCCTCCGACCTGCTGTCCCTCGCCAAATCCTTCGCAGAAGACGCTGCTTTCAACAGAGACACCGACCGCCATGCCTGGGCCGCGCATTACCTGACGGTGATGGGCAAAGCCTTGATTGATGATGTGATCCAAGCGCTGATCCCACGACCTGCGCGGACGAAGACCGAGTCTGAAGCAGAGATGCCTGAAAGCTTGTAGAGGTTTGAAGATCAAAAGATCGCAGCCTTCGGCAGCTCCTACATGGAATGCGAAACCTGTAGGAGCTGCCGAAGGCTGCGATCTTTTGATCTGAAGTTGCCGCCGACAAAAAAGCCCCCGCCAACCACAAGGCTGACGGGGGCTCTTTCTATAACGCGAAGTTACATCTCCACCTGCGTCCCCAACTCGATCACTCGGTTCAACGGCAGATTGAAGAACCGCAAATTGCCATTGGCATTCTTCAACATGAACGCAAACAGCGCCTCTCGCCAACGCGCCATCCCCTCAAGTTTCGAGGCAATCACCGTTTCCCGGCTAAGGAAGTAGGTGGTGCGCATCGGGCTAAAGTCCAGATCATCCAGATGACACAGCTTCAACGCTTGCGGCACGTCCGGCTCGTCGGTGAAGCCGAAGTGCAGGATCACCCGGAAGAAACCCTCTCCGTGCGCTTCGACCTCGAAGCGCCGCGATGGCGGCACACGCGGGATGTCTTCGTAGACCACCGTCAGCAACACCACTTGCTCATGCAGCACCTGGTTGTGCAGCAGGTTGTGCAACAGCGCATGCGGCACGGCGTCGGAGCGGGCGGTGAGGAACACGGCGGTGCCCTGCACGCGATGCGGCGGTTGCACGCGGATGCTGCTGATGAAGATCGGCAGCGGCAGCGCGCCTTCGTCGAGGCGTTCGACCAGCAGCTGTTTGCCGCGCTTCCAAGTGGTCATCAGCACGAACAGGGCGATACCGGCGATCACCGGAAAGGCGCCGCCCTGGACGATCTTCGGCACGTTGGCGGCGAAATACAGACCGTCCACCAACAGGAAGCCGAGCAGCACCGGCACCGCGAGGATCGGTGGCCATTTCCACAGCAGCAGCATGACCGCCGACACCAGAATGGTGGTCATCAGCATGGTACCGGTCACCGCCACGCCGTAGGCCGAGGCCAGGGCGCCGGAGGATTCGAAGCCCAGCACCAACAGGACCACACCGACCATCAGCGCCCAGTTCACCGCGCCGATGTAGATCTGGCCCTGCTCGTCGCTGGAGGTGTGCTGGATGTACATGCGCGGTATGTAACCCAGTTGAATCGCCTGACGGGTCAGGGAGAACGCACCGGAAATCACCGCTTGCGAGGCAATCACCGTGGCCAGGGTCGACAGGCCGACCAGCGGAATCAGCGCCCAGCTCGGTGCCAGCAGGTAGAACGGATTGCGCGCGGCGTCCGGGTTTTCCAGCAGCAATGCGCCCTGGCCGAAGTAGTTGAGCACCAGCGCCGGCAGCACCAGCAGAAACCAGGCGCGGGCAATCGGCTTGCGGCCGAAGTGGCCCATGTCGGCGTACAGCGCTTCCGCGCCGGTAAGCGCCAGCACCACGGCGCCGAGAATTGCGACGCCCATGCCCGGGTGCACGACGAAAAAATTCACCGCCCACATCGGGTTCAGCGCGTGCAGCACTTCCGGGGTGTGGCTGATGCCGTACACACCGAGCGCGCCGAGGACGAGGAACCAGGTGACCATGATCGGCCCGAACAGAATGCCGATCCGCGCGGTGCCGTGGCGCTGGATCAGAAACAGCGCGACCAGCACCACCAGCGACAGCGGCACAACCCAGTGATCGATGCCTTCAAACGCCAGGCCGAGACCTTCGATCGCCGACAGCACCGAAATGGCCGGGGTGATCATGCTGTCGCCATAGAACAGCGCCGCGCCGATCAGCCCGCACACCACCAACAGCGTGCGCAGGCGCTTGCGCCCCGCCGCTGCCCGCCGTGCCAGTGCCGTCAGGGCCATGATGCCGCCCTCGCCCTGGTTGTCGGCGCGCAGGACGAACATCATGTATTTGATCGAGACCACCCAGATCAGCGACCAGAAGATCAAAGACAGAATGCCCAGCACGCCGTCGTGATTGACCGGCACACCATAACCGCCGGAAAACACTTCCTTGAGGGTGTACAACGGGCTCGTGCCGATGTCGCCATAAACCACCCCGACCGCCGCGACCAGCATGCTCAGCGGTCTGCTTGCCGAACCCTCGGCGCCCGCCGCATGACTACTTGCCTGACCCATCCAACACTCCTGATCTCGATACCGGCTTCTTTGAAGGAAGCACTATGCTTTGAGTTGCAGCATGCGCTGTTTTACCTGTTGTTACAGACCAATGATTGACTGCACGAAATCGGTAAAGCTCAACGGCGCGAAGCATAGCGCAGCACTCGTCGTATTTCCCCGTATAAAGCTGGTCAAGTGCGTTTCCCGCCGCTAGAATTGCGCACTTTTTGATCAGAGGCGCATCTCAAGCGCCCATCCGTCAGCTGCCGCGCGTGGCCAGCGACGTCACAAAACACCGAGGTTAGACATGTCCACCACTCCTGCGCCGGCCAATCCAAAGGTTGGCTTTGTATCTCTGGGTTGCCCGAAAGCACTGGTCGACTCCGAGCGCATCCTGACCCAGCTGCGCATGGAAGGCTATGACGTGGTGTCCACCTATCAGGACGCCGACGTTGTAGTCGTCAACACCTGCGGCTTCATCGATTCGGCCAAGGCTGAATCTTTGGAAGTGATCGGTGAAGCGATCAAGGAAAACGGCAAGGTCATCGTCACCGGTTGCATGGGCGTGGAAGAAGGCAACATCCGCGACGTACACCCGAGCGTGCTGGCCGTGACCGGTCCGCAGCAGTACGAGCAAGTGGTCAACGCCGTGCACGAAGTGGTGCCGCCGCGTCAGGATCACAACCCGCTGATCGACCTGGTGCCGCCGCAAGGCATCAAGCTGACCCCGCGCCACTACGCGTATTTGAAGATTTCCGAAGGCTGCAACCACAGCTGCTCGTTCTGCATCATCCCGTCGATGCGCGGCAAACTGGTCAGCCGTCCGGTTGGCGATGTGCTCGACGAAGCCCAGCGCCTGGTCAAATCCGGCGTTAAAGAGCTGTTGGTGATCTCGCAAGACACCAGCGCTTACGGCGTTGATGTGAAATACCGCACCGGCTTCTGGAACGGCGCGCCGGTGAAAACCCGCATGACCGAGCTTTGCGAAGCACTGAGCACCCTGGGCGTCTGGGTCCGCTTGCACTACGTTTATCCGTACCCGCACGTAGACGAGCTGATTCCACTGATGGCCGCCGGCAAGATCCTGCCGTACCTGGACATCCCGTTCCAGCACGCCAGCCCGAAAGTCCTGAAGTCGATGAAACGCCCGGCGTTCGAAGACAAGACCCTGGCACGCATCAAGAACTGGCGCGAAATCTGCCCGGACCTGATCATCCGTTCGACCTTCATCGTCGGCTTCCCGGGCGAAACCGAAGAAGACTTCCAGTACCTGCTCAACTGGCTGACCGAAGCCCAGCTCGACCGCGTCGGCTGCTTCCAGTACTCGCCGGTCGATGGCGCGCCAGCGAATGATCTGGATCTGGAAGTGGTACCGGACGACGTCAAGCAGGATCGTTGGGAGCGCTTCATGGCGCACCAGCAGGCGATCAGCTCGGCACGCCTGCAAATGCGCATCGGTCGTGAGATCGAAGTGCTGGTGGACGAGGTTGACGAACAAGGCGCGGTTGGCCGCTGCTTCTTCGACGCCCCGGAAATCGATGGCAACGTGTTTATCGACAATGGCAGCAACCTGAAGCCGGGCGACAAGGTCTGGTGCAAGGTGACTGATGCCGACGAATATGATTTGTGGGCTGAGCAGATCTAAGCACCGCAAAATACCTGTGGGAGCGAGCCTGCTCGCGAATGCGCTGGGTCAGTCGCTGTAAATATTGCCTGACACAATGCCTTCGCGAGCAGGCTCGCTCCCACAAGTGAATAGCGCTGTATCCAGAAGCCCCGCTCTTTTCCGAGATACGGGGCTTTTTTGCGGCTATCGTTTAGCGGGGGACGGACTCCCTTGAACCGCACAAGAGGCACACGCACATGCGTCAGCATTCGGTCATTCACACACCGAAAATCAGCGATTACGAAGAACTGACCCGGGTCTGGGAGGCCTCGGTCCGTGCGACTCATCAGTTCCTGCCGGACAGCTACATCGAGCTGCTGCGCAATCTGGTGCTCACCCGCTATCTCGATGCGGTCATGCTGATCTGCACCAAGGACCGCCAGCAGCGCATCACCGGGTTTGCCGGTGTGGCGGCGGGCAAGATTGAAATGTTGTTCATTGATCCTGATCATCGTGGTCAGGGACTCGGCAAGCAATTGCTCCGATATGCGATCGAACGGCTCAACGCCGATGAACTCGACGTCAATGAGCAGAACCCGCAAGCCTTGGGTTTTTATGAAAAGCAGGGATTTGAAGTGATCGGCCGCTCCGAGGTCGATGGCATGGGCCAGCCGTATCCGCTGCTGCATATGCGCTTGCGGCAGTCCCAACAGCGCTCAAGCAACGGCTGACACACCATGAAACCCCTGTGGGAGCGAGCCTGCTCGCGAATGCGGTGTACCAGTCACTGCACACATAGACTGGCAGGACGCCTTCGCGAGCAGGCTCGCTCCCACATTGAATACAGCGCCTGCAAATGGAACCGGGCTTAACCGCTTCCACACAGGTACAATGCCCACCCCTTTTTTGTTACGGCCCCGTCATGACTGACCCGATTCGCCTCTCCAAACGCCTCATCGAACTGGTCGGTTGCTCCCGCCGGGAGGCCGAGCTGTTCATCGAGGGCGGCTGGGTCACCGTGGACGGCGAAGTCATCGATGAGCCGCAATTCAAGGTCGGCGAGCAAAAGGTCGAGCTCGACAAGGACGCCAAGGCCACTGCGCCGGAGCCGGTGACCATCCTGCTCAACGCGCCCGCTGGCATGGATGTCGACAGCGCCATGCAAACGCTCAGCGCCGAAACTCTCAGCGAAGAGCATCGCTACGGCAAGCGTCCGTTGCGCGGGCATTTCCTGCGCCTGACCGCCAGCGCCGACCTGCAGCCCAAGGCCAGCGGCCTGCTGGTGTTCACCCAGGACTGGAAAATCCTGCGCAAGCTCACCGCCGACGCTGCGAAGATCGAGCAGGAATACATCGTCGAAGTCGAAGGTGAGATGGCCGCCCACGGCCTCAACCGTTTGCAGCATGGCCTGACGCACAAGGGCAAGGAGCTGCCGCCGGTCAAGGCCAGCTGGCAGAACGAAAACCGCCTGCGCTTCGCCATGAAAAACCCGCAGCCGGGAATCATCGCGCAGTTCTGCGAAGCGGTCGGCCTGAAGGTCATCGGCATCCGCCGCATCCGCATCGGCGGCGTGTCGATCGGCAAGGTCCCGCTCGGCCAGTGGCGCTACCTGTCCGGCAAAGAGAAGTTCTAGAACTTTCACTGCCGCCACACATTTCGGCAGTGCTTACGAGCGCTGCCCACAACGCATCAGGAATACCGACATGGTTCATAACGACGTACTGCGCAGCGTGCGCTACCTGCTCGACATCAGCGACAAGAAAGTTGTCGAGATCATCAAACTGGGTGGCATGGACGTCACGCTCGCCGATGTCATCACCTGGCTCGACAAGAAAGAAGAAGACGAAGAAGGCTTCGTACGCTGCCCGGACGAAGTCATCGCGCATTTCCTCGATGGCCTGGTGATCTTCAAGCGCGGCAAGGACGAAAGCCGTCCGCCGCAACCGATCGAAGTGCCGGTGACCAACAACATCATCCTGAAAAAACTGCGCGTGGCCTTCGAGCTGAAAGAAGACGACATGCACGCTATCCTCAAAGCCGCCGAGTTTCCGGTATCCAAGCCTGAACTGAGCGCGCTGTTCCGCAAGGTCGGCCACACCAACTACCGTCCGTGTGGTGACCAGTTGCTGCGTAACTTCCTCAAGGGCCTGACCCTGCGCGTCCGCCCTGCCTGATGCCCTTGTGCGGTGGCGATCGATAGTCGCCGCCGCAACGCATGACCGTTCATTCCCTGCAAAAATAATGGCTCCGCTTTTCGCGGCTGACGACTAGGGTGTACTGATCCCTAATCTTCAGGACTCGCCATGCATCCCTACTTTTCGCTGCAAGGCCGCACCGCTCTGGTGACTGGCGGCACCCGTGGTATCGGCAAAATGATCGCCAAGGCGTTCGTCGAGGCCGGCGCCCAAGTCTACGTGTGCTCGCGCGACGTCGAAGCCTGCCAGCAAACCGCCGAAGAACTTGGCGCCATGGGCATCTGCCACGGCGTGGCGGCGAATCTGGCGACCGAAGAAGGCGTGCGGGAATTGGCCGCGCGTCTGGGTGAGCAGGCCACTCATCTGGACATTCTGGTGAACAATGCCGGCACCACGTGGGGCGCGCCGCTGGAGAGTTATCCGGTCAAGGGCTGGGAAAAGGTCATGCAGCTCAACGTGACCTCGGTGTTCAGTTGCATCCAGCAGTTTCTGCCGTTGCTGCGCAAGGCTGGCTCGGCGGCGAATCCGGCGCGGATCATCAATATCGGTTCGGTGGCGGGGATTTCTTCGTTTGGCGAGCAGGCATATGCCTACGGGCCGAGCAAGGCCGCCCTGCATCAGTTGTCGCGCATTCTGGCGCGGGAACTGGTGAGCCAGCACATCAACGTCAACGTGATTGCGCCGGGTCGCTTTCCGAGCAAGATGACCCAGCATATTGGTAATGATGAGCAGGCATTGGCTGAGGATACTGCGCTGATTCCGATGAAGCGCTGGGGGCGTGAGGAAGAGATGGCGGCGCTGGCGATTAGCCTGGCGAGTACGGCGGGGGCTTATATGACCGGGAATATCATTCCTCTTGATGGTGGATTCAGTCTGTAGATCGGCGGTGCGGCATTCGCGAGCAGGCTCGCTCCCACAGGGATTTCGTACACAACGCAACTCCATTGTGGGAGCGAGCCTGAACTGGCCTAATGATTTTGGACACTTCAATCAGGCGCTATGATGGCGTCCAAATCTGAGGT
>NZ_CEEDDH010000004.1:0-325923 GCF_979253165.1 Pseudomonas sp. AC083
TGCTCAACGGCATCGGCGCGGCGATCTGGGCCACCGCACTGGCTGCGGCGGCTTACCACTTCGGCGCAGTGCTGGAAGGCATGCTTGGCAGCATCAAGAAGTACGAGCTGTGGGTACTCGGTGCCTTGCTGATCCTCGGGCTGGGCCTGTGGCTGCGGCGCCGCTTCAAGAATGCGCAACTGGCGAAGAAAATCTATCAGGACGAGCAGCTCGCCAAGGCCGCCGAGGCAGAGCAGTTGCGCCAGGCCGAAGCGACCCCTCCTGCCGGACCGAAAACGCCAGCCGAATAAGCCATTCGCTGGCGGCTGCCACGCGCAGCCCAGGCAAATAATGAACACCCCGCCGCCGTTGCGATCCATTGAGAGAGCGCTCTGCCCCCGCGCGCGTCAGCCATGCCCCTATGGCCACGCGCGACGATTTGAGGGACATTGAGCGCCATGAATCTGGAGAGAAGCCCATGAGCAAAAAAGTTGCAGTGATCCTGTCCGGCAGTGGCGTGTACGACGGCGCCGAAATCCAGGAAAGTGTCATCACCCTGCTGCGCCTCGACCAGCGCGGCGCGCAGGTGCAGTGCTTCGCGCCGAACATCGCGCAATTGCATGTGATCAATCACCTGACCGGCGAAGAAATGCCGGAATCGCGCAACGTACTGGTGGAATCGGCGCGGATTGCCCGGGGCAACGTCAAGGATATCCGCGACGCCGACGTCGAAGACTTCGATGCGCTGATCGTGCCCGGCGGTTTCGGCGCGGCGAAGAACCTGTCGAACTTCGCCATCGAAGGCGCCGGCTGCACCGTGCAACCCGAAGTGCTGGCCCTGGCCGAAGCATTTGCCGAAGCGGGCAAGCCGGTCGGGCTGATCTGCATCTCCCCGGCGCTGGCAGCAAAAATCTATGGCCCGGGCGTGACCTGCACCATCGGCAACGACGCCGACACCGCTGCGGCCATGAACAAGATGGGCGCCACCCACGAAGAGTGCGCGGTGACCGAAATCGTCGAAGACAAGGCGCGCAAACTGGTCACCACCCCGGCGTACATGCTGGCGCAGACCATCAGTGAAGCGGCTTCGGGAATCAACAAACTGGTCGACCGCGTGCTCGAACTGACTCACGAAAACGACGCTTGAAATCAAAAGATCGCAGCCTTCGGCAGCTCCTACAGGTTCCGTGTCGCGCCGTGATATTGCGGCATACACCGCCCCGGTAGGAGCTGCCGCAGGCTGCGATCTTTTCAGGGCTTGCGGGTGAGTCGGGTCAGGATCCGGTCCAGCGCATTGGCAAACGCCTGCTTTTCACGCTCGCCAAACGGCGCCGGCCCGCCGCTCATCTGGCCCTGCTCTCTGAGATCGGTGAACAGATTACGCACCGCCAGGCGTTCGCCCATGTTCTGCGCATCGAACTCCTTGCCGCGCGGATCCAGCGCCGCCACGCCCTTCTTCACCAGCCGATCGGCCAGCGGAATATCGCTGCAGATCACCAGTTCGCCCGGCACCGCATGCTCGACCAGATAATCATCTGCCGCATCCGGCCCGCTCGGCACCACAATCAATTTGACGATCGCCAGCCCCGGCTTGACCTGCGGCTGCCCGGCCACCAGCACCACTTCGAACTGGCGCTTTAACGCGAACTTCACCACCAGATCCTTCGCCGCCCGTGGACAGGCGTCGGCATCGATCCATACACGCATGTTCTTGCCTCCAAAAAATTCGCGAGCAGGCTCGCCCCCAAAGGATACATACCGAACCTGTGGGAGCGGGCCTGCTCGCGAATACGAGCGCAGCGAATGCCTTTATGCAGCCGAAACCCGACGCTTCTCCGCCACCCAACTGCGCCCATACAGCACAGCAATCGCCACAATCGCCACCACCTGCGCGGTCAGCGAATAGGCATCGGCATGGATCCCCAGCCAGTCGAATTCAAAGAACGCCACCGGCCGTGTGCCGAAGATCCCGGCTTCCTGCAAGGCCTTCACACCATGCCCGGCAAATACCACCGACAACGCGCACAACAGCGCGGCGTTGATGCTGAAGAACAGCGTCAGCGGCAGTTTCGCCGAGCCGCGCAGGATCACCCACGCCAGACCGACCAGCAGCACCAGCGCCGTCGCACCGCCGGCCAACACGGCGTTGTGCCCGGCAGGCCCGGCCTGCAGCCACAGGGTTTCGTAGAACAGGATCACTTCAAACAACTCGCGATAGACCGAGAAGAACGCCAGGATCGCAAAGCCGAAACGACCACCGCCGCCGACCAGGCTGCTCTTGATGTAATCCTGCCAGGCCGCCGCGTGACGGCGGTCATGCATCCACACGCCGAGCCACAACACCATGACGCTGGCAAACAGCGCGGTGGCGCCTTCCAGCAACTCACGCTGCGAACCGCTGACGTCGATGACGTACGCGGCCAGTGCCCAGGTGCCCAAGCCCGCCAGCAACGCCAGGCCCCAGCCAACGTTGACACTGCGCACCGCTGACTGCTGACCGGTGTTGCGCAAGAAGGCGAGGATCGCCGCCAGCACCAGAATCGCTTCCAGGCCTTCACGCAGCAGGATCAGCAGGCCGGAGATGTAGCTCAGCGACCAGCTCAAGCCATCGCCGCCCAACAGGCCGGCGGATTCCTTGAGCTTGGCCTTGGCCGCGTCCAGACGCTGCTCGGCCTGCTCGACGGGCAGGCCGTCCTGCAGCGACTGCCGATACGCCATCAAGGATTTTTCGGTGTCCTTGCGCACGTTGGCATCGACGTTATCCAGCGAGCTTTCCACCAGTTCGAAGCCTTCCAGATACGCCGCTACCGACAGGTCATAGGCCTGATCATGTTCCCCGGCGCGGTAGGCCGCGAGGCTCTTGTCCAGCGTGGCGGCAGTGTAATCAAGCAACTGTGCCGGACCACGTTTGACCTGCGGCGGTTGCGCGCGCTGGGCACGGAATGTCGCCGCGATCTCTGCGCCCTCGGCAGCCTGCACTTCGGCCGGGGTCTGCCGGGCCAGGTCGGCGATGTTGTAGACCTTGGCGGACTTGGCCGCTGCCGCATCGGCACTGAAGCCGGCGATGTAGGTGGCCAGATCCCAGCGCTGGCGATCATCGAGCTGATCGGCAAATGCCGGCATATCGGTGCCCTCGACGCCTTGGCCGAGGGTGCTGTAGATCGCGTACAGGCTCAGGTGATCCATGCGCGCAGCGTCGCGCAGGTTGGCTGGCGCAGGGGTCAGACCGACACCGGCCGGGCCGTCGCCAGCGCCAGTGTCGCCGTGGCACACCGAGCAGTTCTGCGCATATAGGGGCGCACCGCGTGTCGGGTCCGGGGTGATGATCGGCGCCTGGCTGACTTCATAAGCCACCGCCAGTTTCGCCCCCAGCTGTCGCGCCTGACGGGCGACATCGGCACCGTCCTGCTTCGCACTGATGGCGGCGTGCAAAGATTCGACGCCCTGTTCCAGCGCGGCTTTTTCCGGTTTGGCTGGCAATGCAGTGATTAAGCCTTGCAGAACCTGGGTGAATTCCAGCTGCTCGCGGTATTCGCCATTGTCGATGACTTTGCCTGCCGCGACCGTTGGCGGGTAATCAGCACTGATGTAATCGAGCAGGTGCAACGCTTGCGGCGCGCCTTCCACGGTATCGGCCAGCAGCGGCAGGCTGCTCAGGGACAATAACGGGAACAGCAGCCAGGCCAGCAATCGGGACGAGGCAGTCATGAACGAATCTCAAATGGAAATGCGAAGTTACATATTGTTCACTTCGAAGACATTTCTCTCAAGCTTTGTCGGCGTTTCGCTTTGATTGGCAGGAAATACCCGGCAGACGGCAGCAGCGTTTGTCGTCGAGTATTGCCGCACAACCCGCTGCCGATTGAGCCTCGACACGTTCGATCAAGATCACAGCCATTTGCCACCATCCACCTTATACTGCCCGCCCCAGAGCATTTGCGCGCAAGGAATCAACCTCAATGCGGAGTCTTCCGTTCGTTTTGCTGCTTTGCGTTGCTGTTCAGTTGAGCGGTTGTGCCGCCTATCGCAACTACGATCTTGAAATGCAGCAGACCACCGAGCAAATGACCCGGGGCAGTATGACCGGGGCTCTGGCACTGGTGGAAATGAACAACCCGTGGGAAGACAAGGATCTGCTGTATTACCTGGAAAAAGGCGCGATCCTCAGCGCTGGCAGTGCCCTGCCCGACAGCCAGGACGCTTGGCGCAATGCCGACCGGATGATCTTCCAGCGCGAGGAAGCCAACCCGTCCGGCGCGATGAAATTACTGGCCCGTTTCGCTGATGAAATGGGCACGATGCTGGTCAACGACAAGCTGCGGCGCTATGAAGGCTACGATTACGAAAAGGTCATGTTGACTACGCAAATGGCCTTGAACCAGCTATCCGTCAATGACTTTGCCGGCGCCCGCGCAGACATCAGGAAAACCCACGAACGCGAAGCATTGATCGCGCGCCAGCGTGAAAAGCAATACGAAGCGGCCGAGGAACAGGCGAAAGCTCAGGGCAAGATTCTCCATTACAAAGAACTGGAAGGCTACCCGGTCGCCTTGCTTGATGCGCCGCAGGTCGTTGAGCTGAAAAACGGCTACCAAAGTGCGTTCAGCCACTATCTGGCCGGATTCACCTATGAAGCCCTCGGCGAACGCGCCCTCGCGGCGGCCGGTTATCGTCAGGCGATCGAACTGCGGCCGGACATGCCCTTGCTGCAAAAGGCCCTGAGCAATCTCGACAAACCGCCAGCGAAAGCCGATGAAAGCGATGTGTTGCTGATTATCCAGAGTGGCCTGGCTCCGGCTCGCAGCTCAGTGCAAGTGCCGATCCCGGTTCGTCTGAACGAAACGCTGGTCATCATCGCGCCCATTTCATTTCCGGTGATGGTGCCGGACGCAGTTACGCCCAACTTCAGCAGTATCACCGTAGACGGTCGCAAACAGCCGTTGGTAGTGATCAACAGCGTGACTGACATGTCCATGCGCACACTGCGCGACGACATGCCGCAAATCATCTCGCGGGCGATGTTCCGCGCCAACATGGCCGCCATCGGTCAAGCGCAGGAAAACGAGCGCAACCCGGCGAAAGCCTCGTTGATCGTCACTCAGCATGATCCGTTCGAAGAAGCCGACACCCGCACATGGCGAGCGTTGCCGGACAAGACGCTGGTCGCCCGCCTGCGCTTGAAGAAAGGCCTGCATACCTTCCGTTTTGCGCCTGCGTCCATCGACCACCCTTTTGAAATGCGCGTCGACCAGGACCGCCAGATTCTGCACCTGCGGGTATTCCGGGATCAGGTCTATACCGTCGGATCAGCTTTTGTACCGAATCAAAAACCCGCGTCGGATAAACCCGCTGCTGCGGAGAAGTGATGGCACAGCATCTGAAAATGCACCCAAAAAGCTATTACATAGCCATCATCCCACGTTTATAATGCCGCGCCCTCGCCCAGCGAGCCGGCATCAAAAGCTCCTCACCCATGAGGAATTGGCAGGAGGCCAGCGCCGCCGTCGATAGGTCACACCAGCCCGACCAGCACACGCGGCTGCAAGTTTTGTTACTCAGGGAAGAAGTACCCATGGCATTCCGCGCTCCCATGCTGCTCGCGCTCAGCGCCGTCACGCTGTTGTCCGGCTGCGCAGCGTTTCGCAACTACGATTCCGAACTGGCCCAGACCAATCAGCAATTGGCTTCCGGCAACGTCGACGCCGCGCTGACCCTGCTGGAAAAGAACAACACCGGTACCGACAAAGACCTGCTCTATTACTTCGAGAAAGGTGAACTGCTGCGCGCCAAGGGCGACCTGTCAGGCAGCCAGAACGCCTGGGGCAGTGCCGATCAGGTGGTCGGTCAGTGGGAAGACGCGGTCAAGCTCGACTCGGCCAAGTACCTGGCACAGTTCGGCAGCTTTATCGTCAACGACAAGGTGCGTCGCTACGAAGGCTATGACTACGAGAAAGTCATGCTGACCACGCAGATGGCCCTGAACCTGTTGGCCGTCAACGATTTCGATGGCGCCCGCACGGCGATCAAAAAGACCCACGAACGCGAAGCGGTGATCGCCGACCTGCGCGACAAGGAATACCTCAAGAGCGAAGAAGAGGCCGAGAAAGAAGGCATCAAGACCCAGTACAAGGATTTGCAGGGTTATCCGGTGGCCAGCCTCGACGCGCCGGAAGTGGTCGGCCTGAAGAACAGCTACCAGAGTGCGTTCAGCCATTACCTGGCCGGTTACGTTTACGAAGCTTTGGGCGAGAAGGATCTGGCCGCGCCGGGTTATCGCAAGGCTGCCGAACTGCGTCCGAACACGCCGCTGCTCGAGCAGGCGCTGGTCAATCTCGACAAGCCTTCCAAATCCGATGACAGCGACATTCTCATCGTCGTGCAGAGCGGTCTGGCCCCGGCCCGCGACTCGATTCGCGTGCCGCTGCCGCTGCCGATTTCCAACAACGTGGTGATCACTCCGCTGTCGTTCCCGATCATCAAACCGGACACCTCCACCGCGCCGTTTGCGCAGATCGGCGTCGACGGCAAGCAGGTCGACCTGACCGCGCTGAACAGCACCACCGCCATGTCCCGCCGCGCTCTGCGCGATGACATGCCGGGGATCATCGTGCGCACCACCGTGCGCGCGATCACCAAAGGTGTGGCGCAAAAGAAGATCAACGAAACCAACCCGCTGGCCGGTCTCGCCGTGGGTATTTCTTCAGCGGTGCTTGAAGGTGCCGATACCCGTACATGGCGCACCCTGCCGGACAACACCCAAGTGGTGCGTCTGCGCCTGAAAAAAGGTGAGCATCAGGTTACCCTGCCGAGCGCCGTCGGCGGCTCGGTGGTCAAGGTCACTGTCGACCAGCGCTACCAAGTGATCAGCCTGCGTGCCGTGGGCAACCAGGTATTCGCTGGCGGCATCGCTGCTCACGTAATGCCGAGCGCTGCCGCGACCAACCTCGCCAGCCTCAAACAACCTTAAGAACGGAGTCTTTGCAATGCGCTTGAAGATCATCGCCGTCGCCGCCCTCGCCTTGCTGGCAGGCTGCGCCACCCCGCCACCGCCGGAGCCGGGCAGCGCCGCGAGCAAAGTCGTGGCCATGGGCCCGCAGAAACACATCGTCGTCGGCGCCATGCGCGTGGCTCGTGAAAACGGCTTCATGACCGTCAACGTGCAGTTGAGCAACACCCTCAACAGCAACAAGATTTTCTACTACCGCTTCGCCTGGCTTGGCGCCGAAGGTTTCCCGGTTGCCGAAGAAGAAGTGTGGAAAAGCCAGATGATGTACGGCGCCCAGACCAGCTTCATTCAGGCCATCGCGCCGACCCCGAAAGCCGTGGATTTCCGTCTGGAAATCAAGACGCCGTAAACCCGCCACCCTATTTCTGATTGAGAGAGCTTTCTCATGTTTGCACGCTTTTCCTGCATCGCCGTCATCGCCCTGCTCGCCTCCGGTTGCGCCAACACCTCGCCGACCCTGGGCAGCAAGAACATCAGCTACGGCGACACCAAAGCGGTTGAAACCGTGACCAACGAATTCGGTTCGACCGACCTGCAAATGATCGCCGAGTCGATGACCCGCTCGCTGGCCCAGTCCGGCATTCTGCAGGGTCGTCCGGTGGTTCAGGTCTACGATGTGAAGAACAAGACCAGCGAGTACATCGACACCCGCGAAATCACCACCAGCATCAAGACTCAGTTGATGAAGACCGGTGTTGCGCGCTTCGCCAGCGACAACAATGCGATGCAGAGCCAGGTTGACCAGCTCAAGCTGCAAAACCAGAGCGGCCTGTACAAGAAAAGCACCGTGGCCAAGACCGGCAACATGGTTGCCGCCAAGTACCGCATCGAAGGCTCGATCAGTTCGATCGTCAAGCGCAGCAGCGACTACAAGGACGTCTTCTACAAATTCAGCCTGCAGTTGATCGACGTCGAAAGCGGTCTGGCCGAGTGGATGGATGAAAAAGAGATCCGCAAAACCACGGAGCGTTGATCAATGCGCACATGGATTGGCATGATGGCCCTGGCTTGCGCCTTCAGCGCGCAGGCGGCCCCGAAAGTGGCGGTGACGGATCTGGCGTATCAGGAGCGCGTGGAGCAATACATCCACATCGTTTCGGCGCAGAGCAATCACCGCGAGAGTTACTACAGCGCCAGCGGTTCTTCGAGCTACAACGAGATCGAAGCGACCACCAGCTACATCGAACAGGGCGAGTTGCGCAAATTCACCGGCGACATCAAGGGTGAAATCCTGCGTACCGGCATGTTCCAGCTGGTGCAGGGCACGCCGTATACCGCCTCATCCAAAGGCGATGTGTATGACGTGATCAAGCGCATCAAGGCCGGCAACTTCAAAGGCGCCGACTACGTGCTGTTCGGCACTGTGTCCGACATCGACTTCACCCAGGACATCAATGAGCTGGCGCACACCGACAGCTACTCGGCGGTGCTGGGCCTGACGCTGGTGGCGGATTTCAGTCTGATCAACACCAAGACCTACGAGATCACCTCGGCCTTCACGGCGATGGGTGAAGCGCAGGACACCAAACTGGTTAACCATCGCGACATCAAGATCTCGCTGAACCGTCCGCGGGTGGTGCGTGAGGTGTCCAAGGCCTTGGGCGAAGACGTGGCCGGGCAACTGAGCATGCAGCTCGGTGGCGGTGACGGTTATGAACAACCGCGTGAGGCGCCGCAGCGCAACAATCTGCCGCGTGATACAGCGCCGGTGATTTTACGCTGAGCCGGATCTGAGGAATTTTGTGGCGAAAGGCTCTGTGGCGAGGGGATTTATCCCCGTTGGGTCGCGAAGCGGCCCTCGCTATTGATTCAAGAAAAGCTCGCTTGCCCCGATGTCTCGGTAGAAATGAAAAAGGCGACCTCTTGAGGTCGCCTTTTTTCTGCCCGAGCGGTTTACGCCGCCGCTTTGCGCAACGTCGCCATAAACGCCGCTGCGCCGATGAACAGCCCGGCAAAGGTGCGGTTCATGCGTTTCTGCTGCTTGGGCGTGCGCAACAGGCGCAGCACCTTCGACGCCAGTCCGGTATAGCCGGCCATGACAATCAGGTCGACGAACACCATGGTCACGCCGATCACCAGATACTGAATCAGCAGCGGCGCATGGGGATTGATGAACTGCGGCAACACCGCGAGTATGAACACCAACGCCTTGGGGTTGCTGATGTTCACCAGAAAGCCGCGAAACACCAGGGCCAGCGGCTTGCCGATCGGCCGTACCGCGGCGTCATCACTCATGTCCATGGGCAGCGCCCGCCATTGCTTGATCGCCAGATAAACCAGATAGGCAACGCCGAACCATTTGATCGCATGGAATGCCGTGGCCGAAGCAGTGAGCACAGCGCCAACACCCGCGCCGACAATCGCGATCTGCACCGCCAGCCCGATCTGCAGGCCCAGCGCGTTCCAATAACCGCGCCAGAATCCGTATTGCAAACCGCTGGACATCGACGCGATGGCGCCCGCGCCCGGGGACAGACTGATCACCCAGCAGGCGGCAAAAAATGCCAGCCATGTTTGAAGCTCCATCGCACACCTCGGCTGATGCTTGTGACAAGTCGTCAAAACTAATGCTGTTTGGGGCTAAAAGCAAAAGATCGCAGCCTTCGGCAGCTCCTACAGGGATCGTATTCCAAATGTAGGAGCTGCCGAAGACTGCGATCTTCCTGAAAAAGCTACTTCTCGAACCCACTCGACGGCAACACATCGGTCCCGCGCCAACGCCGCACCGATCGCTGGAAGAACAGGCTGTTCGGCACCTGCACCATGGCGCTGCCGGTGCCTAACTCTTCGGCCTCGACCAGCGTGGTGTAGAGCAGATTGATCGCGATCACCCGGCCTTTGACGCCAGGCTTGTCGGTGGTGTCGACCAGCTCGACCACGTCGCCGAGGCGGAACGGCCCGACGGTGAAGATCAGAATCGCGCAGAGCAGGTTCGACAGCACGCTCCACATGGCGAAGAACGCCACCGCCGCCACCGCGACAAATCCCGACAGCGCCGTCCACAGCACCGTGGCCGAAACGCCGAGGCGCTCGAGCACGAAGAGCAGCGCGCTGCCCATGATCAGCCAGCGCAACACGCCACGCAGCGGCATCAGCAACTGCGGTGGGAACGGATAGCGCTCACCGAGGCGAGTCAGGCCTTTGGCAACGAAACGCTGGGTCAGGTAACCGGCCAGCAGAATCAGCAGAATCTGCGCGGTGAACCACAACGGTTCGACCCACACCGCCGCAAAGGGCAGCTTGAAGGCTTCCATCAGGACAACGCCTCCAGCTCCGCCTGCATGCTTTCCAGGGTTTCCAGGGCTTCCATCCAGGCTTCTTCCAGCTCGGCTTCACGAACCTTCAATTTCGCCTGTTCGGCGAGCAGATCACGCAATTCATTCTTGCGTGCCGGCTCGTAGATATCGCTGTCACCCAGGCTGGCATCGACCTTGGCCAGTTTCTCGTGCAGCTTGCCCAGTTCGGCTTCGAGCTTGTCGGCCTCGCGCTTGTGTGGCGCCAGTTGCTGACGCAACGCTGCCGCCGCTTGGCGTTGCGCTTTCTTGTCGGTCTTGTCCGGGTTGACCGGCGTGTTGCTGACCGGCGCATTGCGCTGACGGTATTCCACCAGCCAGCGTGCGTAGTCTTCGAGATCGCCATCGAACTCTTCGACCTTGCCGTCGGCGACCAGATAGAAGTTGTCGGTGGTGCTCTTGAGCAAGTGCCGATCGTGAGAGACCACCAGCACCGCACCACTGAATTCCTGCAGGGCCATGGTCAGCGCCAGACGCATTTCCAGGTCGAGGTGGTTGGTCGGCTCGTCGAGGAGCAGCAGGTTCGGCCGTTCCCAGGCGATCAGCGCGAGGGCCAGACGGGCCTTCTCGCCACCGGAGAAATTCAGCACCGGCTCATCGATGCGTGCGCCCCGGAAGTCGAAGCCGCCGAGGAAGTCGCGCAGGGTCTGCTCGCGCTCACCCGGCGCCAGACGCTGCAAATGCAACAACGGGCTGGCCTTGGAGTCGAGCGAGTCGAGCTGATGCTGAGCGAAGTAGCCGACCACGGTGTTTTCGCCACGGGTCAGGCGCCCGGCCAGCGGTTCGAGCTCGCCGGCGAGGTTCTTGATCAGCGTCGATTTACCCGCGCCGTTCGGCCCAAGCAGACCGATCCGCGCACCCGGGGTCAGTTGCAGCTTGACCTTCTCGAGGATGGTCTTGTCGCCATAACCCAGGCGTGCATCGGACAGGTCGATCAGCGGACTGGAGATCTTGGTCGACTCGCGGAAAACAAAGTCGAACGGCGAATCGACGTGGGCCGCCGACAATTCTTCCATGCGCTCCAGCGCCTTGATCCGGCTCTGCGCCTGACGGGCCTTGGTCGCTTGCGCCTTGAAGCGGGCGATGTAGCTTTCCATGTGCGCACGCTGCGCCTGCTGCTTCTCGTAGGCCTGTTGCTGCTGGGCCAGACGCTCGGCGCGGGCGCGTTCGAACGCGGTGTAGCCGCCCCGGTAGAGGGTCAGTTTGCGCTGATCGACATGGGCGACGTGATCGACCACTTCGTCGAGGAAATCCCGGTCGTGGGAAATCAGCAGCAAGGTGCCCGGATAACTTTTCAGCCACTCTTCGAGCCAGATGATCGCATCGAGATCCAAGTGGTTGGTCGGTTCGTCGAGCAGCAGCAGATCCGACGGACACATCAGTGCCTGCGCCAGATTCAGACGCATCCGCCAGCCACCGGAGAAATCGCCTACCTGACGGTCCATCTGCTCATTGGTGAAACCCAGGCCGGCGAGCAGCTTGCGCGCCCGCGCATCGGCGGTGTAGCCGTCGGCGCTGTCGAGTTCAGCGTGCAGGCGCGCCAGTGCGGTGCCGTCGTGGGCCTCCTCGGCGGCGGCAAGCTCGCGTTGCACCTCGCGCAGACGCAGGTCGCCATCGAGCACATAATCGACCGCCAGGCGCTCGAGAGTGTCGACCTCCTGGCGCATATGCGCGATACGCCAGTCGGCCGGCAGCAGGCAGTCGCCCGAGTCCGGGTGCAACTCGCCGCGCAGCAGGGCGAACAGGCTGGATTTGCCGGCACCGTTGGCGCCGATGAGGCCGGCTTTGTGGCCGGCGTGCAGGGTCAGCTCGGCGTCTTCTAGCAGACGTTGCGGGCCACGCTGTAAAGTCAGGTTCTGAAGTCGGATCATAATGGCGGCGGAGTCTACCAGCTTCGCTCACAACTGGCGCGAGTAGCACGATGTCCTCTGACCTGTGGAGCTTTGCCCTTGATGTCTACGCCCGGCCGGGCGTGGAAGATGCCTGCCTGCAATTGCAAACGGCGGGCGCCAATGTCTGCCTGCTGCTCTGCGGTTTGTGGCTGGAGCAGCGCGCGGTGACCTGCGATGAACCGCGTGTACGCCTGCTCAAGGCTCTCACCGCGCCATGGGATATCGAAGTGGTGCAGCCGCTGCGAACCCTGCGCCTGCAATGGAAAGCGCGGGCCGTCAACGATGCAGTGGTGGCCGGCATGCGCGAGCAGATCAAATCACTGGAGCTTGAAGCTGAGCGCACCTTGCTGTCACGGCTCGAAGGTGTGGCGCAGGAGTGGACGCGCAACGATGCAGGTTCGGTGACCTGGCTGGAAGACCTGGCCGGCAATGCCGCCAGCCTGAACCGCGACGCGCTGCAAGTGCTGCGCGTCGCGGCAACCGGCACTTAGGAAGCGCTGGTCGGGGTGCTGCTGACGTTCGACGAAGCGGCTGGCGCTGGCGCAGTCGAAGGGGTCGAGTGATTGGCGGACGACGGTGCCGACGCAGCTGGAGCAGCCGGGGAGGCAGTGGCAGGCTTGGCTGCTGGAGCGGTAGCCGGTTTGGTCGCGGCTGGCTTGGCAGCTGCAGGCTTTTTCACCGCTGGTTTTGCGGCTGGCTTGGCGGCCGGTTTTGCAGCAGCGGTCGCAGGCTTTGCAGCAGCGGGTTTCGCAGCTGGCTTGGCGGCCGGTTTCGCAGCGGTTTTTGCCGCAGGTTTTGCTGCCGATGTTGCGGCTGGTTTGGCAGCCGGTTTTACCGCCACTTTCGCAGCAGGTTTGGCGGCGGCCGGCTTGGCCGCAGTCTTGGCAGCAGGCTTCGCAGCGGCAGTCTTGGCAGCAGGTTTTGCTGCTGGTTTCGCTGCTGCTTTGGCAGCAGGTCTGGCGGCTGCGGTTTTCGCCGGTGCAGCTTTGCTCGCGGCCGGTTTTGCAGCGGCTTTGGCAGGGGTGGCTTTCACTGCTGGCTTGGCTGCAGCAGGTTTGGCTGCGGTGGTTTTAGCCGCCGATTTTGCCGCGCTCGCCGCCGGCTTCTTCGCTGCAGTTTTCGCCGCTGGTTTGGCAGCCGCTTTCACTGGCGCCTTGGCCGCTGGTTTGGCGGCGGTTTTCGCAACAGCAGGTTTCGCTGCAGCGGTCTTCGCCGGGGCTTTGCTTGCAGCAGGCTTGGCAGCAGCTTTCTTCGCTGGTGCTGCTGCGGGTTTGGCCGAGCGCGACGACAGAACTTTGCCCACTGCTTCCTGCACGCGGCCAACACCCTGGGCCAGTTTCAGGCTTTCCTGGGCATCGCGCTTGAGCTGCAGAATGTAGCTGCGGGTTTCGGACTGACGATCTTTCAAAGCGTCGAGCAAGTCTTCGAGTTCTTTCACGGCAGACTTGGCCTTGTTCTGCGCCTTGGCTTTGCCGGCGGTGGCGGCGTCCTGCAATTTGGTGCGCGATTTGTGCAGTTTTTCCTGCGCCTTGCCACGCTGTTTTTCCAGCTTGGCGAGCAGTTTTTCAGCATCAGCCAAGGCTTGCGAGCAAGCGTTTTCCAAATGCTCGAGCAGGCTGCCCGACAACTGTTGGAGTAAGTGCAACGGAGTATTTACAGGCTTCTTGGTGGCCGACATGGTTTACCTCCTGGCTGACGTGAGTGCGGCTCATACTAGACCTCTGCTGATACCGCCGCTAGGGCATGTTGACAGTATCTGCTCCGTTGCGTTGCACCGAAGCCGAAATGTTCTGCGCGCGGGAAAAAGCAGTTCACCGATGCAGACGTTTGCACTGGCATAATCCCCCGCATCCCAGGTCGGAGAGTGCCCATGTCGCGCTACTTTATTTTGTCCCTCTGCGTGTTTTTTTCGACGGCGTATGCCGATGAAAAAAACACGCCGAACGATGCTCATGATCTGGCTTACAGCCTCGGTGCCAGCCTCGGCGAACGGCTGCGCCAAGAGGTGCCGCAGTTGCAGATCCAGGCGCTGATCGAAGGTCTGCAACAGGCGTATCAGGGCAAGCCGCTGGCGCTGAGTGAAGCGCGTATTGAACAGATTCTGGCCGACCACGAATCGCGCAATGCCGAGCAGGCATCACGGCAATCGAGCGACGCGGCAATGGAAAACGAGCAACGCTTTCTCAGTGCGGAAAAAGCCAAACCGGGGGTGAAGGAACTGGCCGATGGCATCCTCCTGACTGAACTGGTTCCGGGCACTGGCGCCAAGGCCGGCCCGGACGGCAAAGTGCAGGTGCTGTATGTCGGCAAGCTGCCGGATGGCACCGTGTTCGATCAGAACACCCAGCCGCAATGGTTCAACCTCGACAGCGTGATCGCCGGTTGGCGCACCGCCTTGCAGAACATGCCGGTGGGGGCGAAATGGCGGCTGGTGATTCCATCGGATCAAGCCTATGGCGCCGACGGTGCCGGCGACCTGATCGCGCCGTTCACGCCTCTGGTTTTCGAAGTGGAATTGCGTGGCGCGACGAGCTGATCAGGCATAAAAAAACGGTGCGCTTTCGGGCGCACCGTTTTTTCATGAAGGACGTGGATCAGGCCTGAACCGGATCTTCTGCCTTGTGTGCCGTGTGCAGCACTTCGATCAGGCAGTCTTCAAGTTCGAAGCGCTCATGCAGCAAGCCGCCCAATTCCTTGAATTTCTCCGCAACGCATTTGCCTTCATCGCACAGGTCGTTGAACGCGAGCAGCTTCTCGGTAATGACGTCGATGCGCGGGTATATGGTCTCGGCGAGTTCCAGACCGCGCTTGTCGTTGAACGCCTTGGCTTCGCCAGTCAGCTGTTCATAGATTTCGAAGTGCCCCGCCGATACGTAATCGACCAGCACGCCGCAGAATTCCTGCAAAGGCTTGCGGCTCTCGGACAGCGACTCAGGCTGCGCACCGAGCTTGTCGTAGGCGCCGATCAGCTCTTCACGCTCCTGCAACCAGCGGTCGATCAGCAGATGAACCCCACCCCAACGTTCCTGAGCATTCTGACAACTTTCGAGCATGGCGATCTCTCTTCCCTTGTGGGTCATGCTGCTCTACACCCGCGCCCCTGTTCTGATTTGACTGGTGGACGATCAGGCAGAGCGTCATCGAGCAACATAAATCCAATGACACGTGCCGGCCAGATTATGCCCGCACGCCTATGGCTTCAAGGTACGCAGGAGATAAAGTTCATACAAGTGTTTAATCCCTGACCAGCAGGTGGTGCGACGCTTCGTCGCTGACCGGTCGTTGCAGAGCGCTCCAGATCAGACGCAACAACTGATAAACCGCAAGGATCGACACGCCGACAAAAAACAGCAGGCTCCATTCCGGGATGCTCAGATCGAACAGTGTCCAGGAGATGTCCGCACAATCGGCGCCGCCGTTGAACATCCGTTGCAAGGCGCAGATCCACGGCAGGTCGCTGAACAGTGACTCCACGGTTGGCGAGCATTTGACCAGTTGCAGCATCGAGTCACTCTGGATCAACACCTGCCGCCACGCAGCGGTGGTTCCACCCAGACTGGCGCCGAGTGCAAACAGCCAGTACCACCATAAGCCAACGCGCCGGGGGCCATGCACCGCCGCCACGCCGCAGCCGATGCACAGCAATGTGAGGAACAATCGCTGCACCAGGCACAGACTGCAAGGCGTCAGTCCGACCGCATATTCGAGGTAATAGGAAGCTCCCAGAGCAAAGGCCCCCGCAATGAAAGCCATGAAGAACAAGGAGCGTGAGCAGGCCAACGACATGGCTTTTCCGTAACAGTAGAGACAGACGGTTACGGTAGAGGAAAGCGTGTCAGCCTTTCAAGGCAAGGGCCTGCCGACAGTTCACCGCAGGTGTAGGGAAAACCCGACAGGCTCGATAGGAAACGGTGAAGCGCTCTGTAGGACTTTGTCTCCAGAGCGCGAAGAAGGGGAATTTTCGGTCATCAAAGTTCACGAGGGAGCAACCTCCCTCGCCATTCAGACCTTCGCCGCAATCGGCAAAGGCGCCGCGAGCAGGCGTTCATCCAGCAGCCCCAGACCTTCCTGGAACAACTGATTGCTGCGATCGGTATCGCCAAGCTGCGCAAGCAGACGGGCCAACTCCGCACAGGTCTCCGGGTTGCGCTGCACGCGCAAACTGCTTTCCAGATAGTCGCGAGCCTTGCCCCACAGACTGGTTTGCAGACACAACCGCCCGAGGGTCAGCAGCAGACTCGGATCGGCCGGATGCTCCTTGAGCCAGCCTTCGGCAACCTGCAACTGACGCGCAGGATCACTGCCACGAACCAGACCATAAAGCCGCGCCAGATGGCTGTCGTACTTGCGCTTGAGCGCTGTGCGCAGCACTTCTTCGGCCTCGACCTGAGCGCCCAACTGGCGCAGTTGCTCGGCATAGGCCAGCACCAAAGGTGCTTCCTGACGCTGCGCCGAAGTCAGCTGTTCCCACGCCCGCTTGAGCGATTGCAGACCCACCGTACCGTCTTCTTCGCGATGCGCTGCCAAGGACAGGTTCTCACCCCAAGCGCGGCGCTCGAGTTCGGCCAGTTCGGCCGGCGGCAGGACCTTGTCCTTGCGCAGCTCCGGCAGCAGACGAATCACCGCCGGCCATTCGCCACGCTGCTGATGCAGACGTTGCAATTGACGCAATGTCTGCGCGCTGCGCGGATGCCGTTCATGCATTGCCTGCAAGGTCACCAGCGCACCGTCGGTGTCGCCACGATCGGTCTGCAACTGTGCGTGACTCAGGGCGATCGCCAATTCGGCTTGCGGCTGACGCTCCAGCGCGCGTTCGAGCAAACGATCACTTTCTTCGTACTGACCTTGCTCGTTCGCCGCACGGGCGGCGCCGAGGTAATACAGCAGTGGCTGACGCTCGGCTTCCGCTGCGCGGGTCAAATGCCGCTGCGCGCTGGCCCAGCGACCTTCCGCCAGATCCAGTTGTCCGTGTTCGATCGCCACTTGCACGCGGCGGCTGCGATTGCGTCGCGACCATGGATTGACCACGCCGGTGGAGGTCATCACCAGCTCGACCAGCACCTTGATGCCCCAGAACAGCAGCCACAGCACCGCGATCACCGCCAGTGTCGCCCACAGGCTCGATTCGTAGCGGAAGCTCTTGTACGCCACCAGCACGTAACCGGAATGCTCGGCAATCGCCAGGCCCAGCGCTGCCGTCGCGGCGATGACCAGAAACACGATTACATAGAGGCGCTTCATGGGGTCGCCTCCTGCGCAGCATTGGCGGCAGGCTTGGCGAACGGTTTCACCGATTCCTCGGCATTGACGTTACGTCGCTCCAGATATCCCTGCACCGCACTCAAGGTGCCGGCCAGATCCGGCGTCTTGACGGTGACCGGTTCCTTGCTCAGCTCGGCGACCTGTTCCAGCATGACTTTGCTTTGCGGATTGTCCGGGTTGAAATTGCCTTTGAGCACATCGCGTGCCTCGGCCAGCGCCTGGGTGTACACCGCCGCCTGACCGTTGAGCGCGGCCCACTGCGCCTGCTCCAGCGCCAGGCTCAGGGCCAGGCGCACCTGGCTCAGGCTCTGTCCGGCCAGCAGCGGTTTGACGTTCTTGTCAGCGTTGAAATCGATGCGGATATAGCGCGAAACCTTGTCCCACCACTGCGCCCAGCGACTGGCGCCATCGCCATCGTTGGTCAGGCCCAGCAGCGACTCGCCGCGATCCTTGTACTCCGGCGCAAGCTCCGTGAGGTCGATAACCTGATCGCGCAGCGCGCCAAGGCGCAGGAACAGCCCGGTGCGATCCGGCTGTTCGGTGCTGCGCAAGGCGACCAGGGTTTTCGCCACTTGCTCGCGCGCGGCGAAGGAACCCGGATCGTTCTGTTCACGGAGAATTTCATCGGCGCCCTGCACCAATGCCTGGGCGCTGCTGATGTCCTGCAACGCTGAAAGGCGCAGGCTGGCCAGACGCAGCAAGTGTTCGGCCTCGGCCAGACGCCAGTCCTTGCGGCTGGCGCCGAGGACGGTTTCCAGACGTTGATTCAGGCGCTGTTGATCGCCCTGCAGTTGCGTGACCAGACGCTGGCGCTCGGCGAGCTCGTCAGCACCGGGCAACTGCGCCAGGCGCTCGGTCAGACGCTGTTCGTTGAGCTTCAGACTCTGCGCCTGATCGTTCAAAGCCTGCACCTGACTCGACTGTTGCTGCGTGTTGTTCTGCAGGTGGCGCACCTGCCAGACACCCCAACCACCGATGGCGACACCGGCGGCGCCGAGCAGCAGGGCGACAATTGCCAGTCCATTGCCTCGGCGCGGCTCTTTGGCCGGTGGTGGAGTTTCAACCTGGGCATCGAGCGCAGGCTGGACGTCATCTTTTGGCAAGGCTGTTTCGCTCACGTATCCATCCTTTGCATTAGAAAACGGCATGGGACATTCCCGTAACGCCGTCAGCAAAGCCGCGGCACTTGCGCCGCGGCAATCCACAACTGTTTGAGCCCCGGCGGCACGTGCCAGCTCGGCGACCCTCGGGCTTGGAACAAACAACGGCAACTGCGCGATCTTCGGCCAGGCATCGCCGGCCATCTGCCGCAGGTGCTCGAAACCCTGTCCACTGCTGACCACCAGCCCGTTCAAGCGTTCCGCTTCGATCCGCCGTGGCAGCTCGTTTGGCGGGTAGGCTGGCAGGTCGCGGCGATACAATTCCAGATACTCGACACTAGCACCAAGCGCGCGCAGGCGCTCGGCGAGCAGTTCACGACCGCCCTCGCCGCGCAGGATCATCACCTGCGCGCCGGACTGGTCGAGCGCCTCGCGCAGACGCGGCAATTGCAGCAGGGCTTCACTGTCATCGCCGTCAGCCGGGAAGCTGACATCGAGACCATGCTCGCGAAGAATGCCTGCGGTCGCCGCACCGACGCTGAACCACGGCATGCTCAATGGCGCCGTGCCTTCGGACTTGAGCAGATCCACCGCAATCCGCGCCGCCGGTTTGCTGACCACAATCACCGCGCTGCAAGCGGGCAATCGCGAAATCGCCTGGCGAATAGTGTCAGAGACCGGCAGCGGAACGATGTCCAAAAGCGGCAGACAACTGCTGAAAATCCCGTGCCCGGCCAACTGTTCGGCCAGCGCCGCGCAGTCGTCTGCCGGGCGCGTCAGCAGCAGGCGCCAGGCTGTCACTCGTGACCCGCCTCGCCGTACACCGCTTTGAGAATGTCGTCGGCGCCTTGCTTGAGCAGGTCTTCAGCGACCTGCACGCCCAAGGTCTCGGCGTCCGCGCGCGGCGCGCGGGCTTCGGCACTGAGCAGCCTGCCGCCGCTCGGCTCACCGACCAGACCGCGCAACCACAGCTGCTCGCCTTCAAGCACGGCGTAGCAGGCGATCGGCACTTGGCAGCCGCCGTTCAAATGTTTGTTGAGGGCGCGTTCGGCGCTCACCCGCGAAGCGGTATCGGCGTGATGCAAAGGCGCGAGCAAGGCGTGGATTTCGTGGTCGGCGCTGCGGCATTCGATGCCGACCGCGCCCTGACCACCGGCCGGCAGGCTGTCATCGACACTGATCGCCGATGTAATGCGCTCTTCGAAACCCAGGCGGATCAGACCGGCCGCGGCGAGGATGATAGCGTCGTACTCGCCGGCGTCGAGTTTGGCCAGACGGGTGTTGACGTTGCCGCGCAGGAAACGGATCTGCAGATCGGGACGCCGCGCCAGCAATTGCGTCTGCCGACGCAGGCTCGAAGTGCCGACGATGGCCCCGGCAGGCAGCGCTTCAAGACTGGCGTAGGTGTTGGAGACGAATGCATCGCGCGGGTCTTCACGTTCGCAGATGCAAAACAGACCCAGGCCTTGCGGGAAGTCCATCGGCACGTCTTTCATCGAATGCACGGCGATATCGGCTTCGTTTTCCAGCAGCGCGGTTTCCAGTTCCTTGACGAACAGACCCTTGCCGCCGATCTTCGACAGTGGCGAGTCGAGCAGCTTGTCGCCGCGACTGACCATGGGCACCAGCGTCACCAGCAGGCCCGGGTGGGCCGCCTCGAGACGGGCTTTGACGTATTCGGCCTGCCAGAGGGCCAGCGCACTTTTACGGGTGGCGATGCGGATTTCGCGAGGGGACATGGAACAATCCGTACTGAATAGATACGGCGGATAATAACAGCTCAGTCAATTTCGCTTTGACCTGAATCAGAACCGGCGTGCCCTCCCTGGCCAGCCATGCCGGATAAAAAACTCGAAAAGCCCGGTGAGGACCGGGTCAAAGCCCCTGCATCATCTTGCGCACACCGGCAACATGCCGCCGGCTGACAATCAGTGCATCGCCATTGAGGCCTTTGAGGAACAACTGGAAATGTCCCAGTGGTGTGCGTTGCAATCGCTCGATACGGTCGCGAGCGACCAGCGCGTTGCGGTGGATACGCACAAAGCGTTCGCCGAATTCGTCTTCAAGGGCTTTGAGGGGTTCGTCGAGCAGCACCTCGCCGGCTTCGTGACGCAGGGTCACGTATTTGTGGTCGGCGATGAAGTAGACCACCTGATCCAGCGGAATCAGCTCGATGCCTTTACGGGTCCGTGCGCTGATGTGGCTGCGTGGACCGTTGCCACTTTCGGCAGCGGGACGGGTCAGGGCCGAGAGTTGCGCCCGGTTGGGACGTTCAGCCCGCTTCAGGGCTTCATTCAAGTGTTCGGTTCGCACAGGTTTCACCACATAGCCCACGGCGCTGGCCTGCAGGGCTTCCACGGCAAATTCATCGGGACTGGTGCAAAACACCACGGCCGGCGGCGTCTCTCGTTCGCACAGTCGGGCAGCAACCTGCAGGCCATCGAGGCCCGGCATGCGGATATCGAGCAGCACGATATCCGGCTTGTGGCTGTCGATCAGCGCTAACGCCTCCTCGCCATTCGTGGCACTGGGCTCCAGGACTGTGTAACCCTCGAGTTCGCTCACCATACGGCTTAGGCGCTCGCGAGCCAGGGGTTCGTCATCAACGATCAGGACATTCATATTGCGCTGGATTCCTGCGTGAGTCTCGCACAAGGATAGCGTAGACAGGTGTAGTGACCTCCGTCACCGCGATCCACGCTAAGACTAGCCCGAGCGCCAAAAAGTGCCGTACGTCGGCCAGCAATATTTGCCAGCGTCCGGGTCGTACCGCTCGGAGCCCAGTGTTTCCTGCGTTTCTCACGGTGGGTGACCGTTGTACAACTCACCCGCCCCCTCTTCTTATAGCCAGTGGCCGGACCTTTGCATGATCCGCATTCGCACCGACCCTTATGTCCACTGTAGACGTTCGTCGGAACGATATTGCTCAATCAAAAAATATCCTTTTGTAAATTCCTTGCAGACCGCGCCGGACATGCCTGACACATCCGCGAAAAAACGTATCGACCGGTGTCAGCGACAGGATTGGCAACCCTGTTATTATCCGCGCCAGCGTTTCACGCCATTTCTTCAAGCCGATACGAGCGAATTCATGAGCACTGACAAGACCAATCAGTCCTGGGGCGGCCGCTTCAGTGAACCCGTCGACGCCTTCGTCGCCCGCTTCACCGCCTCCGTCACTTTCGACCAGCGCCTGTATCGCCACGACATCATGGGCTCGATCGCCCACGCCACCATGCTGGCCAAGGTCGGCGTACTGACCGATGCCGAGCGCGACAGCATCATCGATGGCCTGAAGACCATTCAGGGCGAAATCGAGGCCGGCCAGTTCGACTGGCGCGTCGACCTCGAAGACGTGCACATGAACATCGAAGCACGCCTGACCGACCGCATCGGCGTCACCGGTAAAAAGCTCCACACCGGGCGCAGCCGCAACGACCAGGTTGCCACCGATATCCGCCTGTGGCTGCGCGATGAAATCGACCTGATCCTCGCCGAGATCACCCGTCTGCAAAAGGGCCTGCTGGAGCAGGCCGAACGTGAGGCCGCGAGCATCATGCCGGGCTTCACCCACCTGCAGACCGCACAGCCTGTGACCTTCGGGCACCACATGCTGGCCTGGTTCGAAATGCTCAGCCGCGACTACGAGCGTCTGGTCGACTGCCGCAAGCGCACCAACCGCATGCCGCTGGGCAGCGCCGCGCTGGCCGGCACGACCTACCCGATCGACCGCGAATACACCGCGCAACTGCTCGGCTTCGACGCCGTCGGCGGCAACTCGCTGGACAACGTTTCCGATCGCGACTTCGCCATCGAATTCTGCTCGGCCGCGAGCATCGCGATGATGCACCTGTCGCGTTTCTCCGAAGAGCTGGTGCTGTGGACCAGCGCGCAGTTCCAGTTCATCGATCTGCCAGACCGTTTCTGCACCGGCAGCTCGATCATGCCGCAAAAGAAAAACCCCGATGTGCCCGAGCTGGTGCGCGGCAAGACCGGCCGCGTCTTCGGCGCGCTGATGGGCCTGCTGACCCTGATGAAAGGCCAGCCGCTGGCCTACAACAAGGACAACCAGGAAGACAAGGAACCGCTGTTCGACGCCGCCGACACCCTGCGCGACTCGCTGCGCGCGTTCGCCGACATGATCCCGGCGATCAAGCCAAAACACGCGATCATGCGTGAGGCGGCATTGCGCGGTTTCTCCACTGCGACTGACTTGGCGGATTATCTGGTCCGCCGTGGCCTGCCGTTCCGCGACTGCCATGAAATCGTTGGCCACGCGGTGAAATACGGCGTCGACAGCGGCAAGGATCTGGCCGAGATGAGCCTGGAAGAACTGCGTCAGTTCAGCGATCAGATTGAGCAGGACGTGTTTGCCGTGCTGACCCTCGAAGGCTCGGTGAATGCCCGCGACCATATCGGCGGGACTGCGCCGGCGCAGGTCAAGGCTGCAGTGGCGCGCGGCCAGGCCCTGCTGGCCAGCCGCTAAAAGCCAAGAGCTTCGCGAGCAGGCTCGCTCCCACAGGGATTCTGGATGTTCACAAAATTTGTGTTCACCACCGGTTCAATGTGGGAGCGAGCCTGCTCGCGAAGGCTTCCTTCAGAGCGCTACAAAATTCATTTCTTGGCAGCAATCATCGCCAAGAACGCCGGCATCGCCGCGTCCTTGTCCCCCGCGATCTTCTGCACATGCGGATTCTGCTCAAGCCGCTCCAGCAACGCTTTCGCCTGCGGCATCTCGGCCAGCAGATCAATCCCGAACAGCTTCTGCCCGACCGCACAGGCCAGCGGCACGCTGTAGAGGAAATACAAATCGGCAATGCTCAGGCTGTCACCCGCCACGTACGGGGCGAACTTGCCATGACGGCCCAGCGCGGCGAAGCCCAGCAGCAGCTCGGTCCGGGTCTTCTCCTTGATCGCCTCCGGCAATGTCACACCGAAAAACGCCTCGCCATAGCAGGCACGCCCCGGCAACTCGATGTACAACTCGATCTCCTTGGCAATTGCCAATACCTGCGCGCGCTCGAACGGGTCGCTGGGCAGGAGTGGCGTGCCCTTTTGTGCTTGTTCGAGGTATTCGAGGATGATCGCGGTTTCGTTGATATAACCGGCGTCGACCCCCAGCACCGGGACCTTGCCACGCGGACTGATTGCCAGTGACTCCGGGGTCTGCGTCGGGTAGAAGGTCACCTCTTCGAAGGGCAGGCCTTTTTCCAGCAGTGCCAGTTTGACCATGTTGTAGTAGTTGCTGACAGCGAATCCGTAGAGCTTGAACATCACAGAGCCTCCAGGCCGTGCGGGGTGGGCAGTGCCTGTTTATAGATCGCCGCGGCGTTTCCCGCCAGCAGCATCACGCCGCTGAATGCGGGTAAACTGGCGCCTTTCCCTGAGGAGCCTGCCATGAGCGAGCCGACAGATATCGTCAATGATGACGACGAAGAAGCATTCACCGAAGCGACGCTGATCGAAGCCATCGAGAACCAGATTGAAAGCGACAACCCGCCAGCGGCGAAGGCGACGTTGAACAAGCTGACTCTGGTCGGCATGGACCGTGAGGAGATCCTCAATCTGATGGCCCACGTGCTGGCTTTCGAAATTGACGCGATGCTCGATGAAGATCGCCCGTTCGACACCCAGTGGTACGAAGCAGCACTGCGTGCTTTGCCAGAGCTGCCACCGGAAAAGCAGTAACCACATCATTCCTGTGGGAGCGAGCAGGCTCGCTCCCACAAGGTTTGTTACGCATCCATCCAGCCATCTGCTGCCGCCGGACTACACTGGAATTCGCCTCAAGGCAAAATCCCCTGATCCGAGCACTGGACATGCTGCACCAGCGGGTTCACCTTAGGGGCGCTGTCGTCCAATTCCTAGAAAGTCTGGAGTCCTTATGTCGCTTACCCCTGAGTTGGTTGCCGAACTGGAAGTCCTTGCACTCTTCAACCTGGACAGTTCCCAGGAAGGTCTGAAAATTCACCAGACCGCTGCCCCGAAACATATCGCTGCTGCCCAGCGCCTCTTTGAAAAAGAACTCACCGACCAGCCCGATGGCGGTTATCTGACCAGCCTCGGTCGCGATGCCGCGCAAAACGTGCAGACCGTACTGACGATTTTGAAAGAACAGGAAACCGCCTGATTTCTCTGACTTTGCCCACGGGAACTCCTGCCACGGGATTTCCGCGGGCCCGCCCAATCGCTGTCGATAAAAAACTGACGTCAAAAAACAAATTCAGCTTAAACGTCCTGCCGCGCAGCGGCTAAACTGCGGCCATTCCGAGACCCTCTACGTCCGAGCCTGCAAGCCGGTTTGAGCTGACATGACCCGCACCCACGAAATCCGCCCCGACCTGGACGAAGGCATCGACCGCAAGGTACTCAGCCAACTGCGCGCACGTTTTCTCAAACTCAATGAAGGCCGCCTCGGCCGCGCTCTCGAAGGCTTGTCGACGCGCCAGCAAAGCGTGTTGACGCTGTTGCCGCTGTTCTTTCACGTCAATCATCCGTTGCTGCCCGGCTATGTCTCGGGCAGTACGCCGGCGGGGCTTTCGAATTATGAGCCGGACGCCAATGCGCTGACCGAGGCGCAGCGCCTGACTCGCTCGTTCTCTTACAGGCCGCGCCACGGCAGCAACCCGCCGCGACCGATCCACGGCCTGTTCCTGATGGGCAGCCTCGGCACGCTGGCCCAGGCCGATCAGAGCGATATGGACGTGTGGGTCTGCCATGGGCCGGATCTGAGCGAAAGCGAGCTCGCCGAGCTGAGCAAGAAGTGCCAATTGCTGGAAGCCTGGGCTGCGAGCCAGGGTGCCGAAGCGCATTTCTTCCTGATCGACCCGGCGCGCTTCGTCAAAGGCGAACGCGATTCAAAGCTCAGTTCGGACAACTGCGGCAGCACCCAGCACTATCTGCTGCTCGACGAGTTTTATCGCACGGCGATCTGGCTGGCCGGGCGCACGCCGATCTGGTGGCTGGTGCCGGTCTATGAAGAAACGGCCTACGACGCCTACACCCACACCCTGCTGTCCAAACGCTTTATTCGCGCCGACGAAACCCTCGATCTCGGGCCGATGGCGACCATTCCGCCCGGAGAATTCATC
Source organism: Pseudomonas sp. AC083 (assembly GCF_979253165.1). NCBI lineage: Bacteria > Pseudomonadati > Pseudomonadota > Gammaproteobacteria > Pseudomonadales > Pseudomonadaceae > Pseudomonas > Pseudomonas sp. AC083. Next base: position 25,624 of record NZ_CEEDDH010000004.1, read on the forward strand.
GGCGCCGGGTTGTGGCAGTTGTTCAAAGGCATCGAGTCGCCCTACAAATCGGTGCTCAAACTGCTGTTGACCGAGGTGTACGCCAGTGAACACCCGCACGTGCAGTGCCTGAGCCTGCGCTTCAAGAAAGCCGTGTTCGCCAATCAGCTCGATCTCGATGAGCTTGACCCGTACATGGTGGTGTACCGGCGTATCGAGGAATACCTGATCGCCCGCAACGAGCCGGAACGTCTTGAGCTGGTGCGCCGCGCGCTGTATCTGAAGGTCAACCGCAAGCTCACCGGCAACAGCCGCAGCCAGGGCTGGCAACGCGCACTGCTCGAACGCCTGGCCGGCGAGTGGCACTGGGATCAACGGCAACTGGCGCTGCTCGACAGTCGCAGTCAGTGGAAAGTCCGCCAGGTCAGCGCCGAGCGCCGCGCGCTGGTCAATGAACTCAACTACAGCTATCGCTTTCTGACCCAGTTCGCCCGCAGCGAACAGACTGTCAGCCTGATCAACAAGCGCGACCTCAATGTCCTCGGCCGGCGCCTCTACGCAGCGTTCGAGCGCAAGGCCGACAAGGTCGAGTTCATCAATCCGGGCATTGCCCCGGATCTGGCCGAAGACACCCTGACCCTGGTGCAGTCGCCGAACAAAAAGGAGCCGGGGCAGACCCAGTGGGGCCTGTACAACGGCAGCCTGACGGCACTGGAGTGGGAACACTTCGCGCCGATCAAGCGCAGTCGCGAGCTGCTTGAACTGCTGACCTGGTGCCACCGCAACGGCGTGATCGACAGCAGCACACGTCTGGCCCTGCATCCGGGCACCAGCGACTTGAGCGAGTTCGAGCTGTTCAACCTGCTCGGCAGCTTGCAGCAGTGCATCGCCCTGCCCTTGCCCTCTGTTGCTGAAGAGCCATTGCTACGTGCCGCTGTGCCCAGCGAAGTGCTGCTGCTGATCAACGTCGGCGTCGACCCGCTCAAGCATCACCGTGATCTGAACATCCTGATGACCACCGAACGCACCGACTCGCTGAGCTATGCCGGTGTGCGCGAGAACCTGGTGCTGACCCTCGATCAGGTCACGCTCAACAGCTGGAACGAAGTGCTGGTCAATCGTTTCGACGGCCCGCATGCGCTGCTCGACTGCCTGCGCGATTACCTCAACAACCTGCCGCGCGGCCCGGTGCAGCCGTCGCTGAAAGTGCGCTGTTTCTGCCACAACCGCGCGCAATTCATTGCCCGCCGCGTCGAAGAAATCGTCGACACCGCGCAGACCCTGTTGCTCAGCGAGTTGAATCACCGCTACCTGATTCAGGTGCAGCAGCACTATCACGTGCTGGAGCTGGTGCCCGGCCAGGTCAACCATGTCGCCCTCGCCACTCTGCCGGCACTGCTCGATTATCTGGGCGAAGAACAACCGCGCTACAGCCCGCTGCACCTCGACCCGATGGCGCTGGAGGACCATGACCTGGCGCTGATCCTGCCGATGGGTCAGCCGGAGTGCATTCAGGTGTTCTACCGCATCAGCGAACAGCAGGCCGAGCTGTACGTGCTGGATGAATTCAATGCGCTGTGGCAGCAGCAACTGCCGTACCACGACGAGCAGAGTCTGCTGGTGCCGCTGCAGCGTTTTCTGCAATCGATCCAGTACCGCCGTGAAGCGCAATTGCCGATGGACGGTGGCCCTGCGGGCAGCCCCGAGACTTTGTATTACCAGCTGTTGCCGTCAGGCCCGGGGCGCTCGCGCAGGGTCGAAACCCGGCCGGCACCGCAGACCCCGGTGAACAAACCGTTCTATGACGTACAGGCGATCATCGGTAAAGCCGCGCCCGGCGAAGTGCAGGTCACCCTGTATTGCAATCAGCGTGAATTCAGCGAGCTGGAGCATGGCGACCAGTTGTTCAGCGTGGTCGCCCGGGAGATCGTCGAGCAGCGCCGCGAGACCGAACGCTATCGCTGCTACATCACCGACCTCGATCTCTCGGGGCTGCTCGGTGACGGGCACAGTCCAAGCAATCTGTATCTGCGCTACAAGGCAGACCTGGAGCGCTCGTTGAATGAAGCGCTCGAACAGGTTTGAAGCGGGGATTTATTCGGGAAAGGCGCCGCCGTTGACCGGTTGCGATTCCACTTCCAGCAAGGTCAGTTTCAGCGACTTGCCACCCGGCGCCGGCCAATCGATGTGCTGACCGACCTTAAGACCCAGCAGCGCACTGCCGACCGGCGCGAGAATCGAAATCTTGCCGTTGTCGGCGTTGGCGTCCTTGGGATAGACCAGCGTCAGGTGGTAATCCTTGCCACTGCCTTCTTCGCGGCAATGCACGCGGGAATTCATGGTCACGACATCGGCGGGCACTTCATCGTGGCCGACCACGGTATCGGCGCGATCCAGCTCGGTTTGCAGCGCAATCACGCCCGGTGCAGCCTGGTCTTTGTCGCTCAGGCTGTCGATCAGGCGCTCCAGACGTTGCACGTCCAGACGGGTAAGGGTGATGGAAGGTGCGGTCATGATCCAGGCAGACTCCTTTCTTCTGCACAAAAAAAGCAAAACCCCGCCAAAAAAGACGGGGGTTTCACCGTGCCTCGGTGGTTTGAGGCGTTCGCGGACACTATCACAGCTCAAAAAATATACAAGTCACCCACTTTTTGCCCGGGTGAAACCCTTGTGGCGAGGGGATTTATCCCCGTTCGGCTGCGCAGCAGCCGTATAGATTCTGGGGCCGCTACGCGACCCAACGGGGATAAATCCCCTCGCCCACAATGGGGTATCAAACAGAATTTTGGCGGGCAGCAGCCTGCTGGCAAATCACCCGGCGCCGTTGATCATCGGCCGAGCGCCATTCGCGAATGTCTTCGACGTGACGCGCGCAGCCGAGACAGACTTTCTGTTCGTCCAGCCGACATACGCCCGTGCACGGCGAAGGTACCGCCGGGCTGACGTTGCTGTAGAGCGGTTTCGGCGGGCGAACAGGCGCGGCATCCGTCACGAATCACAGACCTTCGAAATCGAATTCAGCGCCAGCCTGCTGCTTGACGAGGCGCTGAAGCATTTCGCCCAATTGCTCTTCGCTCTTGTCGCACATCCAGCGCTCGCTTTCTTCGTCATAGTCGAAGTGGAAACCACCGGACACGGCCGCCAGCCACAGCTGACGCAATGGCTCCTGGCGGCTGAAGATCAGCTGCGAGCCGTTTTCGAACTTGACGGTCAAGACACCTGCCGAGCTTTCCAGATCGATGTCCAGATCGCTTTCGTCAAATATGTCTTCCAGTTTTTCCTGGGTTTCATCGACCAGATCGTGGAAACGGGCTTCGGACAAACTCATTGCGGCAACCTCAAAAATGTCTGATCAGGCTCAAGCGCCGAAAGATACGGACGCTGCCGACCGATTGCAAAGATTAACGACCAAGCACCAGTTTCCATCCAACATCGCACTCTGTGGGAGCGAGCTTGCTCGCGAAAGCGGTGTGTCAGGCAACAAACATATCGAATGTGACGACCTCTTCGCGAGCAAGCTCGCTCCCACAGGTATTGCAGGTATCCATCCGGTATCCAGCAAGCCCCGCCGGACGGGAACCCCCTCGCATAGGCAAGCTGCCGGGTGGCCGGTATACTCCGGCGCAATTAACGCATTTTCAAGGATTTCGCCATGAAGCGCCTGATCTCTTCCCTTGCTGCGCTCGTCGCGGTTGCCTGCCTGGTTTCGGCCTGTGGTCAAAAAGGCCCGCTGTACCTGCCCGATGACGACCAGGACCCGGCCGAACAAGCCCAGTCTTCGCAGAAGCAGCCATCCAAGGCTCACAAGCACGACGTTTACTAAGGGATCGCCATGGACGCTTTTAACTACCGTGGCGGGGAGCTGTTTGCGGAAGGTGTGGCGCTGTCCGCCATCGCCGACCGCTTCGGCACGCCCACCTATGTCTACTCGCGCGCCCACATCGAAGCGCAGTATCTGGCCTACGCCGATGCGCTGGCCGGCATGCCGCATCTGGTCTGCTTCGCGGTCAAAGCCAACTCCAACCTCGGTGTACTGAATGTCCTGGCCCGTCTCGGCGCCGGTTTCGACATCGTTTCCCGTGGCGAGCTGGAACGTGTACTGGCCGCTGGTGGCAGCGCCGACAAGATCGTTTTCTCCGGCGTCGGCAAGACCCGTGACGACATGCGCCGCGCCCTCGAAGTCGGCGTGCACTGCTTCAACGTCGAGTCCACCGATGAGCTTGAGCGCCTGCAAGTAGTCGCCGCCGAGCTGGGTGTTCGCGCCCCGGTTTCGCTGCGCGTGAACCCGGACGTCGATGCCGGCACCCACCCGTACATTTCCACCGGTCTGAAAGAGAACAAGTTCGGCATCGCCATTGCCGACGCCGAAGACGTGTACGTGCGCGCCGCGCATCTGCCGAACCTGGAAGTGGTCGGTGTCGACTGCCATATCGGTTCGCAACTGACCACGCTGCCGCCATTCATTGACGCCCTGGATCGCCTGCTCGATCTGGTCGACCGCTTGGGCGATTGCGGCATTCACCTGCGCCACATCGATCTCGGTGGCGGCCTGGGCGTGCGTTATCGCGATGAGGAGCCGCCGCTGGCTGCCGATTACATCAAGGCTGTGCGCGAGCGTCTCGACGGGCGTGATCTGGCGCTGGTGTTCGAACCGGGTCGCTTCATCGTTGCCAATGGCGGCGTGTTGCTGACGCAGGTCGAATACCTCAAGCACACCGAGCACAAGGATTTCGCCATCGTCGACGCGGCGATGAACGACCTGATCCGCCCGGCGCTGTATCAGGCGTGGATGGACGTCACCGCGGTGAAACCGCGCGACAGCGCTGCACGCAAGTACGACATCGTCGGCCCGATCTGCGAAACCGGCGACTTCCTCGCCAAGGACCGCGAGCTGGCGCTGGAAGAGGGCGACTTGCTGGCAGTGCATTCGGCCGGTGCCTACGGTTTCGTCATGAGCTCCAACTACAACACCCGTGGCCGTGCCGCCGAGGTGCTGGTGGATGGTGATCAGGTTTTTGAAGTGCGTCGCCGCGAAACCGTGGCCGAGCTGTTTGCCGGCGAAAGCCTGCTGCCGGAGTAACCCATGCTGCTGCGTTTTACCAAAATGCACGGCCTGGGCAACGACTTCATGGTCCTCGACCTGGTCAGCCAGCACGCGCACATTCAGCCCAAACACGCCAAGCAATGGGGCGATCGCCACACCGGGATCGGTTTCGACCAGTTGCTGATCGTCGAAGCGCCGAGCAACCCGGATGTGGATTTCCGCTACCGGATCTTCAACTCCGACGGTTCGGAAGTGGAGCAGTGCGGCAACGGTGCGCGCTGCTTCGCCCGCTTCGTGCTCGACAAGCGTCTGACTGCCAAGCGGCAGATCCGGGTCGAGACCAAGGGCGGCATCATCGAACTGGACGTACGTAACGACGGCCAGATCGGCGTCAACATGGGCGCGCCGCGCCTGGTGCCGGCGGACATTCCATTCCAGGCGCCAGCGCAGGCCAGCAGCTATTCGCTGGACGTCGATGGCACCACGGTCGAACTGGCCGCCGTGTCGATGGGCAATCCCCATGCGGTGATCCGCGTGGACGACATCAACAGCGCACCGGTGCATGAATTGGGGCCGAAGATCGAGCACCATCCGCGCTTTCCGGCGCGGGTCAATGTCGGCTTCCTTCAGGTCATCGACCGCCATCGCGCGCAACTGCGTGTTTGGGAACGCGGCGCCGGGGAAACCCAGGCCTGCGGCACCGGCGCCTGTGCGGCGGCGGTGGCGGCCATCAGTCAGGGGTGGATGGATTCGCCGCTGTTGATCGACCTGCCCGGCGGGCGTCTGTCCATCGAGTGGGCCGGCCCGGGCGAACCGGTGTTGATGACCGGTCCGGCAGTGCGTGTATACGAAGGACAAGTGCGTCTTTGAGCGAGCAGAAATCATGACCGACAAGCCACAGGTACCCGCCCGACCAGTCGACGAATCAGCGTCCGAGAGCCTCGAGGCAGCCGCGGTTGCCGCCTACCTGGAGGCTCATCCGGACTTCTTCGTCGAGCACGAAGAGCTGCTGCCGTCGTTGCGCATTCCGCACCGACGGGGCGACACCGTGTCGCTGGTCGAGCGGCAGATGACCATCCTGCGCGATCGCAATATCGAGATGCGCCATCGCCTTTCGCATCTGATGGACGTGGCCCGCGACAACGATCGCCTGTTCGAAAAAACCCGCCGCCTGATTCTCGCGCTGATGGATGCATCGACCCTGGAAGACGTGGTCATCAGCGTTGAAGACAGCCTGCGTCAGGATTTCCAGGTGCCCTTCGTCAGCCTGATCCTGCTCGGCGACAACCCGGCCCCGGTCGGCCGCTGGGTAACCCACGCCGATGCGCAAACCGCGATTGGCGGCCTGCTCACCGAAGGCAAAAGCGTCAGCGGCAGCCTGCGTGAACATGAGCTGGACTTCCTCTTCGGCGAAGAACAGCGCCAGCAGATCGGCTCGACCGCCGTGGTTGCCGTCAGCCATCAGGGCATTCACGGCATTCTGGCCATCGCCAGCCGTGACCCGCAGCACTACAAGAGCTCGGTCGGCACGCTGTTCCTCAGTTACATCGCCGAGGTCATGGGCCGCGTGCTGCCACGGGTCAACAGCTCGCTGCGCTCGGTACGCTGACCATGGAACGACAACTGGACGCTTACTGCGAACATCTGCGCAGTGAGCGACAGGTGTCGCCGCACACCCTGTCGGCTTATCGCCGCGACCTCGATAAAGTCCTCGGCTGGTGCATCAAGCAGAACATCGGCAGCTGGGCCGCGCTGGACATCCAGCGCCTGCGCAGCCTGATCGCCCGGTTGCATGCGCAAGGCCAGTCCTCGCGCAGCCTCGCCCGCCTGCTCTCAGCGGTGCGCGGGCTCTATCACTACTTGAATCGCGAAGGCCTGTGCGACCACGACCCGGCCACCGGCCTGGCCCCGCCGAAAGGCGAACGGCGCCTGCCGAAAACCCTTGATACCGACCGCGCATTGCAGCTGCTGGAAGGTGCGGTCGAGGACGATTTTCTCGCCCGGCGCGATCAGGCGATTCTCGAGCTGTTCTATTCCTCTGGCCTGCGCCTGTCCGAGCTGACCGGGCTCAATCTCGATCAACTCGACCTCGCCGACGGCATGGTTCAGGTGCTCGGCAAGGGCAGCAAGACCCGGCTGTTGCCGGTTGGCACCAAGGCCCGCGAAGCCCTTGAACACTGGTTGCCGCTGCGCGCCATGACCAACCCGGCGGACGATGCGGTATTTGTCAGCCAGCAAGGCCGACGCCTCGGCCCGCGGGCGATTCAGGTGCGGGTCAAACTGGCTGGCGAGCGCGAACTGGGGCAGAACCTGCATCCGCACATGCTGCGGCACTCGTTCGCCAGCCATTTGCTCGAGTCCTCGCAGGACTTGCGCGCGGTGCAGGAATTGCTCGGTCACTCTGATATCAAAACCACACAGATCTATACCCACCTCGACTTCCAGCATCTGGCGGCGGTCTACGACAGCGCCCATCCCCGGGCCAAACGCATGAAAGGCGATGATTCATGAGCATTCAGTTGATCACGTTCGACCTCGACGACACTCTGTGGGACACCGCTCCGGTGATCGCCAGCGCCGAAACCGTGTTGCGCGAATGGCTGAGCGAACATGCGTCGAACCTGGGCGCGGTGCCGGTGGAGCATTTGTGGTCGATTCGCGAGCGCGTGCTGGCGGGCGAACCGGGGCTCAAGCACCGCATCAGCGCGCTGCGTCGACGTGTGCTGTTCCATGCGCTCGAAGAAGCCGGGTATGCCCACGGCGAAGCGTCGGAGCTGGCTGACAAGGCTTTTGAAGTGTTCCTGCATGCGCGGCATCAGCTCGAGGTGTTCCCGGAAGTCGAGCCGCTGCTGGAGCTGCTCGCCAATCACTATGCCCTCGGCGTGGTCACCAATGGCAATGCCGACGTGCGTCGGTTGGGGCTGGCGGATTACTTCAAGTTCGCCTTGTGCGCCGAAGACATCGGCATCGCCAAACCGGATACGCGGCTGTTTCATGAAGCGTTGCAGCGCGGTGGTGTAAGCCCCGCAGCGGCGGTGCATGTCGGCGATCATCCCGGCGATGACATCGCCGGGGCGCAGCAGGCGGGCTTGCGCGCGGTGTGGTTCAACCCGACGGGCAAGGTCTGGGAAGCGGAGCGCTTGCCTGATGCGGAAATTCGCAACCTGACCGAATTGCCCGCCGTCCTCGCACGCTGGAATGCTTCCTCGAACTAATCTACAGCCCTGTGGGAGCGAGCCTGCTCGCGAATGCGCTGTGTCATTCAACATGTATGTCGGCTGAAATGCCCTCTTCGCGAGCAGGCTCGCTGACACCGGGGACTGCATTTGTTTTCAACGGATTTATTTCAGGCATGAAAAAGCCCGCAGCGACGGCGGGCTTTTTCAGCAAGCGAGCGACGCGCCTCAGATAGGGCGGCTGCCGTACTTGTTGTCCGGCTTCTTGGGCGGATCGGCGACCACATTGGCCTCCACTTCCTGCACCTTGCCGCCGCGCGCAAGGAATTCTTCCATGGCCTTGGCCAGGGCGTCACGCTCCTTGTTCTTGGCTTCGATGCTCGGCAACTCGTCGACCGAGACCGCAGCCTTGGCTTTGCCTTTGGCAGCCGGGGCCGGCGTGTCGTCACCGCCATCGTCTTCGGCAACGTCTTCCGCTGCCGCTTCCAGGCCTTCCTCGGCCTCGTCTTCGTCGCCTACTTCGAGGTCGTCGTTTTCCAGATCATCGTCGCTCATGTTCTACCTCATGACTTGCCAAAAGCAGATTAGTTATAGACCAGCTTTGGCGGCTGTCGAAGCCGCCGTTGAAAAATCTTCTGCCGCTGCCCGGCAGCGGCTCATGCCTGTTCACCGTGCAAGGTGGCGAGGACTTTACGGGCACCGCCATGATCACGGTGCTCGCCCAGATAAATCCCTTGCCAAGTACCCAGGGCCAGCCGCCCTGCCGCAACCGGCAGACTGATCTGGCAACCAAGCACGCTGGCCTTGAAGTGCGCCGGGAGATCATCCGGGCCTTCGTCGTTGTGCTCGTAGCCGTCTGTTCCTTGTGGGATCAGACGATTGAAAAATCGTTCGAAGTCGCGACGAACTGCCGGATCGGCGTTCTCGTTGATGGTCAACGACGCCGACGTGTGCTGCAGCCACAAATGCAACAGACCGACCCGACAGGTCTTGAGTTCAGGCAAGCCTGCGAGCAACTCGTCGGTTACCAGATGAAAGCCCCGGGGCCTTGCCCGCAGGGTTATCAGAGTCTGTTGCCACATACAGTTCTCCGCTCGTTCGGGGCGCATTCTAGCGTGCTCTGAAAAAAAACAAAGGCCCTAATATTCCTGCAGCGATGTAAGCGATTGCCCGCAGAAAAAGCCTCGTCGTAAAGACGACCAAAGCCGTAAGAAAAATCCTTTCAGCCGCTCCCTGAATGACAAATCCCGGACAAAAAAATGCCCGGCGAACCGGGCAATTTTTTATCGCGCGTACTTACAGGTTGTAGCCGCGTTCGTTGTGTTGTGCCAGATCGAGGCCGACCGACTCTTCTTCCTCGGTTACGCGCAGACCCATGACGGCGTCCAGCACCTTGAGGATGATGAAGGTGACGATCGCGGTGTAGATCACCGTGAAGCCGACGCCTTTGATCTGAATCCAGACCTGCGCGCCGATGTCAGTCACGGTGCCGAAGCCGCCCAGCGCCGGCGCTGCGAAAACACCAGTGAGGATCGCGCCGAGAATACCGCCGATACCGTGCACGCCGAAGGCATCCAGGGAATCGTCATAGCCGAGTTTGCGTTTCAGGGTGGTGGCGCAGAAGAAGCACACCACGCCTGCGGCCAGACCGATCACCAATGCACCCATCGGGCCCACGGTGCCAGCAGCCGGAGTGATCGCGACCAGACCGGCGACCACACCCGAAGCAATGCCCAGTGCGCTTGGCTTGCCGTGGGTGACCCACTCGGCAAACATCCAGCCCAGTGCCGCAGCGGCAGTGGCGATCTGGGTAACCAGCATGGCCATACCGGCAGTGCCGTTGGCAGCAGCAGCGGAACCGGCGTTGAAGCCGAACCAGCCGACCCACAGCATCGCCGCGCCCATCAGCGTGTAGCCGAGGTTATGCGGAGCCATTGGTGTGGTCGGGAAGCCTTTGCGCTTGCCCAGCACCAGGCACGCGACCAGACCGGCGATACCGGCGTTGATGTGCACCACGGTGCCGCCAGCGAAGTCGAGCACGCCCCAGTCCCACATCAGGCCGCCGTTACCGGACCAGACCATGTGCGCGATCGGTGCATAAACCAGAGTGAACCAGATGCCCATGAAGATCAGCATCGCGGAGAACTTCATGCGCTCGGCGAACGCACCGACGATCAGCGCCGGGGTGATGATCGCGAAGGTCATCTGGAAGGTGATGAACACTGCCTCAGGGAACAGCGCCGCCGGGCCGGTGATGCTCGAAGGCGTGACACCGGCGAGGAACGCCTTGCCCATGCCGCCGAAGAACGAATTGAAGTTGACGACGCCCTGCTCCATGCCGGTGGTGTCGAAGGCAATGCTGTAGCCATAAATGACCCACAGGATGCTGATCAGACCGGTAATGGCGAAGCACTGCATCAGCACGGAAAGAATGTTTTTCGAGCGAACCATACCGCCGTAGAACAGCGCCAGGCCGGGGATGGTCATGAACAGCACGAGCGCTGTCGAGGTGAGCATCCAGGCGGTGTCGCCGGAATTGAGGACTGGCGCTGCCACTTCGTCTGCCGCCATGGCGATGCCGGGCATTACGATGGACAACAGGGCGCCTAGCCCTGCGAATTTACGCAGAGTCATATTGTTTTCTCCTGGGGCGTTGGGTTTGTGGCGGCGCTTAGATCGCGTCGGTATCGGTTTCGCCGGTACGGATGCGGATCGCCTGTTCCAGATTGACCACGAAGATCTTGCCGTCACCGATCTTGCCGGTGTTGGCCGCTTTGGTTATCGCCTCGATAACCCGATCCAGATCCTTGTCGTCGATGGCCACGTCGATTTTCACCTTGGGCAGAAAATCGACCACATATTCCGCGCCGCGATACAGCTCGGTGTGACCCTTCTGCCGGCCGAAGCCTTTGACTTCAGTAACGGTAATGCCCTGCACGCCGATTTCGGACAGCGACTCGCGCACGTCGTCCAACTTGAACGGCTTGATGATGGCAGTGACTAGCTTCATGAAACTCTCTCCCGAATTGGTGGACTTGCCCCAGGAAAACAAACCCGTCTCAAGTCTAAGCGCAGTGCCTGGCTTTGTAACGCATCGTTGACGCCAGCTAACCGCATCAGACGAAACTCCCCGCTTCGTCTGCCGCACTGCATTCGTCACAGCGACTGCATCAGTGCATGGGTCGAGGGTGACTAAGCAGAAACCTTGCCAGCTCGGCAAAAACCCTGCATTTCAATCTCTTGGCCCCTGTTGCACGCGCTCGGGCAGAAAAGCTTTTGCCGATACGCACAACAACGGTGCGCCACCGTCCGTCCCCCTGCGCGAAAAGCGTGCATCCGTGCAACGGGATTGACTATAGACACTGCGTGATACACTGCCGGCCATTGTTTCCAGGACATTCCCCATGCTCGCGCCCAAAGACTTCCTCGACGCCCTGAGCGGCACCGCCTCCCGCCTGTTCAGCGGCGACACGCCACTGCCGAAAGCCGAAATCGAAAGCCAGTTCAAAATGCTGCTGCAAAGTGCCTTCAGCAAACTCGATCTGGTCAGCCGGGAAGAGTTTGATAGTCAGATGGTGGTGTTGGCGCGCACGCGGGCACGGCTTGAGAGTCTTGAAGCCAAAGTCGCCGAGATGGAAGCGAAGCTGACACCGCCCGCTGAATAATTCGCGTCCCCTGTAGCTGCCGAAGGCTGCGATCTTTTGATCTTCAGCCCTTCAACCATCCCCGCAACGTCCTACAACCTTTATGACCGCCGTCCGATTGCGCCAAAAAGCCCAGGTTTCTAAGCTCATCTGATGCTGAATGTTCAGCAGCGGGTTTGGCGACCCGGGCAGGGCCTTGGTGGAAAAGAGCTTCGCGGATGCTGCAATCGCTATAAACTCGCATGCCGGAGCTGGGCCCTGCGCAAATCGTAAGTCGATTGGAGATTCATCCAGAACTCAGGCGTAGTGTTGAGATGAGTGGCAAGGCTGATTGCCAGATCGGCGCAGATCCTGAGCTGGCATTTCACAAGCTTTTCGATCTCACTTTCGGGCCAGTTCGTGGGCATGGCCAGATCCATGACAGTCATGCCCAACGGCTCCATGAACTCCTTATTCAGAACCTCGCCCGGATGAATCGGGCGCATACCATTGCGGTTCATTTTTCGCCTCCAGAGGCTGCGTTGAGTGACCAAACTGGAGCATCCGATTCAGGAAAACAAGACCATCAAAACCGTTTGGCCGGCGTCCTACAACTAATAGGGCATAACCCTACGAGAATCAGCGTCTGCGCCTGATTCCGTGAGTTCTTGGCTGTGATTAGGCTGGTGGCTTTCGCCTGCGCTGGTCGATCCTATTCGTCGAGTTCCAGGCGATACACATTGATCGCCAGACACTCTGGTTCTGGATCCCTCTTGTCTCATTTGCTCAAGCTTAAAGAAAACACGCTGGTTCAGCATCCAGATGGTGGTTACATCTTTGGCACGATCCCCGATATGCCAAAATTCGGCTTGCCAGGCGGGAAGATTTATCTGCGGGTAGGTATTCACCGTCGAGCGAATAGTGGTTTTGGCGTAGTGCACATTTGGGAAGCCCATAGTGCAGACTTGCTCAAGCATGGTTGCCAGACTGCCGATGGGGTAGCAGCGATTGTTGCGAAAATGATCGTCCCGGGGGCACAAATCTATTGTGAGTTCAAAGAACAGCGATGTGGAAACAGGGTCGCGGTACTGAGGACATCTATGGGAACACTGATTCTTGAACCGCGACACGAGCGCGCCACAGGATTTGGTTACTTCGTGGTGACTTGGTACCCGCAAAAACGTGCACATGGCACGTTAGTGGGGCAGATACCACGAGCACCACCAAATCAGAAATAAAAAAAGGCGTCCGATGGACGCCTTTTAAGTATTTTTTGAGGAGTAGTCGCAGCGATTCTTTAGCTCCTGGCTTCACGGCCTTGGGTTCAGAATCCGACAGGCTAGCCCGTCGTCACTACTTCAGAGAAACCAGCTTTCTCTGCTGCCAAAAATGCGGGGGAGCTTTTACTGGTGCCCAGTCCCGACGAATGCGCAGTTGCAGTCCTCGAATGGGATGATCCTTCAATGCCGGGCGAGAGTCAACGCTTCATTTTCAGGCAAGCAGTGACAGCCAATCGGGTCTGGATACGTCTTGTAAACCTCTATTTCAGCACTGAAGCCCGGCTCAACTACCCTTCAAAAACCCGCAGGAAGCGGCTCCCCGATTCAGCTCAAGGAACGACCATGTCCCTCTCCATTGTCCACAGTCGCGCCCAGATAGGCGTGGAAGCCCCCGCTGTCACCGTCGAAGTCCATCTGGCCAACGGTCTGCCGTCGCTGACCATGGTCGGCCTGCCTGAAGCGGCGGTGAAGGAGAGCAAGGATCGGGTGCGCAGCGCGATCATCAATTCCGGGCTGCAATTTCCGGCACGGCGGATCACCTTGAATCTGGCGCCGGCGGATCTGCCCAAGGATGGTGGGCGCTTCGATCTGGCGATTGCCTTGGGGATCTTGTCGGCCAGTGTGCAGGTGCCGTGTCTGACGCTGGACGAGGTGGAGTGTCTGGGTGAGTTGGCGCTGTCTGGCGCCGTGCGACCGGTGCGTGGCGTGCTGCCGGCGGCACTGGCGGCGCGCAAGGCCGGGAGGGCGTTGGTGGTGCCACGGGCGAATGCGGAAGAGGCGTGTCTGGCATCCGGGCTGAAGGTGTTTGCGGTCGATCACTTGCTGGAGGCGGTGGCGCATTTCAATGGGCACACGCCGGTCGAGCCTTACGTATCCGATGGTTTGATGCACGCTGCCAAGCCCTATCCCGACCTCAACGAAGTGCAGGGGCAGACGGCCGCCAAACGCGCACTGCTGATTGCCGCAGCGGGAGCTCACAATTTGTTGTTCAGCGGGCCACCGGGAACCGGCAAGACGCTGCTGGCCAGTCGTCTGCCAGGATTATTGCCGCCGCTATCCGAGTGTGAAGCGCTGGAAGTGGCAGCGATTCAATCGGTCGCCAGTGGTGTGCCTCTGACTCATTGGCCGCAACGCCCCTTCCGCCAACCGCACCACTCCGCTTCCGGGCCAGCGCTGGTCGGTGGCAGTTCAAAGCCGCAACCCGGCGAAATCACCCTCGCCCATCACGGCGTGCTGTTTCTTGATGAATTGCCGGAGTTTGATCGCAAGGTTCTCGAGGTTCTGCGCGAGCCGCTGGAATCCGGGCATATCGTCATCGCTCGGGCCAAGGATCGCGTACGTTTCCCCGCACGCTTTCAACTGGTGGCAGCGATGAATCCGTGTCCCTGTGGATATCTTGGCGAACCGAGCGGCAAATGCTCGTGCACACCGGACATGGTCCAGCGCTATCGCAACAAGCTGTCAGGGCCGCTGCTGGACCGGATCGATCTGCACCTGACCGTGGCGCGTGAGGCAACCGCGTTGAATCCGGCAGCCAAGCCCGGCGAGGACAGCGCCAGCGCTGCGGCGTTGGTCGCCGAAGCGCGGGAGCGTCAGCAGAAACGTCAGGGCTGTGCCAATGCGTTTCTCGATCTGCCGGGGCTCAAGCGTCACTGCAAGTTATCCACAGCTGACGAGAAATGGCTGGAGGCGGCCTGCGAGCGACTGATCCTGTCGCTGCGCTCGGCGCATCGCCTGCTCAAGGTCGCGCGCACGCTGGCGGATCTTGAACAGGCCGATGCGATTACCCGCGAGCATCTGGCCGAGGCACTGCAATACCGGCCGGCGACACCTTAATGCTCAGTCAGATCAACCAGCGGTGCCTGGCGCACTTCAGTATCGCGCCCGGCCTGAATTTCGGTCACGCGCTTGAGGGCCTTGTCCACCGCCCCTTTGTCCGCCAGCAGGCTGTAGCTGATCTGGAACTGTTTATGTTCTTTCGGCGCAATGGTCGGCACCAGACTCAACGGCCGCTGATAGCGACGGTTGTAGGAAAAACTGGTTCCCGGCTCCAGCCCGGTGACGTAGCCCTGCCCTTGGGAGTCGGTGTTTTTCCACAGCGAAAAAACTGGCAGTTGCTGAGTATTGAAGCCAACGGATACGCCGAGGCTACCGGCCTTGTTGTGCAGCACGGTCAAGGTATCTCCTTTGGCGTCCGCATACGGCACGACGTTGTAGACAGTTTCGTCGTAGTCCTTGGTTGGCGCGCGATAGGTCTGCCAGTCGGGCAGATCTCCCTTGGCCTTCTCGTTGAACGGCGAAACCTGCTTCACCGGCGCTGCGAACTTTGCGCCCTGCTCGAGAAACGGCGTGCTGAAATTGCTGTGATACAGCGCCTGATATTCCTTCGCATAGTCGCCGTTGTTGGTCAGGGTGTCGTTGAGGGCGAAGCTGGCGCTGCCCGGTTCGGTGATCAGTTGGGTCGCTACCGAGAAATCGACTTTCTTGAATGCCTGCTCTTTCAGCTCGCCACGCAGCGTGATGGCATACGGCGGCTTCTCGTCGATGTGCAAAGTGACGGTGCTGGCCGGGATGTTGGCGGCGCGACCGTGCAAGGTCAGCAATTCGCCGTTGTCCATGCCGGGATGGCCAACCCACTCGTAACCGCAACGGGTGACCAGTTCATTGAAACCTTCGAGCCAGCCCAGGCCACCGCGACCGTTGAGTTCGATGAACGCCGGGTTGACCACGTCCTTGACCGGCGAATCCCAGCCCATCCGCACGTCGCCCACCGAAGCCTGCAACACATTCATGCCACGGGTCGGCACGACCGACAGCTTCATCGTGCCGTTATCGATATCGACAATGCTGACGCCCTCCTGACGACCGCCATGCAGAGTACGCAGGGTCACGGAGAACGGTTTGGCGGTTTTTACACCGAGTTGCTCGCTGGTGATCGTCCGGTCTTTTGCCGGAGTGTTGGCGTCGAGCAGAACATAGTTCCAGGCCATGGCGTGGGAAGCGGCAGAGAATGCGCCGAGGGCGACGAGGAGCTTGAGCGGGGTCATGGCAGCAGCCTTTATTGGAGTTGTGCCATTTTTATAGCGCTGCGGAAACGTTTCAGCAAGTCCAAAGAAGCGGTGGGAGAAAAGCATTCGCGAGCAGGCTCGCTCCCACAGGGACATCGGGCCTTCACAATATTTGTGAATTACGCCGACTACTGTGGAGCGAGCCTGCTCGCGATAGCTGTTTCAAAGATGCATCAACGGAAGCGATCAACCTCGGAACGCAGATCCGCCGCCAGCTTCTCCAGCTCTTTCGCGGTGACAGCCAGGTTCGACACCACCTCACGCTGCTCGCTGTTGGCCAAGGCGATGCTCTGCAAATTGCTGCTCAGCAACGTCGCAGTGCTGCTTTGCTCCTGAGTGGCGGTGGTGATCGCGGCGAACTGCTGGCCTGCCGAACGGCTCTGCTCATCAATCCGCGCCAGCGCCGAGGCGACATTGGCGTTGCGCGACAGGCCTTCCTGCATCAGCACATTGCCCTGTTCCATGGTGCTGATCGCGTTGCCGGTTTCCTGCTGGATGCTGTGGATCATGCTGGAGATTTCATCGGTCGCCTGACGGGTACGCGAGGCGAGGCTGCGCACTTCGTCCGCGACCACGGCAAAACCGCGCCCCTGCTCACCGGCACGAGCGGCTTCGATGGCAGCGTTGAGCGCCAACAGGTTGGTCTGCTCGGCGATCGAGGTGATCACGCCGACAATCCCGCCGATTTCCTGCGAGCGCTGCCCCAGCGTGTTGATCACGCTGGCGGTGCTGTTCAGCGCGCCAGCGATCTGTTCCAGCGACGACGACGCTTCTTCCATCGAGCTGCGGCCGATCTGGGTCTGCTGAGCGTTTTCTTGCGCCAGGCGCTGGGTCGCGCCCATGTTGTCGGCAATGTTCAGCGAGGTGGCGCTAAACTCTTCCACGGCGCCGGCCATGCTGGTGATTTCGCCCGACTGTTGCTCCATGCCTTCATACGCACCGCCGGACAAACCGGACAGCGCCTGCGCGCGGCTGTTGACCTCTTCCGAAGCGCGGCGGATGTGCTCGACCATGGTCGACAGCGCCTGGCTCATCTGGTTGAACGCGCGGGACAGCTGACCGATTTCATCGTGGCTCGATACGTTCAGCCGCACACTCAGATCACCCGCGCCCAAGGCTTCGGCCTGACGCACCAGATCGCCCAGCGGTGCGAGTTTGCTACGCAGCAGCCAGACCACGGAACCGACCGCGAGCAACATCGCCAGCAGGCTGCCGATCGCCAGTTGCGTACCGACGCTCCAGGTCACCGCGCGAATCTCGGCTTTCGGCATGCTCGCCACCACCGACCACGGGCCACCTTCGAACGGCACGGCGATGCTGTAGAAGTCCTCACCCTTGTCGCTCCAGAACTCACCCTTGCCCGGGGTTTTCACCAGGTTGTTGATGGTCGGGGCGGCTTGATCCAGGTTTTCGACGCCGGCAATCGGCACCAGCCATTTGTTCTGCTCGTCAAGCAAGGCCAGCGAGCCGGTCTTGCCGATGCGGAAGCGCTTGAGATTAGCGAACTGCGCGTTCTGCGCGTCGGTGTAGTCGAACCCGACGTACAGCACGGCGATAATCTTGCCGCCCGCATCGCGCACCGGCGTGTACTGGGACATGTAGTAGCGTTCGAACAACAGCGAGCGGCCGACATAGCTTTGCCCGGCCATCAACTTCGCGTACGCCGGGTTGGCATGATCGAGCACGGTGCCGATGGCACGGGTGCCGTCCTGCTTGCTGACGTTGGTGCTGACGCGAATGAAGTCTTCGCCGCTGCGCACGAATACCGTGGCCACACCAGCGGTCATCTGCTTGAACTCGTCAACTTCCTTGAAGTTGTTGTTCAGCACCTCGTTGCCCAGATGCAAGCCCGGAGTCTGCACGCCGGCCACGGTCACTGGCTGATCGGGGTGCACACTCAAACCACTGCCGAAGCGCTTTTCGAACAGCCCGCTCAGGCGCAGGGTGCTTTCGCGCAGCGTACCGTGAAAGGTACTCAGTTGATCGGCCAGCAGCCGGGCCTCACTGGCCAGATGCTCTTCACGGGTGGCGAGGTTGGCGGAATCCAGCGAACGCAAGGCGAACACCGTACTGCCGCTGATGACTATCGCCAGTATCACAGCAAGGGCAAGGCCCAGCTGCGAGGCGATCCGAGCACGAGGTTGAGACATGAACAGCTCCTGGCCGAGCCACCGAGTCCTCCTTGATCGCGGTAATTGCCCGGAAAATATTCTAATAATGGGGGTAGCGCGGAACCGGCACGACAGTTCCACATGCTCGTAGTCGGCGGAAAATCCGAATACTTGAGCACTTTGCGTGGGTATGGCGCAGTAGTGGCATTGTGCCGGCTCGAACGTTTCAGCTCAAGCGCTCTACCGCCGGCAATTGCATGGCGCGGACTTCGCCTTGGAGAAAATCGCTGAGGCGGCGCAAACGTTCACCTCCCGGACGCGGTTTCGGCCACACCAGGTAATAATTCAGGCCACTGGCGACGGCGGTCGGCCACGGCAGGCTCAAGCGTCCTTGCGCAACGTCTTCGGCAACCATCAACAGATCACCCATCGAAACGCCATAGCCGCGCGCCGCGGCGATCATGCCCAGCTCCAGCGTATCGAACACTTGCCCGCCCTTAAGCGAAACTTGCTCGGACAGGCCCATGCGCTCCAGCCAACTGCGCCAATCGCGGCGATCCGGGGTCGGGTGCAGCAGTTCAGCAGCCGCCAGACGCGCTACGTCCCAAGGTTGGTCATTGAGCAGGTTCGGCGCTCCGACCGGAATCAATTCCTCGGGAAACAGCAGGCTCGCTTCCCAGTCCGGCGGGAAATGCCCGTCACTGAGCAACACCGCACAATCGAAAGGTTCGTTATTGAAGTCCACCGAATCGATATCCATCCATGCGCTGGTCAGTTGCACCTCATTGCCCGGCTGCAAATGGCGGAAGCGACTCAACCGCGCCAGCAGCCAACGCATGGTCAGGGTCGATGGCGCTTTCATGCGCAGAATGTCGTCCTCGGCGCGCAAGGTATTGCAGGCGCGCTCAAGGGCGGCGAAGCCTTCGCGGATACCGGGTAGCAGCAGCCGCGCCGATTCGGTCAGTTGCAAATTGCGCCCGCTGCGGTGAAACAGCCGGCAGGCGAAGTGTTCTTCAAGAGTGCGCATGTGCCGACTGACCGCGCTCTGGGTGATCGACAGTTCTTCCGCCGCGCGGGTGAACGAGCTGTGTCGCGCTGCCGCTTCGAATGCGCGCAGGGCATACAACGGCGGAAGGCGTCGGGACATACACAAAGCTCCAATAGCGGGGATTCAGCCAATTCGGCAGGACGATTAAGGATGAGTATTAATCATGCCACCCATCCTTTTTATCCCTTTGTGCAAAGCCTGCCAAGCGCCGAGAATCGACGCTCTTATGCTTCCTCTGATATTTGGGTGGTGATGACCATGCAGCATCCTGTGCGTACCGAACTCTGGGCCATTCTGCGGCTGGCGGGGCCGCTGATTGCTTCGCAGTTGGCGCACATGCTGATGGTGCTGACCGACACCCTGATGATGGCGCGCCTCAGCCCCGAAGCGCTGGCCGGTGGCGGCCTCGGTGCCGCGAGCTACTCGTTCGTGTCGATTTTCTGCATCGGCGTGATTGCAGCGGTCGGCACACTGGTGGCAATCCGTCAGGGTGCCGGCGACATCATCGGTGCCGCACGCCTGACCCAGGCCGGACTGTGGCTGGCCTGGCTGATGGCCCTCGGCGCCGGGCTGTTGTTGTGGAACCTCAAACCCGTGCTGCTGCTGTTCGGCCAAACCGAAACCAACGTCAACGCCGCCGGGCAATTTCTCATCGCCCTGCCCTTCGCCCTGCCCGGTTACCTGAGCTTCATGGCCCTGCGCGGTTTTACCAGTGCGATTGGCCGGGCGACGCCAGTGATGGTCATCAGCCTCGCCGGCACCTTGGCCAACTTCCTGCTCAACTACGCGCTGATCACCGGCATGTTCGGCCTGCCACAACTGGGCCTGACCGGTATCGGTCTGGTCACGGCGATTGTCGCCAACTGCATGGCACTGGCGCTGGCCTGGCATATCCGCCGGCATCCGGCGTATGACGCTTATCCGTTGCGCGCCGGCCTGGCGCGGCCGAACCGGCAATACCTGAAAGAGTTGTGGCGCCTGGGTCTGCCGATTGGCGGCACCTATGCGGTAGAGGTCGGGTTGTTCGCTTTCGCTGCGCTGTGCATGGGCACAATGGGCAGCACGCAAATGGGTGCGCATCAGATCGCCCTGCAGATCGTGTCGGTGGCCTTCATGGTCCCGGCCGGGATGTCTTACGCCATCACCATGCGCGTCGGCCAACACTACGGCGCCGGGCAACTGGTCGATGCGCGCATGTCCGGGCGTGTCGGCATCGCCTTCGGCGCCGTGGTGATGCTCGGCTTTGCCCTGGTGTTCTGGCTGTGGCCCAACCAGTTGGTCGGCCTGTTCCTTGACCACAACGATCCGGCTTTTGCCGAAGTGATCCGTCTGGCGGTGAGCCTGCTGGCCGTAGCGGCGTGGTTCGAGCTGTTCGATGGCACGCAGACGATTGCCATGGGCTGTATTCGCGGGCTCAAGGATGCCAAGACTACGTTTCTCGTGGGGCTCGCTTGCTATTGGCTGATTGGCGCGCCGGCGGCGTGGTGGATGGCTTTCCATCTCAATTGGGGACCGACGGGTGTCTGGTGGGGTCTGGCGCTGGGCTTGGCGTGCGCGGCGGTGAGCCTGACGCTGGCGTTCGAATGGAAGATGCAGCGGATGATTCGACGCGAGCCGCAATCTCAAGGTTTCAACATCCCCCAGGCCGAATGAGGGTTTCCTTTGTGGGAGCGAGCCTGCTCGCGAAGACCGAGTGTCAGGCCCAGATCATTCAGCTGACATAACGCCTTCGCGAGCAGGCTCGCTCCCACGGGGGTTTGTGCCAGCCGCAACAATCGTGATCAACCGACGATTTCCAGAGCCGGCTGCTGGTTCGACCCCGACGTCAGATATTCCACCAACTCATCCAGCGGCAACGGTCGGCTGATCAGATAACCCTGTACCTGATCGCAGCCGAACCCGCGCAGCAACTCCAGTTGCTCCGGCGTCTCGACCCCTTCCGCGACTACTTCCAGGTGCAGGTTGTGCGCGAGGTTGATCATCGCGTGCACCAGTTTGCGGTTCTCATCGCGCTGTTCCATGCCGCCGACAAAACTCTTGTCGATCTTCAGCAATGTAATCGGCAAGCTGTTGAGGTGCACGAACGACGAAAACCCGGTGCCGAAATCGTCCAGCGAGAAGCGCACACCGAGGCGGCCGAGCGCATCCATGGTCTGTTTGACCAGATCGCTGCGCCGCATAACCGCGGTTTCGGTCAGTTCGAATTCCAGCCACTGCGCCTCGACGCCACGCTCGGCAATCAGGCGGCTGAGCGTCGGCAGCAACTGGCTGTCCTGAAACTGGCGGAACGACAGGTTGATCGCCATGTGCAGCGCCGGCAGCCCCTGCTCGCGCAACGCCTGCATATCGCGCAAGGCGCGGGAAATGACCCAGTAGCCCAGCGGCACGATCAGACCGCTCTGCTCGGCCAGCGGCACAAATTCACTCGGTGGCAACAGACCGCGCTCGCCATGACGCCAGCGCACCAGCGCTTCGAGGCCGACAATCTGGCCGTCTTCAAGATTCAGGCGTGGCTGGTAATGCAGCTCCAGCTCATCGCGGCGCAGGGCACGGCGCAGTTCACTTTCGAGGTCGGCCATGCTGCGCGCGTTGCGGTTGATGCGTTCGTTGAAGATATGAAAAGTGCAGCCCTGCGTGCTCTTGGCCTGCTGCATGGCGATATGGGCGTGCCACATCAGTGGATCGGCACCGCCATTGGCGCGGGCATGGGCGATGCCGAGGCTGGAACCGATCAGCAGGCTTTCGCCGTCAACCCAGTAAGGTTCGGCCAACGCCTCAGTAATGCGTTCGGCCATCCACTCGGCGCGTTGCGGTGCACGACGGGTATCGATCAGCAGAGCGAATTCATCGCTGCCCAGCCGTGCCAGTTGATCGCCGGCCTCCAGCTGACTTTTCAGCCGCGCGACCACTTGCAGGATCAAGCGATCGCCGGCCTGATGACCGAGAGCGTCGTTGGCATGGCGGAAGTTGTCGAGATCGAGATGGCCGAGGGCGAGGCCGCGACCGTCGCCTTCGGCAAGGCGCGCCGTGAGCAGGGTCTGGAAGCCCTGACGGTTGGCGATACCGGTCAGCGGGTCCTGTTCGGCGAGGCGCTGAAGAGTGTTTTCCAGCACGCCGCGCTCGCGCACATGGCGCAGGCAACGCTGGAGCATGCCGGCGTCGAGGGCGTCGAACACCAGCCAGTCGCTGACACCGACCGGCGCGGTGGCCGGTTCGTGCTCCAGCAGCAGAACGGTCGGCAGGCTGCAACGCCCGGGCGGCGGTTGCAACGCCGGCAGAGTCAGTAATACCGCGTGGCGGTTGTCCTCGAACAGGCGGCTGACCGAATCCCAGTTCGGCGCGCTGATCAGCACCGCCGCGCTCCCCATCGGAGCCAGACACTCACGCAACAACGCTGTCCACGCTGGCTCTTCGGCCAGTAGCAGCAAACGCAAGGGTTCGACAGGCGTAGACAAGCTGACTCCCTAGACTCTGCAATGATGTAGGCGGGGCATTATGCCGTTGTGCTGAACAATGACCAATGCGTTGTCTGATGACAACGGCATCGAAACGTTATTTTGTGTCACGAATGAGAACATTAGCCGCAAAATCCCCGCGTATCCTGCGTGAAAGTAACAAAAGCGGCAAATCTGAATCGCGTGCTGCGTCACAAGTCGGACAGAGCAGCAGAAATCGCTGAGCCTGTTAAAATGCCGGCCCATTTCGTCAACGACTCCCGAATTTTCGTATGTCCCGACTCAATCCCCGGCAGCAAGAAGCCGTGAACTACGTCGGCGGCCCTCTATTGGTGCTCGCCGGTGCTGGCTCCGGCAAGACCAGCGTGATCACGCGCAAGATCGCGCACCTGATCCAGAACTGCGGCATCCGCGCCCAGTACATCGTCGCCATGACCTTTACCAACAAGGCCGCGCGCGAAATGAAAGAGCGGGTCGGCACCCTGTTGCGTGCCGGCGAAGGGCGCGGCCTGACCGTCTGCACCTTCCACAACCTGGGCCTGAACATCATCCGCAAGGAGCATGCGCGGCTGGGGTACAAACCCGGTTTCTCGATCTTCGACGAGACCGACGTCAAAGCCCTGATGACCGACATCATGCAGAAGGAATACGCAGGCGACGACGGCGTCGACGAGATCAAGAACATGATCGGCGCCTGGAAAAACGACCTGATCCTGCCCGCCCAGGCCCTGGAAAACGCGCGCAACCCCAAGGAGCAGACCGCCGCCATCGTCTACACCCACTATCAGCGCACGCTCAAGGCGTTCAACGCGGTGGACTTCGACGACCTGATCCTGCTGCCGGTAAAGCTCTTCGAAGAACACGCCGACATTCTCGAAAAGTGGCAGAACAAGGTGCGTTACCTGCTGGTCGACGAATACCAGGACACCAACGCCAGCCAGTATTTGCTGGTGAAGATGCTCATCGGCAAGCGCAACCAGTTCACCGTGGTCGGCGACGACGACCAGTCGATCTACGCCTGGCGTGGCGCGCGCCCGGAAAACCTGATGCTGCTCAAGGACGACTATCCGACCTTGAAAGTGGTGATGCTCGAGCAGAACTACCGCTCCACCAGCCGCATCCTGCGCTGCGCCAACGTACTGATCTCGAACAACCCGCACGAATTCGAAAAACAGCTGTGGAGCGAGATGGGCCACGGCGACGAGATCCGCGTGATCCGCTGCCGCAACGAGGACGCCGAAGCCGAGCGCGTGGCCATGGAAATCCTCAGCCTGCACCTGCGCACCGACCGCCCGTACAGCGATTTCGCCATTCTTTATCGCGGTAACTATCAGGCCAAGCTGATCGAGTTGAAGCTGCAACACCACCAGGTGCCGTATCGCCTGAGCGGCGGCAACAGCTTCTTCGGTCGCCAGGAAGTGAAGGACCTGATGGCTTACTTCCGCCTGATCGTCAATCCGGATGACGACAACGCCTTCCTGCGCGTGATCAACGTGCCGCGCCGCGAGATCGGCTCGACCACCCTGGAAAAGCTCGGCAACTACGCCACCGAGCGCAAGATCTCGATGTACGCCGCCACCGACGAAATTGGCCTCGGCGAACATCTCGACAGCCGCTTTACTGATCGCCTGGCGCGTTTCAAGCGCTTCATGGACAAGGTCCGCGAGCAGTGCGCCGGCGAAGATCCGATCTCGGCGCTGCGCAGCATGGTCATGGACATCGACTACGAGAACTGGCTGCGCACCAACAGCTCCAGCGACAAGGCGGCGGACTACCGCATGGGCAACGTCTGGTTCCTGATCGAGGCGTTGAAAAACACCCTCGAGAAAGACGAAGACGGCGAAATGACCGTCGAGGACGCCATCGGCAAACTGGTGCTGCGCGACATGCTCGAGCGCCAGCAGGAGGAAGAGGACGGCGCCGAAGGCGTGCAAATGATGACGCTGCACGCCTCCAAAGGCCTGGAATTCCCCTACGTGTTCATCATGGGCATGGAAGAGGAAATCCTCCCGCACCGTTCCAGCATCGAAGCCGACACCATCGAAGAAGAACGCCGCCTGGCCTACGTGGGCATCACCCGCGCCCGCCAGACCCTGGCGTTCACCTTTGCTGCCAAGCGCAAGCAGTACGGCGAAATCATCGACTGCGCGCCGAGTCGCTTTCTGGATGAGCTGCCGCCGGACGATCTGGCCTGGGAAGGCAACGACGACACCCCGACTGAAGTCAAAGCCGTGCGTGGCAATAGCGCATTGGCCGACATACGCGCGATGTTAAAGCGCTAGAATCGACTACTTTTTAATCTACCTTCGGCGCCCATCGCGCCAACAGAGGAAGCTGTTGTGGAAGCACTGCACAAAAAAATCCGCGAAGAAGGCATCGTGCTTTCCGATCAGGTCCTGAAAGTCGACGCTTTCCTGAACCACCAGATCGACCCGGCCCTGATGAAGCTGATCGGTGACGAATTCGCCGCGCTGTTCAAGGATTCCGGGATCACCAAGATCGTCACCATCGAAGCTTCGGGCATCGCCCCGGCGATCATGACCGGTCTGAACCTCGGCGTGCCGGTGATCTTCGCCCGCAAGCAACAGTCACTGACCCTGACTGAAAACCTGCTCTCGGCGACCGTCTACTCGTTCACCAAGAAGACCGAAAGCACCGTGGCCATCTCCCCGCGCCACCTGACCAGCAGCGACCGCGTGCTGATCATCGACGACTTCCTGGCCAACGGTAAGGCCTCGCAAGCGCTGATCTCGATCATCAAACAGGCCGGCGCCACCGTTGCCGGTCTGGGCATCGTCATCGAGAAGTCGTTCCAGGGCGGCCGCGCCGAACTGGACTCGCAGGGCTACCGCGTTGAATCCCTGGCCCGCGTGCAATCGCTGAAGGATGGCGTCGTCACCTTTATCGAATAACCAGCGGCACCGAGTTACCCTGTGGGAGCGAGCCTGCTCGCGAATGCATTGTGTCAGTCACCCTGTTGAGTGAATGACACACCGCTTTCGCGAGCAGGCTCGCTCCCACAATGGGTTCTGGTGTGGGCAGTTATTGCGCGGTAGCTTTCAGGCCTGTGAGCAGCAGGCGTTGGAAAAGGTCCTCCTTCAGGCCCTCCGGATTCGTCAGTTGCATCCGCTCAAGATGTTCCGGGAACGCCGAGGCCTCCGGCGCATCCAGCGCTGCCTTGCCCAAGTCGAGAATCTCGGTCAGCTTGAACTTGCTCTTCAGCCAGTTCAGCGCCCGCAGCAGATCCCGTTCGATGGCGGTGAAATCACAGCCCAGCGGATACTCCGGAAACAGGTTCGGATGCCGCGCGGCAATCGCCTGCAAGCGTTGCGGTGTGTTGTCGGCAAACCGTGGATCGAGACGAAAATCCTTCGGCAGCTTGCCGACTTTCTGCGCCTGCTCGATCAGCCCCGGCTGGAAGCGAGAATCACTGATGTTGAGCAACGCTTCGATCACCGCCGCGTCGGATTTACCGCGCAGATCAGCGATGCCGTACTCGGTGACGACGATGTCGCGCAAGTGCCGCGGGATCGTGCAGTGGCCGTAGTCCCAGACGATATTGGAGCTGACCTCGCCGCCGGACTCGCGCCAGCTGCGCAGGATCAACATCGATCGCGCGCCCTCCAGCGCGTGACCCTGAGCAACAAAGTTGTACTGGCCGCCAACACCGCTGAGCACGCGTCCGTCTGCCAATTGATCAGCCACGCCGGCGCCGAGCAGAGTCATGGTGAACACGGTGTTGATGAAGCGCGCATCAATGCGCTGCAAGCGCTTGAGCTCTTCCTGGCCGTACAGCTCGTTGATGTAGCTGATGCGGGTCATGTTGAATTCCAGCAGCTTGCTTTGCGGCAACTCGCGCAGCCGCTCATAAAAACTGCGCGGGCCAAGGAAGAAGCCGCCGTGCACCGAGATACCGTCGGGCTGCGCGGCTTCGTCGAGGGTACCGGCGTTGGCCTGCTCCTGAGTCGGCACATCCGGATAGACCTTGCGCCGAATGATCCCGGCATCCGCCAATACCAACAGCCCGTTGACGAACATCTCGCTGCAACCGTAAAGGCCTTTGGCAAATGGCGCGGTGCCGCCCTCGCGCTGGATCAACTGCGCCCACTGGCTGAGGTTGATGTCATCGAGCAACGCCTGATAACCGGCGTTATCGGCCTGACGGGCAAGTAGCGCAGCAGTCAACGCATCCCCCATCGAACCGATACCAATCTGCAATGTACCGCCATCGCGCACCAGCGTACTGGCGTGCAAGCCAATGAAATGATCCTGAAAGCCCACGGGCATGTTCGGCGTGGAAAACAGCGTGCTGCTGTCCTTCTCGTCGATCAGCAGATCAAACGTGTCGATGTCGACTTCCGCATCGCCGGGCATGTACGGCAGATCCGTATGCACCTGGCCGACCAGCACAATGGTCTCCCCCGCCTCGCGGCGCTTGGCGATCATCGGCAACAGGTCGAGGGTGATGTCCGGGTTGCAGCTCAGGCTTAAGCGATCAGGGTGTTCGCTGCTGCTGGCGAGCAATTGCGCCACCAGATTGAGACCCGCTGCGTTGATGTCGCGAGCGGCATGGCTGTAATTGCTGCTGACGTAATCCTGCTGCGCCGGCGCGCTGTTGAGCAGACTGCCCGGCTGCATGAAAAACTGTTGAATGCGGATGTTGGCGGGCAGGCTGTCGCGCTGCAGATCGGCGAGGAAATCGAACTCCGGATAATCACCAAACACCCGCTCTACAAAGGGCTCGATAAAGCGCTTCTGCAAGCCATCGCCCAGATTCGGCCGACCGAGGCACAGCGCGGTATAGATCGTCAGCTGCCGCTCGGGCAGCTCCTTGATCCGCCGATACAGCGCGTTGACGAAGTGATTCGGCTTCCCCAGCCCCAGCGGCAGGCCCATGTGGATGTGCGCAGGCAAACGCGCCAGCACGTCGTCCACCGCCTGTTCGATCGAACACAACTGCACCATCTGAAGCCTCCCGCCCGTTCCGTTGATAGGGGTAGACCGAGATTGCCTTGAGTTTGCTGCAAAGGACAGCATTTGGTTTGGAGGGATCAGGGCCTGAATGAATCGGAAACCAGAAACCACAGACACAAAAAAACCGTCCGAAGACGGTTTTTTTCAAAGCCGGCGCTGATTACAGACCGGACATCTCTTTGATCGCGCCCTTGAGCTCTTCATCGGAGCAATCGGCGCAGGTGCCTTTTGGCGGCATGGCGTTGATGCCGGTGATGGCCTTGGCGAGGATGCCGTCGAGGCCACCCTGATGGTCAGCGCGCTCCTTCCAGGCTGCAGTGTCATTGATTTTCGGCGCGCCCAACAGGCCGGTACCGTGGCAAGCGTTGCAGTGCTTGGCAATCACCTCGTCCGGGGTTCTCGCGCCGCCACCGCCGCCAGCCGTCGCGGCCACTTCCATACCCTTGCATTCCTGCCCTTGCACACACACCTGTCCGACCGGCTCGAGGCGTTTGGCGATGTCGTCATTTGTCGCAGCTTGAGCGCTGACAGCCCAGAGGGCCAGTACGGTTGCTGGTGCAGCCAGCATTTTCATAATTAGGTTCACGCGTTCACCCTCAATGGTGGCTATTCACGCCTGCGGCCACGGTTCGCAGGCGGGCGCAAGTATAGCGGGTAGGCCGCTGTACTGAAACAACCCCATGGTTAGAGGGGTCTTGTTGCCCATCGGTAAATCGGTTCGGGCACCTTCGCCGCCATGGCCTGGCGCCTTCTGCTTAGAAATTCGCCGGCGTGGCTGCGCTGATTAGTCGCGCCGGCACGTCGAACGGGTTACGGAAACGATGCGGCTTGGTACTTTCAAAATAGTAGCTGTCGCCGGCTTCGAGGATAAAAGTTTCCAGCCCCACCACCAGCTCCAGGCGACCTTCTACCAGAATCCCGGTTTCCTCGCCTTCGTGGGTGAGCATTTCTTCGCCGGTGTCCGCGCCCGGCGGGTAGATTTCGTTGAGGAAGGCGATGGCCCGGCTCGGGTGGGCGCGGCCGACCAGTTTCATGGTCACGGCGCCGTCGGAGATGTCGATCAGCTCATTGGCCTTGTAGACGATCTGGGTCGGTTGGTCCTGCAGGATCTCTTCGGAAAAGAACTCGACCATCGACATGGGAATGCCGCCGAGCACCTTTCTCAGCGAACTGATCGAAGGGCTGACGCTGTTCTTTTCGATCATCGAAATGGTGCTGTTGGTGACGCCCGCGCGTTTGGCGAGTTCACGCTGGGAAAGCCCTTTGAGCTTGCGGATCGATTGCAGTCGTTCACCGACGTCCAAGGCGGGAGCCTCCTGATGTTGTAAGAATATTGAGCGTTATCATGGCGACAGCGTTCAGTATTTACAACACTTGGCCCCCGTAGCGGCGTCAACCCTCGGAATAGAGCCTTGGCACCCGTTTCAGGTTGCAGAAGATCTGATACGGGATGGTCTCGGCCCACTTTGCCACGTCGCTGGCGAGGATGTTTTTGCCCCACAGTTCGACGTTGGAACCGAGGCCTGCTTCCGGTATGTCGGTCAGGTCGATGCAGAGCATGTCCATCGACACACGCCCCAGCAGGCGGCTGAGTTTGCCGGCCACCAGCACCGGCGTGCCGGTCGGCGCCTGACGCGGGTAACCGTCGGCGTAGCCCATGGCGACCACGCCGATGCGCATTGGCTTGTCGGTGATGAACCTGGCGCCATAGCCGATCGGTTCACCGGCCGGCAATTCACGCACGCTGATGACTTTCGATTCGAGCGTCATCACTGGTTGCAGGCGTTCGGCCACGGCGTTGGCTTCCTCAAACGGGGTCGCGCCGTAGAGCATGATGCCAGGGCGGACCCAATCGCTTTTGATTTCTGGCCAACCGAGCACGGCTGGCGAGTTGCGCAGGCTGACTTCTGCGGCAAGGCCCTGACGCGCCGCTTCGAACACCGCGACCTGTTCGGCGCTGCTCTGCGCGTGCAGTTCATCGGCGCGGGCGAAGTGGCTCATCAACACGATTTTTGCCACTTTGCCGCTGGCCAGCAGGCGCTGATAAGCGGCTTGGTAATCCTTGGGATGCAGGCCGACGCGGTGCATGCCGGAATCGAGCTTGAGCCACACCGTGATCGGGTTGCTCAGCGCCGCCTGCTCGATCGCTTCGAGCTGCCACAGCGAATGCACCACGCACCAGAAATCATGCTCGACGATCAGCGCCAGCTCGTTAGCTTCGAAGAAGCCTTCCAGCAGCAATACCGGTGCGCGAATCCCGGCGGAACGCAGCTCCAGTGCTTCCTCAATGCAGGCCACGGCAAACCCGTCAGCCTCGGCTTCCAGCGCCTGGGCGCAACGTACCGCGCCATGGCCGTAGGCGTCCGCCTTGATCACGGCGAGCGCCTTGGCGCCGGTGACTTCGCGGGCAATTCGGTAGTTGTGGCGCAGGGCTTGAAGGTCGATCAGGGCACGGGCAGGACGCATGGCGGCAGACTTCTGGGCGGTCATGGGAAGAAAAACCGGCGCTGATTGACGACGTGAACCGCCAACAGCACCGGGAGAGGGATCCTGGGAACGTTATGGCAGCGCGGCGACGATGGAGATCTCCACCAGAATGCTCGGCTTGGCCATCTTCGCTTCGACGGTGGCGCGGGCCGGCGCGGCGCCTTTTGGCAGCCACTGGTCCCACACCGCGTTCATCCCGGCGAAGTGCGCTTCGATGTCGTTCAAATAGATCGTTGCCGACAACAGATGCTGTTTGTCCGTCCCGGCCAGATCGAGCAGACGTTCGATATTGGCGAGCACGTCGCGGGTCTGCTGTTCAATTCCGGCGTCGAAGTCGTCGCCGACCTGCCCGGCCAGATACACAGTGCCGTTGTGGCTGACGATCTGACTCATGCGCTCATTGGTGAGCTGGCGCTGGATTGACATGTTTTGCGGACTCCTGGGTCTGGTTGCCGTAACGGGAAATATCGAGGCCTTCAGCGCTGATCTGCGGCTTTTTCTTCGCCATCAGGTCGGCGAGCAAACGGCCGGAACCACAGGCCATGGTCCAGCCGAGCGTACCGTGACCGGTGTTGAGGAACAGATTCTTGAACGGCGTGGCGCCAACGATCGGCGTACCGTCCGGCGTGGTCGGGCGCAGGCCGGTCCAGAAACTCGCTTCGGCCAGATTGCCGCCCTGAGGATAAAGGTCGTTGACGATCATCTCCAGGGTTTCGCGCCGACGCGGGTTCAGAGACAGGTCAAAACCGGCGATCTCGGCCATGCCGCCGACGCGGATGCGGTTGTCGAAACGGGTGATCGCGACCTTGTAGGTCTCGTCGAGAATGGTCGACGTCGGCGCCATGTCCGGATTGGTGATCGGCACGGTCAGCGAGTAGCCCTTGAGCGGATACACCGGGGCCTTGATGCCCAACGGCTTGAGCAGTTGCGGCGAGTAGCTGCCGAGCGCCAGCACGTAGCGATCAGCGGTTTCCAGCTTGCCGTCAATCAACACGCCGTTGATGCGGTCACCGGCGTAATCGAGCTTCTGGATGTCCTGGCCGAAACGGAATTCCACACCGAGCTTGCGCGCCATTTCGGCGAGACGGGTGGTGAAGATCTGGCAGTCGCCGGTCTGGTCGTTGGGCAGACGCAGCGCGCCAGCGAGAATGTCGGTCACGCCTGCCAGCGCCGGCTCGACGCGGGCAATACCGGCGCGGTCGAGAACTTCAAACGGCACGCCGGATTCCTTCAGCACGGCGATGTCCTTGGCGGCGTTATCCAGTTGCGCCTGAGTGCGGAACAACTGCGTGGTGCCGAGGCTGCGGCCTTCGTAGGCGATACCGGTTTCGGCGCGTAATTCATCGAGGCAGTCACGGCTGTACTCGGACAGACGCACCATGCGCTCCTTGTTCACCGCGTAACGGCTGGCGGTGCAGTTGCGCAGCATTTGCGCCATCCACAGGTATTGGTCGATATCGGCGGTGGCCTTGATCGCCAATGGCGCATGGCGTTGAAGCAGCCACTTGATCGCTTTGAGCGGTACGCCCGGCGCGGCCCACGGCGAGGCGTAACCCGGCGAGACCTGGCCGGCGTTGGCGAAACTGGTCTCCATGGCCGCAGCAGGCTGCCGGTCGACCACCACCACTTCAAACCCGGCACGGGCCAGATAGTAAGCACTGGCGGTACCGATGACGCCGCTACCCAAGACCATGACGCGCATTTTCAATCCCTCATCGCGGCTTTTCGCCGAACTGTTTGTTAGAGCAATGATGGGCGCAGTGTAAAAAAGAAATGCCAGTGCTTTTCACTATATAAGCGCCTATATTTGGCGACAATTCTCGGCAAAAACCCTTTTCACGGAGGCGCATCCCCTATGCGTACCAACACTCAGACCAAACGTGAGCTGGACAAGATCGACCGCAACATCTTGCGCATCCTCCAGGCGGACGGGCGGATTTCCTTCACCGAACTGGGGGAAAAGGTCGGCCTCTCGACCACGCCCTGCACCGAGCGCGTGCGGCGTCTGGAGCGCGAAGGAATCATCATGGGCTACAACGCCCGGCTCAACCCCCAGCATTTGAAGGGTAGCCTGCTGGTATTCGTCGAGATCAGCCTCGACTACAAATCCGGTGACACATTCGAAGAGTTCCGACGCGCGGTGCTGAAGCTGCCGCATGTGCTGGAGTGCCATTTGGTGTCAGGGGATTTCGACTATCTGGTGAAGGCGCGGATTTCCGAGATGGCGTCGTATCGCAAACTGCTGGGCGACATTCTGTTGAAGCTGCCGCATGTGCGTGAATCGAAGAGCTATATCGTCATGGAAGAGGTGAAAGAGAGCCTGTGCCTGCCGATTCCGGATTGATCACCGCAATGATCGTTCCCACGCTCTGCGTGGGAACGATCGCTTACACCAACACCTGCCGATTCGCCGCCATGTACTCGAATATCTGCTTTTCCACCCGCGGATGAATCAGCTCCACCGGCCGCCGCTCGTTCGGGCATGGCAGCGTCTTGGTCGTACCAAACAAGCGGCAGATCAGCGGTCGCTCTTCATACACCGTGCAGCCATTCGGCCCCAGATGCACACAGTTGAGTTCTTCCAGAGCCGCATCCTGCTCGGCGCGGGTCTTGCGCGGCAGCCGGGCCATTTCCTCGGGCGAAGTGGTCACCGGCCCGCAGCAGTCGTGGCAGCCCGGCACGCAGTCGAACGTGGGGATCTGCTGACGCAGGGTGCGGATTTTCTGGCTGTTGCAGCTCATCGAAACGGTGACCAAAGTGGCGGGCTGATGATTGTGCCGCAAAAGCCCGGATCCAGACACCGCAGGCCGACCGATGTTGCCCACGTTCGGGCGTGCGGCTTATGCTCCGTCAAATTTTCTCGACACTCAGCCGTTGGATGATGCCCATGACCGCCCGCGCCCAGACCACCGCGAGCCAACCCCACGTTGCCTCCTATTACGCCGCCAGCAGCCTGCCGCAGCCTGACCATCCCGTGCTGCAAGGCGAGGTGGTGGCGGATGTCTGCGTGGTCGGCGGTGGCTTTTCCGGGCTGAATACCGCGCTGGAACTCGCCGAACGCGGTTTCAGCGTGGTGTTGCTGGAAGCGCACAGGATCGGCTGGGGCGCCAGCGGTCGCAACGGCGGGCAGTTGATTCGCGGTGTCGGTCACGGCCTTGATCAGTTCGCCAATGTCATCGGTGCCGAAGGCGTGCGCGAGATGAAACTCATGGGCCTGGAAGCGGTGGAGATTGTCCGCCGGCGCGTCGAGCGTTTCGGCATTGCCTGCGACCTGACCTGGGGCTACTGCGACCTCGCCAACAAGCCTTCCGATCTCGACGGTTTTGCCGAAGATGCCGAAGAGTTGCGCGGCCTCGGTTACCGCTACGAAAACCGTCTGTTGCAGGCCAGTGAAATGCACACCGTGGTCGGTTCCAAGCGCTATGTCGGCGGCTTGATCGACATGGGCTCCGGACATCTGCATCCGCTGAATCTGGCGCTGGGCGAAGCGGCAGCGGCGCAGCAACTGGGCGTGCAGTTGTTCGAGCGTTCGGCCGTGACGCGCATCGATTACGGCCCCGAAATGAAGGTGCACACCGCCCAAGGCTCGGTGCGGGCCAAAACTCTGGTGCTGGGCTGCAATGCCTATCTCAATGACCTCAACCCGCAACTGAGCGGCAAGGTCCTGCCCGCCGGCAGCTACATCATCGCCACCGAACCGCTGAGCGAAGAGCAGGCGCACAACCTGCTGCCGCAGAACATGGCGGTCTGCGACCAGCGGGTGGCGCTGGATTACTACCGGCTCTCGGCGGATCGACGTTTGCTGTTCGGCGGCGCGTGTCATTACTCGGGACGCGATCCGAAAGACATCGGCGCCTATATGCAGCCGAAGATGCTTGAAGTGTTCCCGCAACTGGCCGGGGTGAAAATCGATTATCAGTGGGGCGGAATGATCGGCATCGGTGCCAACCGCCTGCCGCAGATTGGCCGGCTCGCCGAGCAGCCGAACGTGTATTACGCCCAGGCGTATTCGGGCCACGGAGTGAATGCCACACACCTGGCCGGCAAGCTGCTTGCCGAAGCAATCAGCGGGCAGCACAGCGGCGGCTTTGATCTGTTCGCCAAGGTGCCGCACATCACCTTCCCCGGCGGCAAGCATTTGCGCTCGCCGTTGTTGGCGTTGGGGATGTTGTGGCATCGGCTGAAAGAGTTGGTCTGACGAATCAGGATCGTTCCCACGCTCCGCGTGGGAATGCATCCAGTGACGCTCTGCGTCACAGCGGACGCAGAGCGTGCGGGGCGGCGTTCCCACGCAGAGCGTGGGAACGCTCTGTGGTATTCATATCCGCCAAAACGGCTTCAACCCCTCCTCCCTTGCCTGCTCCAGCGTCAACCCGACATCCCTGAGTTGCTCCGGTGTCAGGCCTAGCAACGCCTTGCGCGTGTGCAGACGATGCCAGAACAGACCCCAGCGACTGAGGCCGGACGGTGCGTTACGCAGCAGATTGCGCGCGCTGTCCTTCTGCCCTGCCGCCAGTTCCTGACTGTGTAACGTCAGCCGCACATCGCTCAAGCCGTTCATTTTCGTTGCTCCTGTTTACTTGGGTAGCCAGAGATTCCATGATGCGCGGGCGAGCAAAACCATTACAGACTCAACGAACCTGTATTAACTCCATACAGATTTGCCAATTTGCTGACTGAATGATTGATTTTTTCCGCATCTGTACTGGTTTCCACCAAGACGCACCGAGGCTGCCATGACTCTGTATGTAAACCTCGCCGAATTGCTCGGCACCCGCATCGAACAAGGCTTCTATCGTCCTGGCGATCGCTTGCCGTCGGTGCGCGCCTTGAGCGTCGAGCACGGAGTCAGTTTGAGCACAGTGCAGCAGGCGTATCGCGTGCTTGAAGACAGCGGCCTCGCCACGCCGAAACCCAAGTCCGGCTATTTTGTGCCGGTCGGTCGAGAGCTGCCGGAATTGCCCGCGGTCGGCCGCCCGGCGCAGCGGCCAGTCGAGATTTCGCAATGGGATCAGGTGCTGGAATTGATCCGCGAGGTACCGCGCAAGGACGTCGTGCAATTGGGCCGTGGCATGCCCGATGTCGGCTCGCCGACCATGAAGCCGCTGCTGCGCGGACTGGCGCGAATCAGCCGGCGGCAGGACATGCCCGGTCTGTATTACGACAACATCCACGGCAACCTCGAACTGCGCGAACAGATCGCACGGCTGATGCTCGATTCCGGCTGCCAGTTGAGCGCCAGTGAACTGGTGATCACCACTGGCTGCCACGAAGCGCTGTCCACCAGCATCCACGCGATCTGCGAGCCGGGCGACATCGTCGCGGTGGATTCGCCGAGTTTCCACGGCGCCATGCAGACCCTCAAAGGCCTGGGCATGAAAGCCCTGGAGATTCCCACCGACCCGCTCACCGGGATCAGCCTCGACGCCCTTGAACTGGCGCTGGAACAGTGGCCGATCAAGGCCATTCAGCTCACCCCCAACTGCAACAACCCGCTCGGCTACGTGATGCCCGAGTCGCGCAAACGCGCGCTGTTGACGCTCGCCCAGCGTTTCGACGTGGCGATCATTGAAGACGATGTGTATGGCGAACTGGCCTACACCTATCCGCGCCCGCGCACGATCAAATCCTTCGATGAAGACGGCCGCGTGTTGCTCTGCAGCTCGTTCTCCAAAACCTTGGCGCCGGGGCTGCGCATCGGCTGGGTGGCGCCGGGCCGATATCTGGAGCGAGTGCTGCACATGAAATACATCAGCACCGGCTCCACCGCACCACAACCGCAGATCGCCATCGCCGAATTCATCAAGGCCGGCCATTTCGAGCCGCACTTGCGGCGTATGCGCATGCAGTACCAACGCAATCGTGACGCGATGATCGACTGGGTGACGCGCTACTTTCCCGCTGGCACCCGCGCCAGTCGCCCGCAGGGCAGCTTCATGCTCTGGGTGGAGCTGCCGGAAGGTTTCGACACGCTGAAACTGAATCGCGCGCTGCACGATCAGGGCGTACAGATTGCCGTTGGCAGCATCTTTTCCGCCTCGGGCAAGTACCGCAATTGTCTGCGGATGAACTACGCTGCCAAACCAACAGCGCAGATCGAAGAAGCGGTGCGTAAAGTCGGCGCTGCGGCAATCAAATTACTCGCTGAGACCGACTGACCTTTTTTGCGCGCCCGGCGTCCAAATTGCCGACCTCAGCCGCCAACCGGAACGACCCTACGTGAGCTTCAGACAGCCCTTACTCGCTCTACTGATACTCGCCTCGTTCCTCAGCGGCTGCGCCAGCCTCGATGTGCCGCGCGAACCAAGCCAGGCCCTGCCGGCGTCGGACTCCAGCTTCGGCCGCTCGATCCAGGCTCAGGCCGCACCCTACAAAGGGCAATCGGGGTTTCGTCTGCTCTCGGACAGCGGTGAGGCCTTTACCGCCCGCGCCGAGCTGATTCGCCATGCCCAGGTCAGCCTCGATTTGCAGTACTACATCGTCCACGACGGCATCAGCACGCGAATGCTGGTGGAGGAAGTGCTCAAGGCGGCCGACCGTGGTGTGCGCGTGCGCATCCTGCTCGACGACACCACCAGCGACGGCCTCGACCAGATCATCGCGACGCTGGCGGCACATCCGCAGATCCAGATTCGTTTGTTCAATCCGTTGCACCTGGGCCGCAGCACCGGCGTAACGCGCGCGGCCGGGCGACTGTTCAATCTGTCCGTGCAGCATCGGCGCATGCACAACAAGTTGTGGCTGGCGGACAACAGCGCGGCCATCGTCGGCGGGCGCAATCTGGGCGATGAATATTTCGACGCCGAACCCAACCTGAATTTCACCGACATCGACATGCTCAGCATCGGCCCGGTGGCCGAACAGCTCGGACACAGTTTCGACCAGTACTGGAACAGCACGCTGAGCAAGCCGATCGACGAATTCCTCTCCAGCCAGCCGACCGCCGCCGATCTGCAAAACACGCGCACGCGCCTGGAAGAATCGCTGGAAGAAACCCGCAAGCAGAACCACGCGCTCTATCAACAGTTGATGAAGTTCACCACCGATCCGCGCATGGACATCTGGCGAAAGGAGCTGATCTGGGCCTGGAACCAGGCCTTGTGGGACGCGCCGAGCAAGGTCCTGTCCAAGGGCGAACCGGATCCGCATCTGCTGCTGACCACGCAGCTGGCGCCGGAACTGACCGGCGTCAGCAAAGAGCTGATCATGATTTCCGCCTACTTCGTGCCCGGCCAGCCGGGGCTGGTCTACCTGACCGGGCGCGCCGATGCCGGGGTCTCCGTGAGCCTGCTGACCAATTCACTGGAGGCCACTGACGTGCCGGCGGTGCATGGCGGTTACGCGCCTTATCGCAAGGCGTTGCTTGAACACGGGGTGAAACTCTATGAACTGCGCCGCCAGCCTGGGGATAACTATGGCAGCGGGCCGCGGGTGTTCTACAGCAAGTCGTTTCGCGGTTCGGATTCGAGTTTGCACAGCAAGGCGATGATCTTCGACCGGCGCAAATCGTTTATCGGCTCGTTCAACTTCGACCCGCGCTCGGTGCTGTGGAACACCGAAGTCGGCGTGCTCGTGGACAGCCCGGAACTGGCCGAACACGTCCGCGCACTGGCACTGCAAGGCATGGCGCCGACCTTGAGTTATCAGGCGAAACTCGAGGACGGCAAGGTCGTCTGGGTCACCGAAGACAACGGCCAGATGCATACCCTGACCAAGGAACCGGGGAGCTGGTGGCGGCGCTTCAACTCATGGTTCAGCACCAGCGTTGGCCTGGAGCGGATGTTGTAATCCTTTGTGGGAGCGAGCCTGCTCGCGAAAACGGTTTCACATCCAGCAAATGAGCTGACTGGTGCACCGCTTTCGCGAGCAGGCTCGCTCCCACAAGAATGCGCTCAGGCTGCTTCCGCCGTTGTGCCAAAGGCGCCTTGGCGCAACAACAAAAGCACCAGACCAAACGCCCCAGCCGCCATCAACAGCGGCAACGCATGACCATTGATCCACTGACTGCCCGCCCCTGCCGCCAACGGCCCGACCAGACAGCCGACACCCCACAACTGCGCGATATGCGCATTGGCGCGAACCAGCGCATCGTCTCGATAACGCTCACCAATCAGAATCAGCGACAGGGTGAACAAGCCGCCGGCACTGGCGCCGAACAGCACCCACAACGGCCAGATCAGCAGCGTGTCGAGCAACATCGGAATGGCCAGACTCGACAGCATCAACACCACCGCGCATCCGGCGAACAGCGTGCGCCGCGACAGGTAATCGGCCAACGCGCCGATCGGTAATTGCAGCAGCGCATCGCCGACCACCACGGTGCTGACCATGGCCAGCGCGATTTCGGCGGTGAACCCTTGTTGCAGGCAGTACACCGGCAGCAGCGTCAGAATCATCGCTTCGAACGCGGCGAACAACGACACCGCCCAGGCAATCGCCGGCAACTCGCGGGCGAAGCCCCACAGATCACCAAAGGTCACGCTGTTGGCTTCACTGCTCGGCGCCCCGCTGCGCCCCAGCAGCAGAAGGGGCGAGAGCGTGAGCAGGCCGACCCCGACCCAGAAACCGTAATCATGCTCGGTACCGAGCGCCCCCAGCAGCAACGGACCGGACAGTTGGCTCAGCGCATAGCTGCTGCCATACAGCGCTACCAGACGCCCGCGCCACTGCTCGACCACCAATTGATTGATCCAGCTCTCGCCGAGAATGAACACGATGGTCAGGATCACCCCGATCAGCAACCGCAGCAGCAACCAGATCGGGTAACTCGGCAACAGCGCCAGCAGGCCGATCGACAATGCCCCGGCCCACAGGCACAGACGCATCAGGTTCGCCGTGCCGAAATACGCGGCGAGGTGGCTGGAAATCTTCGCCCCCAGCAGCACGCCGATTGCCGGCATCGCCGCCATCACACCGATGGCGAACGAGCCGTAGCCCCAGCCCTCCAGACGCAACGACACCAGCGGCATGCTGACCCCCAGGGCCAGGCCGACACTCAAGACAGACGCCAACACGGCGAAATACGTCGCCCACCGCATGTTCCACGCTCCTGTGGATATTTTTATATGCACCACAAAATCACTGTGGGAGCGAGCCCCTGTGGCGAGGGGATTTATCCCCGTTGGGTCGCGCAGCGGCCCCAAAACCTGCAACCACGATGTACTAGGTACACCGCGTGCAATGGTTTAGCGACTGCTTCGCAGCCGAACGGGGATAAATCCCCTCACCACAGAGGCTCGCTCCCACAGGGGATCTCTGTAGGTTCGAGAGCCTGATTAACTCAGGCTCTCTTAATGAATTACAGCTTGATCCACGTGGCCTTCAGCTCGGTGTACTTGTCGAAGGCATGCAGCGATTTGTCGCGACCGTTGCCTGACTGTTTGAAGCCACCGAACGGCGCGGTCATGTCGCCGCCATCGTACTGGTTGACCCACACGCTACCGGCGCGCAAGGCTTTGGCGGTCAGGTGCGCCTTGGAGATGTCCTGGGTCCACACCGCTGCGGCCAGACCGTATGGCGTGTCGTTGGCGATCTGGATGGCTTCTTCGGCGCTGTCGAAAGCGATCACCGACAACACCGGGCCGAAAATCTCTTCCTGGGCAATCTTCATCGCGTTGCTCACACCATCGAAAATGGTTGGCTCGACGTAAGTGCCACCGGTCTCCTGGAGGATGCGCTTGCCGCCGGCGACCAGTTTAGCGCCATCGCTATGGCCGGATTCGATGTACGACAGCACGGTGTTCATCTGCTGGGTATCGACCAGCGCACCGACGTTGGTCGCCGGGTCCAGCGGATTGCCCGGCTTCCAGGCTTTCAGCGCCTCGATCACCATTGGCAGGAATTTGTCCTTGATCGAACGCTCGACCAGCAGGCGCGAACCGGCGGTGCACACTTCGCCCTGGTTGAAGGCGATGGCGCTGGCGGCGGATTCAGCGGCGGCCTGCAGATCCGGCGCATCGGCGAAGACGATGTTCGGGCTCTTGCCGCCGGCTTCCAGCCAGACGCGCTTCATGTTCGATTCGCCGGCATAGACCATGAGTTGCTTGGCAATCTTGGTCGAACCAGTGAACACCAGCGTGTCGACGTCATTGTGCAGACCCAGCGCCTTGCCGACGGTGTGGCCGTAGCCCGGCAGCACGTTGAGCACGCCTTTGGGAATCCCGGCTTCAATGGCCAGCGCAGCGATGCGGATGGCGGTCAGCGGCGACTTCTCCGACGGCTTGAGGATCACCGAGTTACCGGTCGACAGCGCCGGGCCGAGTTTCCAGCAGGCCATCATCAGCGGGAAGTTCCACGGCACGATAGCGCCGACCACGCCCACCGGCTCACGGGTCACCAGACCTAGTTGGTCATGCGGGGTGGCGGCAACTTCGTCGTAGATCTTGTCGATCGCTTCGCCGCTCCAGCTCAACGCCTGCGCCGCGCCCGGTACGTCGATGTACAGCGAATCGCTGATCGGCTTGCCCATGTCGAGGGTTTCCAGCAGCGCCAGTTCTTCAGCGTGCTGTTTCAGCAGGCTGGCGAAGCGGATCATGGTGGCTTTGCGCTTGGTCGGCGCCAGGCGCGACCAGACGCCGGAATTGAAAGTAGCGCGGGCGTTTTCTACAGCACGGTCGGCGTCGGCGGCGTCACAGCTGGCGATCTTGCCGAGCAGGCGGCCATCGACCGGGCTGATGCATTCGAAGGTTTCGCCGGAGACGGCGTCAGTGTATTCGCCATTCAGGAAGGCGCGGCCTTCGATTTTCAGATCGCGGGCGCGTTGTTCCCAGTCGGCACGAGTCAGGGTGGTCATTCGGGTGTCCTCCTCTTATTGAATACGAGCACCGCAAGCGCTGCGGCGCTGTTCAAGAATTCTGCCCGGCCAGCCTGCACTTTCGGCCCGAGGCACCCGCCACCCTAAACCAGCGACCGGGTTTGTTTCAATATATTTGACATAAGCTGGCCATACGGCCTTGCGGTGTTCATTTTAATAAACATAGACTTTGGCCCATTCCAGCCAATGCGCCGTCACTAGCGGAGAAAACAACAATGAACATCCAGAACGTCGTCGACATCAGCCTCGCCAGCAGCGAAGCCGAGCGCTATCGGCCGGACCCGGCGAAATTGCTAAAGGGCGATCCTGAGCAGGCGGTGTTTCATCAATACGACAGCCCTTGTGGGCAAATGGGCGTGGGTGTGTGGGAAGGCGCGGTGGGTCAGTGGACGGTGAATTACACCGAGCATGAGTACTGCGAGATTCTGCAGGGGGTTTCGGTATTGCGTGACAGCGATGGCAATGCCAAGACCTTGCGCGTTGGTGATCGCTTCGTGATTCCGGCGGGGTTTCGCGGAACCTGGGAAGTGCTGGAGGCTTGCCGCAAGGTTTATGTGATCTTTGAACAGAAGGCTTGAGTCTTTGCGCTGATTTCACCGGCCTCTTCGCGAGCAGGCTCGCTCCCACATTCGAACGCATTCCATTGTGGGAGCGCAGGACAGGCAACACCAAATCCACGGCAAACAAAAAAGGCCCGTATCTCACGATACGGGCCTTTTTCGCAGTCAGGAAAAATCAATTACTTGATTTTGCCTTCCTTGTACATCACGTGCTTGCGAACAACCGGATCATATTTCTTGATCTCGATTTTGTCCGGGGTAGTACGCTTGTTCTTGTCGGTAGTGTAGAAGTGACCAGTACCGGCGCTCGAGATCAAACGAATCAATTCACGCATGATTAGCTCCCTTAAATCTTGCCATCGCGGCGAAGTTCGGCGAGCACGACAGTGATGCCACGCTTGTCGATGATACGCATGCCTTTGGCAGATACGCGCAGACGCACAAAACGTTTCTCTTCTTCAACCCAGAAGCGGTGATGCTGCAGGTTCGGCAGGAAACGACGACGGGTTTTGTTGTTTGCGTGGGAAATGTTATTCCCAGTCACCGGACCCTTACCGGTAACTTGACATACTCTCGACATGCCTCAGCCCTCTAAAACCACATGCCCAACCCGGCATGGGTTGGCCGCTTAATCTCTCAGTCATTTGGCGCCAGGCGCCGCGTTTCTTTAGAGGTCTTACCGGCTACACCTACAGTGAAGGAACCGGGCCCCTAGAAAAGAGCGCTGCTTTATACCAGAAAGACCGGGGTGCAACAACAATCGGTGTGCAATCAATCGGCAAAAGGGCGATTTTTTCCGCCGCAGACGCCTTGGACAAAGGCTGCGGCCAGTTTTGACCACTCGTCGCAGAAATCCCGCCCTACAGCCGATTCAGACTTTTCATCTGGCTGCCCACGCTCGAAACCGCGCAAGAGTGCGCCTGAAAATGCAAAAAGGGGATAGTCATTTGCAATTCAGAGCTCTAGGGTAGGACTTTTCCAGACTGCACTTGCAGATGGGCCTTCGATCTGTAAAGGAAACCGACCATGCGCCTCGCTGCCCTACCCCTATTACTCGCTCCGCTGTTGCTGAGCCCCCTCGCCCAGGCCGCCGCGTTGAGCGTGTGTACCGAGGCCAGTCCCGAAGGGTTCGACGTGGTGCAGTACAACTCGCTGACCACCACCAATGCTTCGGCTGACGTACTGATGAACCGCTTGGTGGATTTCGACACCGCCAGTGGCAAGGTCATCCCGAGCCTGGCCGACAGCTGGGAAGTCAGCACCGACGGCCTCACCTATGTGTTCAAACTGCACCCGCAGGTGAAATTTCATACAACCGACTACTTCAAACCGAGCCGCGAGCTGAGTGCCGAAGACGTCAAATTCAGCTTCGACCGCATGCTCGACCCGGCCAACCCGTGGCACAAGGTCGC
Source organism: Pseudomonas sp. AC083 (assembly GCF_979253165.1). NCBI lineage: Bacteria > Pseudomonadati > Pseudomonadota > Gammaproteobacteria > Pseudomonadales > Pseudomonadaceae > Pseudomonas > Pseudomonas sp. AC083. Next base: position 68,654 of record NZ_CEEDDH010000004.1, read on the forward strand.
CCAGAGCGGCTTCCCCCATGCGCAGTCGATGCAACTGCCGACCCTGATCAAGAAGATCGACGCCCTCGACCCGCTGACCGTGCGTTTTACCCTCGACCATCCGGATTCGACCTTCCTCGCGACGCTGAGCATGGGTTTCGCCTCGATCTATTCCGCCGAATATGCCGACAAACTGATGAAGGCCGGCGCCACCGACAAACTCAACAGCCAGCCGATCGGCACCGGCCCGTTCGTGTTCAATCGCTTTCAGAAAGACGCGGCGATTCGCTACAAGGCCAATCCGGACTATTTCCGTGGCAAGCCTGCGGTCGACCCGTTGATCTTCGCCATCACGCCGGACGCCAACGTGCGCCTGCAAAAGCTGCGACGCAATGAATGCCAGATCGCCCTGTCGCCAAAACCACTGGACGTACAGGCTGCGCTGAAGGAGCCGACGCTGAAAGTCGAAAAGACTGACGCGTTCATGACCGCTTTCGTGGGCATCAACAGCCAGCATCCGCCACTGGACAAGCCGGAAGTGCGCCAGGCGATCAACCTCGCCTTCGACAAGGCCAACTACATCAAAGCCGTGTTCGAAGACACGGCCGAAGCGGCCAACGGCCCGTACCCGCCGAACACCTGGAGCTACGCGAAGAACCTGCCGGGCTATCCACACGACGTGGCCAAAGCCAAGGCGCTGCTGGCCAAGGCCGGCTTGAAGGACGGCTTCCAGACCACGATCTGGACGCGGCCATCGGGCAGCCTGCTCAACCCGAACCCGAGTCTCGGCGCGCAGATGCTGCAGTCGGATCTGGCCGAGATCGGCATTCAGGCGGAGATCCGCGTGATCGAATGGGGCGAACTGATTCGCCGCGCCAAGGCCGGCGAACATGATCTGCTGTTCATGGGCTGGGCCGGCGACAACGGCGACCCGGACAACTTCCTCACTCCGCAGTTTTCCTGCGCAGCAGTGAAGTCCGGGACCAACTTCGCGCGGTACTGCAACGCCGATCTGGACAAGCTGATCAGCGCCGGCAAGACCACCAGCGAGCAAGGCGTGCGCACCAAGCTGTATGAACAGGCACAGGCACAGATCCAGCAGCAGGCGTTGTGGCTGCCACTGGCGCACCCGACGGCCTACGCTTTGACGCGCAAGGATGTTCAGGGTTATTCCGTCAGCCCGTTCGGCCGGCAGGATTATTCCAAGATCAGCCTCAAGCCCTAAGCGGCAAGCGGCAAGCGGCAAGCGGCAAGCTAGAGCACTCCACGCGCGGCTCCAGCTTGCCGCTTGCAGCTAGAGGCTTGCCGCTGCTCTTTTACATCCAGCCACACTCCGCCATCGACAGCGGTTCGCCGTCTCCGACGATGAAGTGATCGAGCACTCGCACGTCAATCAGCTCCAGCGCTTTCTGCAGGCGCTTGGTCAGCAGCCGATCGGCCTGACTCGGATCGGTGTTGCCGGACGGATGGTTGTGACACAGGATCACCGCTGCGGCGTTATTGGCCAGCGCGCGCTTCACCACCTCCCTAGGGTGCACGCTGGTATTGTCGATCGAGCCGCGAAACAGCGCCTCGAAATTCAGCACCTGATGCTTTGAATCGAGAAACAGGCAGCCGAACACCTCGTGCGGCTCGTGCCGCAGCATCGCCTTGAGGTAATCGCGGACGACCTGAGGGTTCTCCAGTGCCGGCTTTTGTCGTGAGCGCTCGGCCAGATGGCGCTTGCTCATTTCCTGCGCGGCTTGCAGCTGGGCGAACTTGGCCGGGCCGAGGCCCATTTGTTTGCTGAATGCGTCCTGATCGGCCTCAAGCAGCAAACGCAGGCCACCGAATTGCGTCAGCAGATGTCTGGCAAGGTCGACAGCGCTTTTTCCGGGCAATCCGGTGCGCAGAAAAATCGCCAACAACTCAGCGTCCGAAAGACTCCCTGCGCCGTGTTCCAACAGCCTTTCCCGCGGCCGTTCCGCCGCCGGCCAATCGCGAATACTCATAGCACCTCCTTGTCTGTGGGCGCCGCTGTTCCGTAGCGGTCGCTGTGATATCGTAGCCCATCTTTTTGGCGGTCGATTCAACCCTGGGGAGGGGTATCGCGCCGCCGTCATCAACGAAATGAAAGGCAGACCTATGCAGCGGCTGTATCGGAAACGCATCGTTCTGGGCGTCGGCGGCGGCATTGCGGCCTACAAGAGCGCCGATCTGGTTCGCCGCCTGATCGACCAGGGTGCCGAAGTGCGCGTGGTCATGACCCATGGCGGCGCCGAATTCATTACCCCGCTGACCATGCAGGCCCTGTCGGGCCACCCGGTTCACCTCGACTTGCTCGACCCTGCCGCCGAAGCCGCCATGGGCCATATCGAGCTGGCGAAATGGGCCGATCTGGTACTGATCGCCCCGGCCACCGCCGACCTGATCGCCCGTCTGGCCCAAGGCATCGCCAACGATCTGCTGACAACCTTGGTGCTGGCCACCGACGCCGTGGTTGCTGTCGCGCCAGCGATGAACCAGGCGATGTGGCGCGACCCGGCGACCCAGGCCAACCTGCAACTGTTGGAGAGCCGTGGCCTGAAGACTTTCGGCCCTGCCTCGGGCAGCCAGGCCTGCGGCGACGTCGGCATGGGCCGCATGATGGAAGCCACCGATCTGGCACTGCTCGCCGCCGATTGCTTCCAGCGCCAGGCATTGACCGGCAAGCATGTGGTGATCACCGCCGGCCCGACCCAGGAAAACATCGACCCGGTGCGCTACATCACCAACCACAGCTCGGGAAAAATGGGCTTTGCCCTCGCCGAAGCAGCCGTGGAAGCCGGCGCCCGTGTCACTTTGATCAGCGGCCCGGTGCACTTGCCGACGCCTGATCGCGTGACGCGGATCGATGTGGTCAGCGCCCGCGACATGCTCGCCGCCTGCGAATCGGCCATGCCTTGTGACGTTTTCATCTCGTCGGCAGCGGTGGCGGACTACCGCCCGGAAGTCGTCGCCCCGCATAAACTCAAGAAAGATCCTACGAGCGGTGACGGCTTCGTCCTGCAAATGGTGCGCAACCCGGACATCCTTGCCACCATCGCGACCCGTCCCGACCGTCCGTTCAGTGTCGGCTTCGCTGCCGAAACCGAACACCTGCTCGACTACGCTGCACGCAAGCTGAAGGACAAGAATCTCGATCTGATCGTCGCTAACGACGTCGCCAACCCGAGCATCGGTTTCAACAGCGAAGAAAACGCCTGCAGCGTCATCGACCGTGAGCTGCACGCCACGGTTTTCGCCCAGACCAGCAAGAGCAAGATCGCTCGTCAACTGGTCACTTTTATCGCCGAACGTCTGAACCAGGTTTAATTTACATGCACGCTTTGCAAGCCAAGATCCTCGATCCACGCATCGGCACCGAATTCCCGCTGCCGCAATATGCCACTCCGGGCTCCGCCGGCCTCGACCTGCGCGCCATGCTGGAACAGGACATCGTGATCAAACCGGGTGAAACCGTGCTGATTCCCACCGGCCTGTCGGTCTATATCGGCGACCCGAATCTCGCCGCGCTGATCCTGCCGCGCTCGGGCATGGGCCACAAACACGGCATCGTGCTGGGCAATCTGGTGGGCCTGATCGACTCCGATTACCAGGGCCCGCTGATGGTTTCCTGCTGGAACCGCGGCCAGAGCGACTTCACCATGACCGTGGGCGAACGCCTGGCGCAATTGGTGCTGGTACCGGTGGTGCAGGCGCATTTCGAAATGGTTGAAGAGTTTGTCGAGACCGAGCGCGGTACCGGTGGTTTTGGCCATACCGGCACCAAATAACCGGATAGAAAATATTGTGGTGAGGGGGTTTATCCCCTCACCACAAAAAATGCGCTACATCGGCAGCAGGTTTTAACACCATAAATCAAGGTTTTGCCGGCCGAAAGCCACGCCAGCCGGGGCGTCATGGCCCTTTCATAGCACGAACTCTCTGTGGAAAACGCCGTCATACCCTTCAGTTTGAGCCTGCCGTCGAATCTTTCGCCGGCCTGTCCCGCCCTTTTCGAGATGGAGCATGTCCACAGATGAGCACCCCCGCCAAGATCGCCCCGACGCTACCTGACAGCATTTTCCGCGCCTACGACATTCGTGGCACCGTGCCGGAATTCCTCAACGGCGAAACCGCCTACTGGATCGGCCGTGCCATCGGCTCGCAGAGCCTGGCCCAGGGCGAACCGAATGTGTCGGTCGGTCGCGACGGCCGCCTGTCCGGCCCGGAGCTGGTCGCGGAACTCATTCGCGGCATCGCCGAGAGCGGTTGCCACGTCAGCGATGTCGGTCTGGTGCCAACGCCAGCGCTGTATTACGCCGCCAACGTGCTGGCCGGCAAGTCCGGGGTAATGCTCACCGGTAGCCACAATCCGTCGAACTACAACGGTTTCAAAATCGTCATCGCCGGCGACACCCTCGCCAACGAGCAGATTCAGGTGCTCCACGAGCGCATCAAGAACAACGACCTGAGCACTGGCCAGGGCAGCGTCACCCAAGTCGAAATCCTCGACCGCTACAACACCGAAATCGTCCAGGACATCAAACTCGCTCGTCGCCTGAAAGTCGTGGTCGACTGCGGCAACGGCGCGGCCGGCGTGATCGCCCCGCAACTGATCGAAGCGCTGAACTGCGAAGTCATCCCGCTGTTCTGCGAAGTCGACGGCAACTTCCCTAACCATCACCCGGACCCGGGCAAACCGGAAAACCTTGTCGACCTGATCGCCAAGGTCAAGGAAACCAACGCCGATATCGGCCTGGCCTTCGACGGTGACGGCGACCGCGTCGGCGTGGTGACCAACACCGGCAGTATCGTCTACCCGGATCGTCTGCTGATGCTGTTCGCTCGCGACGTAGTGGCGCGTAACCCGGACGCGGAAATCATCTTCGACGTTAAATGCACTCGCCGTTTGGTGCCGCTGATCAAGGAATACGGCGGTCGGCCGCTAATGTGGAAGACCGGTCACTCGTTGATCAAAAAGAAAATGAAGCAATCCGGCGCGCTGTTGGCCGGCGAAATGAGCGGGCACATTTTCTTCAAGGAGCGCTGGTTCGGTTTCGACGACGGCATCTACAGCGCCGCACGTCTGCTGGAGATCCTCAGCAAGGAAAAATCCACTGCGGAAGAGCTGTTTGCGACCTTCCCGAACGATATTTCCACGCCGGAAATCAATATCCATGTGACCGAAGAGAGCAAATTCAGCATCATTGATGCACTGCACGATGCTCAGTGGGGCGAAGGCGCCGGCCTGACCACCATCGACGGCGTGCGGGTCGATTACGCCAAAGGCTGGGGCCTGGTGCGCGCGTCCAACACCACACCGGTGCTGGTGCTGCGCTTCGAGGCCGATGACGAGGCTGAATTGCAGCGCATCAAGGATGTGTTCCACGCCCAACTGAAACGCGTTGCACCTGATCTCCAACTACCGTTCTGATCCACCCGGAGCCCTGAATGACCCTCGAACGCGAAGCCGCCGCCAACACTGCCAAGGTCCTGTCCGAAGCGCTGCCTTACATCCGACGCTATGTCGGCAAGACCCTGGTGATCAAATACGGCGGCAACGCGATGGAAAGCGAGGAGCTGAAAACCGGCTTCGCCCGCGACATCGTGCTGATGAAAGCCGTGGGCATCAACCCGGTGGTCGTGCACGGTGGCGGCCCGCAGATCGGTGATCTGCTCAAGCGCCTGTCGATCGAAAGCCATTTCGTCGACGGCATGCGCGTCACCGACGCGGCGACCATGGACGTGGTGGAAATGGTCCTTGGCGGTCAGGTCAACAAAAGCATCGTCAACCTGATCAACCGCCATGGCGGCAGCGCCATCGGCCTGACCGGTAAAGATGCCGGGCTGATCCGGGCGAAGAAGCTCACCGTCTCCCGCCAGAACCCGGCGATGACCCAGCCGGAAATCATCGACATCGGCCACGTTGGCGAAGTCGTCGGCATCAACACCGAACTGCTGAACCTGCTGGTCAAAGGCAACTTCATCCCGGTCATCGCACCGATTGGCGTCGGTGAGAACGGTGAGTCGTACAACATCAACGCCGATCTGGTGGCGGGCAAGGTTGCCGAAGCACTGAAAGCTGAAAAGCTGATGCTGCTGACCAACATTGCCGGCCTGATGGACAAGTCGGGCACCGTGTTGACCGGCCTGAGCACGCAGCAGGTCGACGATCTGATTGCCGACGGCACGATATACGGCGGCATGCTGCCGAAGATCCGCTGCGCACTGGAAGCGGTTCAGGGTGGGGTTGGCAGCTCGTTGATCATCGACGGTCGTGTGCCGAACGCGATTCTGCTGGAAATCTTCACTGATACCGGCGTGGGCACGCTGATCAGCAATCGCAAGCGTCCTTGATCGCTAATAGCTGAAAGGAAAAGATCGCGGCCTTCAACAGCTCCTACAGGGATTTCGCACACGCGAGAATCCGCTTTTGCAGGAACTGACGAAGGCTGCGATCTTTTTTTGTGCGCAGGAAAAGCCTGACTCCACACAGCGAAACGTCCGACATCCCTTCAGAATAAATCTCCATAGGATCTTCCCCTCATCCAACGGAGATCTTCCCATGCAAAAAAACAGCGTTCCTTACGGCAGTGACATTTCAGCTGGCACCTACGCCTGTGTGGACTGCGGCCGAGAGTATTCAGCCCCTTCGCAGACTTCGATGCCGCCCTGCCCTGACTTCACCGAAGCCTCTCACCCACTCAAGGGCTGGAAAGTGCTCACCGGCCAGGGAGATGCACCCCAGGATCCCTACCCAGCCGCCAGCGACAAATAACCGGAGCGGCGACTCATGCAGATCTCGTTCACGATCGACGCTGACGCTTTCGAGCAGGAACAGAAGGAACCGGTGAAAAAGACCTTGCGCATCGGCGACGACGAAATCGCCCATGCGCTGGAGCGCATCGCCAAAGCCAGCCTGACCGAATACCTGAAAATGCTGGTCGAGGGCGGCATGCCCAGCCGGGCCGACGAAGCCAAGCAGGATCGCCTGCTGTATCTGATTCAGAGTTACTTCGGGCAAACCCTGCCGACCGAATCGCAGATCTCGACAATCTTTCAGCTGACCCAGAGCCAAAGCAAAACCCTGCTGAAAAACACCGTTTCGCGTTTTCGCAACCAGCTCGACGACATCCTGCAGCACAGCATGCGCGCCGTAATCCAGTCCGCCGAGCATGCGCAAAACGTGTTTCTGGTGGTGATCAGCTCGGACGTGATCCGCGATGAATTGAACATGCTCATCACCCAGAACGAGCCGACCTTCAAACCCATCACCAAACGCAAGGGCAGCGCCGGGCAATTCGAGATCAGCGAAGATTCCCACGCATTGCTCTGTGCAACGCTGGGTCTGAATGCCGTTCAGTGACATCGTCGCGGTCAGTGGCCTGCTGCTGACCCTGACCACGTTCATGTTCAATCTGGCGTGGCCGGCGCTCAATGAAGCGCTGGCTGAGGATGAATTTCAAAAAGGTTCGCAGGCCCGCAAGCGCAGTCGAGACAAGGTGATGGCTGCTTTCTACTGGCGAGCATTGCCATTGACGTGCGCTTTCGTGGCGCTGTTTTACGTTAACTTGCCGGCAGCAGTCGGGATCATGCGCAGCAGCACGCTGGACCTTTGGGATTTCGATGTGGATCGCACGTTGTACGTGATGGTGGTTGTAGCGCTGCTGGTGTTTGCGCTAGTGAACGCTGCATTGGCGCTGAGACTGCTGATGAAATGGCGAAATCTGCGTTGATCGCCAACAAAAAAAGACCCGGTTCAGCCTGCCTGAACCGGGTCTTCTTATTGTGGGAGCGAGCCTGCTCGCGAAAGCGGTATTCGCCTCACATCGTTCAGTGTGGCGGCCATTCGCGAGCAGGCTGGCTCCCACATTGGTCACACGCCAAATTGCGCGCGGTACGCCTCCACGGCTGGCAGATGCTGCTTGAGCTGCGGATCGTCGGCAAGGAACTCCAGCACCTGATTCAGCGAGACGATGCTGATCACCGGAATGCCGAAGTCACGCTCGACTTCCTGGATGGCCGACAACTCGCCGTTGCCACGCTCCTGGCGGTTCAGTGCGATCAGCACACCGGCAGCCTTGGCGCCGTCCTGGGAAGCAATAATCTGCATCACTTCACGAATGGCGGTGCCGGCGGTGATCACGTCGTCGATGATCAAGACGTCGCCAGTCAACGGTGCGCCGACCAGGCTGCCGCCTTCGCCGTGGGCCTTGGCTTCCTTGCGGTTGAAGCACCACGGCAGGTCACGGTCGTGATGCTCGGCCAGCGCAACGGCAGTGGTTGCTGCCAGCGGGATGCCTTTGTAGGCCGGGCCAAACAGGACATCGAAGGAGATGCCGCTTTCGGCGATGGCTGCGGCGTAAAAACGTCCCAGCTGCGCCAAGGCCGAACCGGAGTTGAACAGGCCGGCATTGAAGAAGTAGGGACTGGTGCGCCCGGACTTCAGGGTGAACTCACCGAAGCGCAAAACGCCGCGATCGATGGCAAAACGAATGAAATCGCGCTGATACGCTTGCATGAAAAAAACCCCAAATACCACGGATTTAGCTAATTAGCTTGACGCCGTGTATCATACACGCACGCGATTTTTGGGGCCATTTATGCGGATCATCAGTGTGAACGTCAATGGTATTCAGGCGGCAGTCGAGCGCGGTTTGCTCAGTTGGCTGCAAGCCCAGAATGCCGACGTCATCTGCCTGCAGGACACCCGTGCCTCCGCCTTTGAACTGGATGACCCAGCCTTCCAACTGGATGGCTACTTCCTTTATGCCTGCGATGCTGAAGTCCCTGCCCAAGGCGGCGTGGCTTTGTATTCGCGGTTGCAACCGAAGGCTGTCATCAGCGGTCTCGGTTTCGAGACGGCCGACCGCTACGGGCGCTACCTGCAAGCAGATTTCGACAAAGTCAGTATTGCCACCTTGCTGTTTCCTTCGGGGATGAACGGCGATGAGGACTTGAACCAGAAGTTCAAGCTCATGGACGATTTCGGCAAGTACCTGGACAAACAGCGACGCAAACGTCGCGAGTACATTTATTGTGGCTCGCTGTACGTTGCGCAGCAGAAACTCGACATCAAGAACTGGCGCGACAGCCAGCAATCTCCAGGCTTCCTGGCGCCGGAACGCGCCTGGATGGACGAGATTGTCGGCAACATGGGCTATGTCGATGCGCTGCGCGAAGTCAGTCGTGAAGGCGATCAGTACAGCTGGTGGCCGGATAACGAACAGGCCGAGATGCTCAATCTGGGCTGGCGTTTCGATTATCAGATCCTGACCCCGGGCCTGCGTCGCTCGGTGCGCAGTGCACGCCTGCCGCGTCAGCCACGGTTTTCGCAGCACGCGCCGTTGATCGTCGACTACGACTGGACGCTGACCATCTAAGCGTCCTCGCAGCCAAAAAAATGCCCGCATCGTGAGATGCGGGCATTTTTTATGCGCCGTGCTTTCTAGACGGCAGCGAAGAATGGCAAGGTCAGGTACAGCTTGATCACAATGACGTTGACGATATCGATGAAGAACGCTCCTACCATCGGCACCACCAGAAACGCGATCTGCGATGGCCCATAGCGCTGCGTCACCGCTTGCATGTTGGCAATCGCCGTCGGCGTGGCGCCCAGACCGAAGCCGCAATGTCCCGCAGCCAGCACTGCGGCATCGTAGTTGGCGCCCATCACCCGGAACGTTACGAAAATCGCGAACAGCGCCATGACCAGAGCCTGCACGGCCAGAATGATGAAGATCGGCAATGCCAGGGCCGCCAGATCCCACAACTTCAGCGACATCAGCGCGATTGCCAGAAACAGCGAGAGGCTGACATTGCCGAGCACGGAAACTTCGCGCTCGAATACCTGATACAAGCCAAGCGCTGACAGACTGTTGCGCAAAACCACACCCACAAACAGCACGCAAACAAACGTCGGCAGCTCGAAAGCAGTGCCTTGCAGCAAACCATTCAAAAGATTGCCAGCGAGCAGGCTGACGGCAATCAGCGCCAGCGTTTCGACGAAAGAAAACGGCGTGATCGAGCGTTCCTTGTTCGGCTGTTCAAAACCTCTTGGCAGTCGCGGCGCTTGTTGCGGATTGCAACCTGGCACTTGCACGCGCTTGATCAGCAACCGCGCGACGGGCCCACCGATCAGACCACCAAGCACCAGACCGAACGTCGCTGAGGCCAGCGCCAGCTCCGAAGCCGAGGCCAGGCCATATTTCTCGCTGAATACCGCGCCCCATGCGGCGCCAGTACCGTGGCCGCCGGCCAATGTGATCGAACCCGTCAGCAAGCCCATCAAAGGATCGAGTCCGAGCAAGGTTGCCAATCCGATGCCCATGGCGTTCTGCACCACCAGCAAGCCAATGACCGCCAACAGGAAGATGCCGACGATGCGCCCGCCCTTTTTCAGGCTGGCAAGGTCGGCACTCAAGCCAATCGTGGCAAAGAACGCCAACATCAACGGTGTTTGCAATGATGTATCGAAGCGGACTTCAATATCGAAAGTGCGCAATATCAACAAGAGCAAGGCAACCACCAGGCCGCCCGCTACCGGTTCAGGAATATTGTAACTTCGCAGAAAGCCGACACGCGTAACAAGCCCGCGTCCGAGCAGTAGTACTAAAGAAGCGGCCACGAGCGTGCCGTAGAAATCGAGCTCAATCATGTGGATTATTCTTGGCTAAGTATTCACGAGGCGAGCGTTTACCTGGGCTCGACGGGTGAACCGGCTGATTTTATCAACACTGATTACTGGGGAATTCAAGCGCCATCGATGGCTTGAACATATCGGAATGTTTCAACCGAAACATTACATCGGGCAACTTTAACAACCAGCTCGCGCCAATAACAAGAACGAGAATAAGCACGCGGTCGATCAGTTGTGACCAACGATGTAATAGAGAAATATCAGCAAATAAATGCCAAACCGCACATCGACAACAGACTAGTCCTACAACAAAAAACAATTATTGAGTTGCACAAATAAAAATGCCCCGATAAGCCGGGGCATTTCCATATAGCGATACAACAGACTGTTACTTGATCAGTCGCCAAGTGAACGGATATCTGTATGGGAAACCTTCGTTGGCTTTGACCCCTGCAATGATCGTCAGGACCAGTGCCGCGATTGCCAGCAAGCCAAACAGGAAGAAACCGATGATCAGCAGCATGAGCAGGAAGCAGATCATTGAGGCTATCGCCACCGTGATCTGAAAATTCAGTGCTTCTTTGCCCTGTGCATCGATGAACGGGTCCTTCTCGCGCTTCATCTGCCAAAGGATCAGCGGCCCGATCAGATTGCCGAACGGAATCCAGATCCCCAGCAAGGCGGACAAGTGACAGAACATCGCCCACTGGCGAACCTCCTGGCTCGGTTTGGGCAGCAACTCTTGCTCGTCACTCATCACGTCCTCCTTGTGGTCAAAATCTCAGTCGGCCAGCGCAGCCTTCTGCAATTCGAAGATTTCGTTCATGCCCTGCTTGGCCAGTTCCAGCATGGCATTGAGCTCATCAGGCTGGAACGGCGCGCCTTCAGCGGTGCCCTGCACTTCGATGAAGCCGCCGGTGCTGGTCATCACCACGTTCAGGTCGGTTTCAGCTGCAGAATCTTCAAGATAGTCCAGATCCAGCACCGGCTCGCCCTGGTACATGCCCACCGAGACCGCGCCGATCATTTGCTTGAGCGGATCGCCGCCTTTCAGGCCGCCGCGCTTCTTGATCACTTTCAGGGCATCGACCAGCGCAACCATGGCGCCGGTGATGGACGCGGTGCGAGTACCGCCATCGGCCTGGATCACGTCGCAATCGACGTACAGGGTCACGTCGCCGAGCTTGGACATGTCCAGCGCTGCGCGCAGGGAACGGCCGATCAGGCGCTGGATTTCCAGAGTACGACCGCCCTGCTTGCCACGACTGGCTTCACGCTGGTTACGCTCGCCGGTGGCGCGCGGCAGCATGCCGTACTCGGCAGTCAACCAGCCCTGGCCCTGACCTTTGAGGAAACGCGGCACGCCATTTTCGACGCTGACGGTGCAGATGACTTTGGTATCACCGAATTCGACCAGTACGGATCCCTCGGCATGTTTGGTGTAGTTGCGGGTGATGCGGATCGAGCGGAGCTGATCGGCAGCGCGACCACTTGGACGTTTCATAGGGATACCTGTACTGAGGACGGAAAACTGCCGAGCATTATAGAGCGCTGCACCGCGAGTGGGCACTGGTTAAAACCGCCGGCCGACGACCGAAGCCCCTCAAGCGCGCATAACCGACGGGCTGCAGCGCTTTGTCACACCGTGTGTTTGGGCGCATTCGCCGCACTGCGCTACAATCCTGCGCCTTTGCTGCCAGTCGGCTTAAATTCATTGAAATCGCGCCTGCGAAACAGCGTTTCGCGCCGATCTGCATTGCGAGGTCACCGCCATGGTGCACAGCATGACCGCCTTCGCCCGCGTCGAGAAAGCCGGCGTTCAGGGCACCCTGAGCTGGGAACTGCGCTCGGTCAACAGCCGCTATCTGGAACCGCACCTGCGCTTGCCCGAATCGTTTCGCGACCTCGAAGGCGCCGTGCGTGAAGCACTGCGTCAGGGCCTGTCGCGGGGCAAACTGGAATGCACGCTGCGCTTCACCGAAGAAAGCACCGGCAAACCGCTGCAAGTGGACCGCGAGCGCGCCGCGCAACTGGTGGCCGCTGCGGAAACCGTTGCCGGGCTGATCAAGAATCCCGCCGCGCTGAATCCGCTGGAAGTGCTGGCCTGGCCCGGCGTGCTGGTCGCCGATGCGACCGACCCGCAGGCGCTGAACGCCGAAGCGCTGGCGCTGTTCAATCAGGGTTTGAAGGATCTTAAGGCTGGCCGCGAGCGCGAAGGCGCGGAGCTGGCTCGCCTGATCAACGACCGCCTGACTTCCATCGAAGAAGACGTGGTGACCCTGCGTGAACTGGTGCCGCAGATGCTCGCCACCCAGCGCCAGAAGGTTCTCGACCGCTTCGCCGACATGAAGGCTGAGCTCGACCCGCAGCGCCTGGAACAGGAAATGGTCATCCTCGCGCAAAAAAGCGACGTGGCCGAAGAACTGGATCGCCTGAGCACTCACATCATCGAAGTTCGCCGGGTGCTCAAGTCCGGTGGTGCCGCCGGGCGGCGTCTGGACTTCCTGATGCAGGAGCTCAACCGCGAAGCCAACACACTGGGCTCCAAAGCCTTCGACCCGCGCAGCACCCAGGCCGCCGTCAACCTCAAGGTGTTGATCGAGCAGATGCGCGAACAAGTGCAGAATATTGAGTAAGGCTACCCTGACATGACCCAACACACCGGCACCCTGTACATCATTTCCGCGCCATCGGGCGCGGGCAAGAGCAGTCTGGTCAAGGCGTTGACCGACGCCGATCCGGAGATTCGCGTTTCCGTTTCGCACACCACCCGCGCCATGCGCCCGGGCGAAGTGGATGGCGTGAACTACCATTTCGTGACCCGCGAAGAGTTCGTGAAGATGGGCGAGCACGGCGACTTCCTTGAACGCGCCGAAGTCTTCGGCAACTTCTACGGCACCTCGCAAAGCCGCCTGCAGCAAACCCTGGACGAAGGTCACGACCTGATTCTGGAAATCGACTGGCAAGGCGCCGAGCAAGTGCGCAAGCTGATGCCGCAAGCGCGCTCGATCTTCATCCTGCCGCCATCGCTGCAAGCCCTGCACCAGCGCCTGACCAACCGCGGCCAGGACAGCGACGAGATCATCGACGGCCGCATGCGCGAAGCGGTCAGCGAGATGAGCCATTACGTCGATTACGATTACCTGATCATCAACGACGATTTCGCCCACGCGCTGGACGATCTGAAAGCGATTTTCCGCGCCAATCAGCTGCAACAGAAACGCCAGCAAGTGCGTTTCGGCAAATTGCTGGCTGAATTGCTCGGCTGAAACAGCACTTCCCAAAATGCCTGCAAGCGCTTTACATTGGTGCTTGCAGCGCGTTGAAGGGTCTGGTCAAAAAATCAGCGCTTCCCTAATCGCTGGTGATTTTTTAAACTGCTCAGTCCGCTCGCCCAACCGGGCAGCGCGCATATTGCATTCGCTCCGAGGAATACCATGGCCCGCGTAACCGTTGAAGACTGCCTAGAACACGTGGAAAACCGCTTTGAGCTGGTCATGCTCTCTACCAAGCGTGCCCGTCAACTGGCCACCGGCGGCAAAGAGCCATTGGTGCAGTGGGAAAACGACAAGCCGACTGTTGTCGCGCTGCGTGAAATTGCTGAAGGCCTGATGAGCTACGAGTTCATCGCCGAGCAGGAAATCGTCCAGGATGAACCGCTGTTCGCAGCGTTCGAGGACGAGTCGAACGAGGCCGTCTAAGCCTATGCCTGGTCGACGTAGCACGGCGCGGGGTCACAGCTTTCGGCAGGAATCATCATGCCGAGCATAGACGCCCTCGCCGATCGCTTATCGACCTACCTCGGCAACGACCAGGTCAACCTGGTCCGCCGAGCGTATTTCTACGCCGAACAAGCCCATGACGGTCAACGCCGTCGCAGCGGCGAGGCGTATGTCACGCATCCTCTTGCCGTGGCCAATATTCTTGCCGACATGCACATGGACCATCAGAGCCTGATGGCCGCGATGCTGCATGACGTGATCGAAGACACCGGTATCGCCAAGGAAGCGCTGCAAGCGCAGTTTGGTGAAACCGTGGCCGAACTGGTCGACGGGGTCAGCAAACTGACCCAGATGAATTTCGAGACCAAGGCCGAAGCCCAGGCGGAAAACTTCCAGAAAATGGCCATGGCCATGGCGCGCGACATTCGCGTGATCCTGGTCAAGCTCGCCGACCGCCTGCACAACATGCGCACGCTGGAAGTGCTGTCCGGCGAAAAACGCCGGCGCATCGCCAAGGAAACCCTCGAGATCTACGCGCCCATTGCCAACCGCCTGGGTATGCACGCGATCCGCATCGAGTTCGAAGACCTCGGCTTCAAGGCCATGCACCCGATGCGTTCCGCGCGGATCTACCAGGCGGTCAAACGCGCCCGGGGCAACCGCAAGGAAATCGTCAACAAGATCGAAGAGTCCCTTGGCCATTGCCTCGCCATCGACGGCATCCAGGGCGAAGTCAGCGGTCGGCAGAAACACCTCTACGGCATCTACAAGAAAATGCGCGGCAAGCGTCGGGCCTTCAACGAGATCATGGACGTCTACGCGTTCCGGATCATCGTCGACAAGGTCGATACCTGCTACCGCGTGCTGGGTGCTGTGCATAATTTGTACAAACCGTTGCCAGGGCGTTTCAAGGATTACATCGCGATCCCCAAGGCCAACGGCTATCAGTCGCTGCACACCACGCTGTTCGGCATGCACGGTGTACCGATCGAGATCCAGATCCGCACCCGCGAAATGGAAGAAATGGCCAACAACGGCATCGCCGCCCATTGGCTGTACAAATCCAGCGGCGACGAGCAGCCGAAAGGCACGCACGCACGCGCCCGCCAGTGGGTCAAAGGCGTGCTGGAAATGCAGCAACGCGCCGGCAACTCGCTGGAATTCATCGAAAGCGTGAAGATCGACCTGTTCCCGGACGAGGTCTACGTGTTCACGCCCAAAGGCCGGATCATGGAGCTGCCAAAAGGCTCCACGGCGGTCGACTTTGCCTACGCAGTGCACACAGATGTCGGCAACAGCTGCATCGCCTGCCGCATCAACCGTCGTCTCGCGCCGCTGTCCGAACCGCTGCAAAGCGGCTCCACGGTCGAAATCGTCAGCGCCCCCGGCGCACGGCCGAACCCGGCGTGGCTCAACTTCGTCGTTACCGGCAAGGCGCGCACACATATCCGTCACGCGCTGAAACTGCAGCGCCGCTCCGAGTCCATCAGCCTCGGCGAACGCCTGCTGAACAAGGTGCTCAACGGTTTCGACAGCTCGCTGGAGAAGATCCCGGCAGAGCGCGTCAAGGCAATGCTTACCGAGTACCGCCTCGAACTGATCGAAGACCTGCTCGAAGACATTGGCCTGGGCAACCGCATGGCCTACGTGGTCGCCCGCCGCCTGCTTGGCGAAGGCGAGCAGCTGCCGAGCCCGGAAGGTCCGCTGGCAATTCGCGGTACCGAAGGCCTGGTGCTCAGCTACGCCAAGTGCTGCACGCCGATCCCGGGCGACCCGATTGTCGGGCACCTGTCGGCGGGCAAAGGCATGGTCGTGCACCTGGACAACTGCCGCAACATCAGCGAAATCAGGCACAACCCGGAAAAATGCATCCAGCTCTCGTGGGCCAAGGATGTCACCGGCGAATTCAACGTCGAGCTGCGGGTCGAGCTGGAACATCAGCGTGGCCTGATCGCCCTGCTGGCCAGCAGCGTCAACGCGGCCGACGGCAACATCGAGAAAATCAGCATGGACGAACGCGATGGTCGCATCAGCGTCGTGCAGTTGGTGGTCAGCGTTCACGACCGTGTGCACCTGGCCCGCGTGATCAAGAAACTGCGCGCTTTGACCGGGGTGATCCGCATCACCCGCATGCGTGCATAACCTGCCTATTACAAGGAGTCCTACATGACCAAAACCGTCATCACCAGCGACAAGGCCCCGGCCGCCATCGGCACTTACTCCCAGGCGATCAAGGCAGGCAACACCGTTTACATGTCGGGCCAGATTCCTCTGGACCCGAAAACCATGGAACTGGTCGAAGGCTTCGAAGCCCAGACCGTCCAGGTCTTCGAGAACCTCAAAGCCGTGGCCGAAGCCGCCGGCGGTTCGTTCAAGGACATCGTCAAACTGAACATCTTCCTCACCGACCTGAGCCACTTCGCCAAGGTCAACGAGATCATGGGCAAGTACTTCGACCAGCCATACCCTGCCCGCGCCGCCATTGGCGTGGCCGCCCTGCCGAAGGGTGCGCAGGTTGAAATGGATGCCATTCTGGTCATCGAGTGATGCGCACGGCGCGGCCTTCACGCCGCGCCGACTGCTGCAAGAAAAGGTTTTGAAAGGATTCCACCATGCGCAAAGCGCTAGCTCTCTCGCTGCTCGCCCTGTTTCTCGGCGGCTGCGCCAGCGACCCTGCCGACCGTGACATCAGCGGCACCTGGATCAACCAGGTGGCGATCGATGCCGCCGCCAAGGGCGGTCCCCTGCGTGAAGCGCTGCAGGCTTACGGCCCGAATCTGGAATGGGATGTCAACACCAAGGCCGGTCAGGCCCGCTACACCAACGGTTTTGAGAACGTCGAAGGACGGCTGCTGGGCGAAGAGTCCGGCGCCTGGAAAGTCGACTTCTATGGCAGCTCCGCCAGCGAACTGAAACGCGACGGTGGACGTTTGCAGCAAGCTGCCAGCGACAACGAGCCCGAGCAGCTTTTCGATCGCGCACAGATCCCGGTGCCGGAAGGCGCACCAATCGGTGCGAGCTTCGAACGCGCTCTGTATTCAGCGTATCTGGGCGGCAACTGGACCATCGCCAGCGGCCAGGGTGAAGGCGGCACCGTGCAGTTCCAGGCCGACGGCCAGGTGACCGGCCTGCCGGGCGTTGATCGTTATGCCTTGTGTCTGGCCGGCGATTGCGCGTCCATGAGCAATGGCAACGACAGCATGTGGCTGCAACTCAATGGCCAGGGCAACAACTGGATCTTTGTGCGCAAGGGCAAGGAGCTGGAGATTCTGCAGGCAGTGAACGCTGCGCTGGCGGATGAGCAACCGCAGTTCGCCGCAGGTGAGCGCAAGTGGTTGCTGGAGAAGCAGTAACCTGCCTCCGAAATCTCAGAAGATCAAATGTGGGAGCGAGCCTGCTCGCGAACGCGGTGGGTCAGTCAACTGATAATGACTGACATACCGCATTCGCGAGCAGGCTCGCTCCCACAGTGGTTTTTGTGTTGCTGAAAATTCAGCACTTACCTTCAAGAATCGCTGCATAGCCTTCGCGATAACTCGAATACTTCGGCACCCAGCCCAACGCTTTCGCCCGCGCATTGCTGCAACGCTTGCTGCCAGTGCGCCGCACACTGGCGTCGTCCGCCCATTCAGTCACGCCCAGATACTCGCGCAACCAGCCCACCACCTCAGCCAACGGTGCCGGCGCGTCATCCACACCGATATAGAGCTGGTCCAGCTTGACGCCCTCGCGGTCTTTTTCCAGCAAGAACGCCAGCAGCCCCGCCGCATCATCGGCATGAATCCGATTGCCATACAGCGGCGGATCAATCGCCACGCGATAACCACGACGCACCTGGGTTAATAGCCACTCGCGGCCCGGGCCGTAAATGCCGGTCAGCCGCAGCACACTTGCCGGAATGCCGCTATTGAGCGCGACCTGCTCGGCCTCGAGCATCAAGCGACCTGAATAACCGGCCGCGACCGTCTCGGAGGTCTCATCCACCCATGCTCCATCCTGCTGGCCGTACACGCTGCTGCTCGACACGAAGATCAGCCGCTCGGGCACTTGCCCATAGTCACCCAGCCAGCTCAGCACATTCTGCAAACCCTGCACATAAGCTTTGCGATAGCCCTCTTCGTCGTGATCGGTGGCCGCAGCGCAATACACCAGATAATCCACGGCACCCACCGGCCAGGTCGCCGGGCATTCTTCGTTGAACAGATCACCGGCGACGCCGATGACACCCTCCGGCAGCTTGGAAACGTCGCGGCGCAGGCCATGGACTTGCCAGCCAGCCGCCAGCAATTGCGTGGCCAGACGACTGCCGACATCACCACAACCGGCAATCAAAACAGAAGGCGCGGACATCAGAAAACTCCCATCAGAAAGGCACAGACTAGCTCTGGCACAGGACGAACGGCTAGCAATGAAGGAAAAAAAGTTACTCTATTACTTTTGTTAACAAGAATTACTTGCAATAATGCACGCCACTTTTGTTCTCGGCCTCACGAGGCCTGGAAGAGCAACAACGTTTTTCTATCTCAGGTCCGGCCAGCATGACACGTAATCAAACTCCCGCTTCGCCAACCACTCGACCTCGCGCCTGGAGCGCCGTCGCGGCTCTGTTGCTCAGCCTGATGCTGGCACCGACCGCCGCCTTCGCCGACGCTCAAGCGCCCGCCACCCCAGCCGCCACCGAGCAGAGCGCACCCGCTGCCGCTCCGGCTGCACCGGCCGCCACCGATCCGGTGCAGGCTGTCGACGCGGCCGACGCACCTGAAGTCCTCGAAGCCGACAACACCTTGGGCATGGCCCACGACCTGTCGCCGTGGGGCATGTATCAGAACGCCGACATCATCGTGAAAATCGTGATGATCGGTCTGGCCATCGCATCGATCATCACCTGGACTATCTGGATCGCCAAAGGCTTCGAGCTGATGGGCGCCAAGCGTCGTCTGCGTGGCGAAATCGCCGCACTGAAAAAAGCCACCACCCTCAAGGAAGCCAGCGCCACCGCTGGTAAAGAAGGCACCCTCGCCAACCTGCTGGTGCACGACGCGCTCGAAGAGATGCGCCTGTCGGTCAACAGCCGCGAGAAAGAGGGTATCAAGGAACGCGTCAGCTTCCGCCTTGAGCGCCTCGTAGCGGCCTGCGGTCGCAACATGAGCAGCGGCACCGGCGTTCTCGCCACCATCGGTTCGACCGCACCGTTCGTCGGTCTGTTCGGTACCGTGTGGGGCATCATGAACTCGTTCATCGGCATCGCCAAAACCCAGACCACCAACCTCGCCGTTGTCGCACCGGGTATCGCTGAAGCCCTGCTGGCCACTGCACTGGGTCTGGTTGCGGCGATCCCTGCGGTAGTGATCTACAACGTCTTCGCCCGCTCCATCGCCGGTTACAAGGCGCAGGTCTCCGATGCCTCGGCAGAGGTCCTGCTGCTGGTCAGCCGCGATCTCGACCACCAGCCTGAGCGCAGCTCGCAGCCGCACATGGTTAAAGTGGGGTAATCGGCCATGGGCCTGCATTTGAAAGAAGGCGCAGACGACGATCTGGCCGAGAACCACGAAATCAACGTCACGCCGTTCATCGACGTGATGCTGGTGCTGTTGATCATCTTCATGGTGGCCGCGCCGTTGGCCACTGTGGACATCAAAGTCGACCTGCCCGCCTCGACCGCCAAACCGGCGCCGCGGCCGGAGAAACCGGTGTTCCTCAGTGTGAAAGCTGACCAGCGCCTGTTCCTCGGTGACGACGAAGTGAAAGCCGAAACCCTCGGCGCTACCCTCGACGCCAAGACCCAGGGCAAGAAAGACACCACCATCTTCTTCCAGGCTGACAAAGGCGTGGATTACGGTGACCTGATGAGCGTGATGGACAGCCTGCGCGCCGCCGGTTACCTGAAGGTCGGTCTGGTAGGTCTCGAGACGGCAGCCAAGAAATGATCACGACGCGCCATAAGCTGACGCGTTACAGCGGTAGCCTGGCCGTGGTGCTGGGCGTGCATGCGCTGGCCATCGCGCTGGCGCTGAACTGGACTGCCCGCCCGCCCATCGAATTGCCGCCGCAGGCAATGATGGTCGAGCTGGCCCCGTTGCCTGCCCCGCCACCGCCGGCTCCGCCGAAAGTCGTCACACCGCCGCAGCCACCGGCTCCGGTGGAAGAATTGCCGATTCCGAAACTGGCTGAAGCACCGAAAGCGGAAATCGCGGTACCCAAACCCAAGCCGAAGCCCAAGCCGAAACCGCCGAAGCCGGTCGAGAAAAAGCTGCCCGAGCCGCCGAAGGAAAAACCTTCCGAGGAAAAACCGGCCGATACGCAACCGACACAGGCACCGACGGAGAAATCCGCCCAGCCGGCACCGGGCCCATCGCCAGCTCAAGTGGCGGCCAAGGCCAGTTGGCAAGGCGCCCTGCTCGCGCATCTGCAGAAGTACAAGAAGTACCCGCAGAGTGCGCAGTCGCGGGGCAAGGAGGGCTTGAATCGTCTGCGCTTCGTGGTCGATGGCGAAGGTAATGTACTGTCGTTCGAGCTGGTGGGCCGCTCTGGCAACGCTGATCTGGACCGGGCCACCCTGGACATGATCCGCCGCGCGCAACCGCTGCCCAAGCCTCCGGCCGACATGCTCAACAACGGCTCGATCGAAATTGTTGCGCCGTTTGTTTATTCGCTGGAACGTCGCCGTTAAGCAACACCGCAATACCTGTGGGAGCGAGCTTGCTCGCGAAGGCGCCAGGTCAGTCAGAGCAGTTTCGTCTGACATACCGCATTCGCGAGCAAGCTCGCTCCCACAAAGTGATGTGCTAACCAGTCGATCCAGCCAAGAGGCACCGAAAGGTGCCTTTTGCGTATCTGCCAGCGGCAAACCTACCTCGACCGGTGTCGCACTCAGCCCGCAGTCTGATAACGTGCGTCTATCGATTGCAGCCGGTATGCTTGGCGCGCATCTTCATGGACGCTTGCTATGACCCTCACAGAATTACGCTACATCGTTACCCTCGCCCAAGAGCAGCACTTCGGCCATGCCGCCGAGCGTTGCCACGTCAGTCAGCCGACGCTGTCGGTGGGCGTGAAGAAACTTGAAGACGAACTCGGTGTGCTGATTTTCGAGCGCAGCAAAAGCGCCGTGCGCCTGACCCCGGTCGGCGAAGGCATCGTCGCCCAGGCGCAAAAAGTCCTGGAACAGGCCCAAGGCATTCGCGAACTGGCCCAGGCCGGCAAGAATCAGCTGACCGCGCCGCTGAAAGTCGGCGCCATCTACACCGTCGGCCCGTACCTGTTCCCGCATCTGATTCCACAACTGCACCGGGTTGCCCCGCAGATGCCGTTGTACATCGAAGAAAACTTCACCCACGTGCTGCGCGACAAACTGCGCAACGGCGAGCTCGACGCGATCATCATCGCCCTGCCGTTCAATGAAGCCGACGTGCTGACCCTGCCGCTTTACGACGAGCCGTTCTACGTCCTGATGCCGGCCCAGCATCCGTGGACCAAGAAAGAGTCCATCGACGCCGGCCTGCTCAACGACAAGAGCCTGCTGCTGCTCGGTGAAGGCCACTGCTTCCGCGATCAGGTGCTCGAAGCCTGCCCGACCCTGACCAAGGGCAACGACGGCGCCAAGCACACCACGGTGGAATCCAGCTCGCTGGAAACCATTCGCCACATGGTCGCGTCCGGCCTGGGCATCTCGATCCTGCCGCTGTCCGCGGTGGACAGCCATCACTACGCCCCGGGCGTGATCGAAGTGCGTCCACTGACCGCTCCGGTGCCGTTCCGCACCGTGGCGATCGCATGGCGTGCGAGCTTCCCACGGCCGAAAGCCATCGAGATCCTCGCCGACTCCATTCGCCTGTGCTCGGTGGCCAAGCCTGCCGCGCCGGTTACGGCCGGTTAAGCGAGCGTCATGACGGAGCTGTCGCAAGTGTCGGTGACGGCACTCAAGGGTGTCGGCGAGGCCATGGCCGAGAAACTGGCCAAGGTCGGCCTGGAGAATCTGCAGGACGTGCTGTTCCACCTGCCGCTGCGTTATCAGGATCGCACCCGCGTGGTGCCGATCGGTGCGTTGCGGCCGGGACAGGACGCCGTGGTCGAAGGCACCGTCAGCGGCGCCGATGTAGTCATGGGTCGCCGCCGCAGCCTGGTCGTGCGCTTGCAGGACGGCACCGGCGGGCTGAGTCTGCGCTTCTACCATTTCAGCAATGCGCAGAAAGAAGGCCTCAAGCGTGGCACGCGAGTTCGCTGCTACGGTGAAGCCCGGCCCGGCGCCTCAGGCCTGGAAATCTATCATCCGGAATACCGCGCGATCACCGGTGATGAACCACCGCCAGTGGACGAAACCCTGACCCCGGTCTATCCGCTCACCGAAGGCCTGACCCAACAGCGCCTGCGCCAGCTGTGCATGCAGACCCTGACGCTGCTCAAGCCGAGCACCCTGCCGGACTGGCTGCCGACCGAACTCGCCCGCGACTATCAACTGGCGCCGCTGGCCGATGCGATCCGCTACTTGCACAATCCGCCCGCCGACGCCGATGTCGATGAGCTCGCCCTCGGCCATCACTGGGCGCAGCATCGCCTGGCTTTCGAAGAACTGCTCACCCATCAACTGTCGCAGCAGCGTCTGCGCGAAAGCATGCGCTCGCTGCGCGCGCCAGCGATGCCGAAAGCCACCAGGCTGCCGCCGAAATACCTGAAGAACCTCGGCTTCAGCCCAACCGGTGCTCAGCAGCGCGTCGGCAATGAAATTGCCTACGACCTCAGCCAGCACGAACCGATGTTGCGCCTGATTCAGGGTGACGTCGGCGCGGGTAAAACCGTGGTTGCCGCCCTCGCCGCGTTGCAGGCGCTGGAGGCCGGTTATCAGGTCGCGCTGATGGCACCGACCGAGATCCTTGCCGAACAGCACTTCATCACCTTCAAGCGCTGGCTCGAACCGCTGGGCATTGAAGTCGCGTGGCTGGCCGGCAAGCTCAAGGGCAAGAATCGCGTCGCCGCGCTGGAACAGATTGCCAGCGGCACGCCAATGGTGGTCGGCACCCACGCGCTGTTTCAGGACGAAGTGCAGTTCAAGAACCTCGCTCTGGTGATCATCGACGAACAGCACCGCTTCGGCGTGCAGCAGCGTTTGGCGCTGCGCCAGAAAGGCGTCGGCGGGCGCATGTGCCCGCACCAACTGATCATGACCGCCACGCCGATTCCACGCACATTGGCGATGAGTGCCTACGCCGACCTCGACACCTCGATCCTCGATGAATTGCCGCCCGGCCGAACCCCGGTCAACACCGTGCTGGTCACCGACACCCGCCGCGTCGAAGTCATCGAACGGGTGCGCAGCGCCTGCGCCGAAGGACGTCAGGCCTATTGGGTCTGCACCTTGATTGAAGAATCCGAAGAGCTGACCTGCCAGGCCGCCGAAACCACGTTCGAAGACCTCACCGCCGCCCTCGGCGAATTGAAAGTCGGGCTGATTCACGGGCGCATGAAGCCGGCCGAGAAAGCCGCAGTGATGGCCGAGTTCAAGGCCGGCAACCTGCAACTGCTGGTTGCCACCACGGTCATCGAAGTCGGCGTCGACGTGCCCAACGCCAGCCTGATGATCATCGAAAACCCCGAACGCCTGGGTCTTGCGCAACTGCACCAGTTGCGCGGTCGCGTCGGTCGAGGCAGCGCGGCCAGTCATTGCGTGCTGCTTTACCATCCGCCGCTGTCGCAGATCGGTCGTCAGCGTTTGGGCATCATGCGCGAGACCAACGACGGTTTCGTCATTGCCGAAAAAGACCTCGAACTGCGCGGCCCCGGAGAAATGCTCGGCACTCGTCAGACCGGCCTGCTGCAATTCAAGGTCGCCGATCTGATGCGCGACGCCGACCTGCTGCCCGCCGTGCGCGACGCCGCGCAAGCCCTGCTGGAGCGCTGGCCGACCCACGTCAGCCCGTTGCTGGATCGCTGGCTGCGGCATGGGCAGCAATACGGCCAAGTGTGAGCACTGTCGCAGTTTCCGACAGCTCGTTCCGGCAGAGGTGGTTATACTCCTGCCATTGTTTCAAAAACGGATACAGACCATGACCGAAGCTGCTCTCGTCCCCGAATCTCCGCAAGCTCCGTCTGTTATTCGGCTGCTGCTCAACAAGCTGGGCGTTGCCTACGAAGAAGTGCTCGACCACCACGGCCTCAATGCCTCGCGCAAAGTGCAAGCCGTGTTGCTGGACGACGCCGTCGGCGCGTTGATGGTGCTGTTTCCACAGAGCCAGTTGCTGGATCTCAATCGCCTCGCCGAACTCACTGGTCGCCGCCTGACTGCCGTGTCCACCGAGCGCCTGGAAAAGATGCTCGGCAAACACAATCTGAGCCTGCTCCCGGGCCTGCCGGCGCTGACCAGTTCGCCGTGCCTCTACGAAGAAAGCCTGCTGCGCGAGCCGAAGCTGCTGATCAACTCCGGCGAGCCGGGCCTGCTGCTGGAAATCAGCAGCGAAGACTTCAAATCGATGCTGACCAAAGCCAGCGCCGCCAACTTCGGTGAAGCCCTGAGCAGCATCCGCCCGAACCTCGACCGCCCGGACGATGACCGCGAGGAAATCACCCAGGCCGTGCAGGCGTTCACCGCGCGGCGCATCCAGCAGCGTCTGGAAGCGACCATCGAGATTCCGCCGCTTGCTGAAACTGCGCAAAAAATCATCAAGCTGCGCGTCGACCCCAACGCCACCATCGACGACATCACCGGCGTCGTTGAAACCGACCCGGCGCTGGCCGCGCAAGTGGTGAGCTGGGCGGCGTCGCCGTATTACGCCTCGCCGGGCAAGATCCGCTCGGTGGAAGACGCGATCGTCCGCGTGCTGGGTTTCGATCTGGTAATCAACTTGGCGCTGGGCCTGGCCCTCGGCAAGACCCTGAGCCTGCCGAAAGACCACCCGCAACACACCACGCCGTACTGGCAGCAGTCGATCTACACCGCCGCCGTCATCGAAGGCCTGACCCGCGCCATGCCTCGCGCCCAGCGCCCGGAAGCCGGCCTGACCTATCTGGCCGGCCTGCTGCACAACTTCGGCTATCTGCTGTTGGCCCACGTGTTCCCGCCGCACTTCTCGCTGATCTGCCGCCACCTGGAGGTCAATCCGCATCTGTGCCACAGCTATATCGAGCAACACCTGCTGGGTATCAGCCGCGAGCAGATCGGCTCATGGCTGATGCGCTACTGGGACATGCCCGATGAACTCGCCACGGCACTGCGCTTCCAGCACGACCCAAGCTACGACGGCGCCTACGCCGAATACCCTAACCTCGTCTGCCTGGCCGTGCGCCTGCTGCGTAGCCGCGGGATTGGCTCCGGGCCGGATGAAGATATTCCGGATGCCCTGCTTGAACGCGTCGGCCTGAGCCGCGACAAGGCCAACGATGTCGTCAGCAAAGTGCTTGAGGCTGAAGTGCTGCTGCGCGAACTGGCATCGCAGTTCAGCCAGGCCTAAAACGAAACAGGCCCGCTCCCCAAGGATCACCAAATCCCTGTGGGAGCGAGCCTGCTCGCGAAGAATCCAACTCGGTCTACCAGACCGCCCCTGATCGTTCCCACGCTCCGCGTGGGAATGCATCCCGTGACGCTCCGCGTCACCAAAGGCTCAAGCCTTAGGCTTAGCCTTCCTCGGCACCAAATACTTCATCAACCCCTGAAACCACATCACCAGCGCCGGATTCCCCTTCAGTTGAATCGACTTGTCCTGAATCCCCTGCATAAACGCCAACTGCTTGTTCTTCGCCTGCATCGTCGCAAAGCCATAACCGGCATCTTTAAAAGCAATCGCAAACGCCGGTTCTGCCACCACCCCAGACTTGCTGGTGATGCGCTGATCCTTGACCACGAAATGCCGCGCCACTTTCCCATCCAGCGTCTGCAACTGAAACACCAGATCCTTGTCACCCAGCTGCTGCTGGAACGCAGGATTGGTCCGGCTGGCCTTACCCATCAACAAACCCATCATCCACAGGAGAAAACGAAATTTCATGCGCACAGCCTCAAAAGGAAAATGAACGGCCGGGGCAGTGTAAGGGATTCGGACGATAACGCCAGTATCTGACACTGTTGGAAGAGGATGCAGACCATTTCCCGCACGATGACCACCAAGTCACGATTCAGCGCTCGCCCACTGATCGTTCCCCCGCTCCGCGTGGGAATGCATCCCGAGACGCTCCGCGTCTCACCACTCACCTTTCCTACACCTTTTGAAACACATCCCTGTAGGAGCTGGCGAAGCCTGCGATCTTTTGATCTTCCGGCCCGCGAATCTATGGGAAGTTTCCTGCAAAGTGCGGTGCGGTCCATGAACTAGGCGAGTTGGTGCGGTGGGGATAGGATCTGTGGGTCGCCGCAAAATCGGTGATACGGACGTGCAAGTCCAGACTCGTCATGCATTCAGTTATGGCTATTCGCCGAGTGTTTTCCTATGCTCGCGAACTGTTATGGCGGCTGTGTATGGGAGGCCTTCGGGTCTGCCGGTTCCGAGTCCGGTCTTGCACACCTATACACAGCTGCCACCCTTTCGAAGCAAGCGAAACGGTGTTGGCTCCATAACTCGGAAATACCTATGATCAAACCAACACCAAATCCCCCAGAAAACCCGGATATTTCGCCCTACGAATCTCTGGAATCAAAGAAATTCCACGAAGCCGCCGAACGCGCCCTCGACCATCACTTCAAACCACCCACCGAACCCCACGCCAGACGCGAAACCGGCCTCTTCAAACTCTCCTCCGGCACCGACGCCGAAGCCCTCATGGCCAACGCCTCCGAAGACCTCCTGTCAATCAGCGTCATCGCCTGCGACCTGGCTGACGACCTCCACGGCTCCCGCCGCTCGGTGGCACTGGCCCTGAGCAGAATGGCGGACGGGGTGCGATTGATGGTGGAAGGGACGCTTGATCATATTGAGGTGAAGAGCGCGGCGGCGAAGCCGTAGCGGGAATTGCGGATGAAAAAAAGGGGACGTTAAGTCCCCTTTCTGCACCGCCTGTAAACATCCAGGCACAAAAAAACTGCCAATCACGGCAGCTTTTTTGAGAATCCGAAAACCTTCAGCCAGCCAGTCGACCGACTGGCTCGAAATCAGAACCTTTGGCCAACGCAACATCCAGAAAACGGCTGCGCTTACCGGAACGTTTAGCCAAAACTTCACGAGCTTCAGCCTGGAACCGGGCAGCCATCATAGGCTTTGGTTCATGTTTGGACTTTTTCATGGAAACCTCTCGGGTCTCGAAATTTGACTGGATAGTATTACCGCTCAACCGCAATAACAAGCCGGCCCGTCGGATCAAAGCCAAACCCTAAACTCTCGTATATGGGTATAGCGCCGACTGCCGGCTCTTGAACTTCAATTTCTGTACAGCCAATCAAGAGAGCGTAGTTTTCAATCGCGGTTAATGCCAAAGCAGCCACTGTGCCCCGCAACGGATGGGATCTTTCCGGCTTGCCCTCCAGAATCACGATCTTGATACATAGCTTGCTCTTGCGCGGTGACGCATAACACAACCCACACAATTCTTGGTTGAACCAAAGCGAGACATCAAAACCACGGGTGTCAGCCTGTTTCCATTGATGCACATCGTGCCACGGGTAGAGCGTCGCCTCGTCACCCCAAAGATCCGCAGCTTCGATGGCAACGGGAGTAATAGGCTCGTAACGGATTTGAGTGGTTTCGATACCTCGGATCTTGAGGTTTTGGCTTTCACGCGCCATATCTTCCGCAGCCTTGCGCGCCTCAGATCGCCAGATCTGATAGCGATACCCGTTACCTCGAATCCTGGACATGGACAACCACTGGCAATCTTCAAAGGCCATGAGGGTAGCGACGTTTCCAAGCTTCTGAACATAAACAGAAATAACCTGACACTGATTACCTTGTTCGAGCATTCCGCAGCTTTCGAGCCTCAACCGGCGACGCAGTCGCTCATCGGCAGGACGTAAGAGGCTAGTGAAGGAACGCTTGACCACGTTGAAGTACCGAAAGTGGCATCCGCCTTAGCTGTGTAGAAACTTCACTATGGGCAGTCAGTGGTACTAGCAGCAGAGCAGAGATAAACGCACGCGAAAACTTCAAATCGGAAATTCATTCAACGATTCATAGGCAACTGAAAGCGCATCCGCACCCTGCAATTCGCAAAATCCTCACGGAACAAACGCTCGCTCATTTTGCAGTGCCCATCCGCGTATTGCTTCCAAAGCGGATCATCGAGTTCTTCCCCTCCCAGCAGCTCAATTGAGGCCGCTAAATTTCTCTCACGATCCTTCCCTTCAATCGCGGATGCCGCTTTGTAAAAACCATCCAGCGGTAAACCCGTCTGTAGAGCGACCAACTCTCCCAGCCGAGCATTGGTCGTCTGCACCAGACACCCAAGCTTTTCGATTGGCGCTTCAGCGCCCGGCAACGCGGCTTCATAAAGCTCTTCGCAAAACGATTCTTTGAAGCGCACCCAGTTCTTTTGCACATCTCTCAGATGGCTTTGCTCCGCAGGAGCCAGAGTCGACAGCGCTTTTTTGTATTGCTCGTTCAGGACACCATCGACCTTCTCGAAAGATTGCTGGCCGCAGGTGATCAAGTCCGGGTTGGACAAACTGTCTGGGTTGCACGCTTCTCCAGCAAACAATGCGGATGAAGCAGCAGAGAGCAAGCAACCGAGAAGAATCGAAAATACTTTCACGCTGTTACTCCTTCCCTTGACGGTCATGTCTGTACAGCCAAAACAGCGGCGGCAACAACACCAACAACGCAAAACCATCAAGCCACACGTGCGACCAGACCTGCTGTTGCGCCGAGAGCCACATGTCCTGCGGCGCCCATAACAGGATGCCGGCGATCAACCAGCCCCAGATGGCCGGAGCTTTCAAGCGATTGCCCAGATGCACCAGCGCGAGCATGTACAGCGAATAACTTTGCAACGTCGCGCCGAACAGCGCGAGCCACCAGCCCTGTTGATCGTGTCCGGCAGCAGGTACCGCATCGGCGCCCCAGAACGACAGTTCGAGGACTTGCAGGTAGCCATCGAGCAAGCCGGAGTCACCGGCCCAGGTCAGGGTAAGACCGGCGAGGATGTGCGTGATCGCAGCGGCATATAGCCAAAGCACCAACGCTGGGCGAAGCGAGGAAGAAGGGGCTGGCATTCCGTGTCCTGAGCGCGTTCCTTGGGGGGAGTTTAAAGGAAGATCGAGGTCGTTATATGCTCAAATATTAAACGTTTAAGCGCCGCGGATTCTGGCTCAGCGCATATGAAAACGCGTTAGCCGTGATGGCGGAACGCGTTTGATCACATCGAGGTGAAAAGGCGTCGGGCTCTGTAAACGCCCTTCCTCACTTAACCGTACTAAAAGCAGCTGCTGGCCACTATCGGTTCGGCCACTTCGGACTGAAGTCGCTTAATCGCATTGATGCCCGAGTCGTTACCTTTGTCGGCAGCAAGCTGATAACAGGCCAAGGCGCGAGGAGTATCTTTCTTTCCTAGATCGCCGCTTTTCCAATAGTCGCCTAACGAAACGAATGCATGGGTTGATCCCATGGTGGTAGCACGAATCAACTCTTTTTCAACGTCCAGCGGGCGCTGGCAGGGGCCTGAGCCGGCCAATTCATTCCCAAAACAATAGAAGCCAGCCAACGACTCAGCACCGCTTGGTGAATCAACGGCTGCTGCTTTGAAAAGAGCCTCAACTTTGTCGTATTCCAATTGCGGGGCCATACCCGACAGACTCAGCCCGGCCGCAGCCGAACTAGATATAGGATCGCCTGAAGCGGCCGCGCACAGGTAATTTTCCAAAGTCGCCTCAAAAAGTTCTCCTGTCAGTCGGTATTGCTCAAGGCCGCCCAAGCCAGCAAATCCTTGTCCGCGCTGCCAACAGAAATTCTCCGCACGACTCATTTTCCGCGTACTGGCTACAGAAAGCTCTTTATCAGGAATCGACCAGTCCTCAACCCCATCAAGCGTCCAGCAGGACTTCCGCGAAAAGTTGAAAATCTTGATATTGCTGTTGCCGGCGCGTTTATCCACAACGTTAACGTGGCGGTCATCCACCTTCTCGATCTCTATTCCTTCCACTTTCCCATCGGGCACAGCCACCATTAAAGGAAACGCCATATCGCGTCCCACCTCCGCAGTAACGTGAGTCACAATCCGCCCTATATCCGACGTCCCCTTTAATACCAGTAGCTTCACGGCCTGCGCAGTGAGTCGCTTCTGCGATTCGACATTAGCGGAGAATGCTGGAAGAAACTGTGTAAAGTCTTGCGTAGGGCACGAGCCACGTCCAATTGTCGGGCCACTCCCGGTATTGGACGCGATATTGTCCAAAAACACTGAACGGTCACGACTCATACTGGCGATGCAATTGTTCACCGCTGCCACATGCGCCGAAGAGCCCGGTTCCGTCTCCAACGCATCGACCTGGCAATCGGTATCGCGCAGTTTGATCCAGGCGCGCTGAGCCTCCTGAACCGTTGCCTTTTGGCTCGCCGCAAGAACTGGATCAGTTTGATACCCACCTTCGAGCCGAACCATCAGTTCTTGATAACTGGTATTCAACTGCTTATCTGCAGCAACCTTGGCGCTCACAGAACATCTTTCCCTCTGAGAGTTCGTAGTGATATCGGCACATGCATCGTCAGCAAATGCATGTCCCCCCAACAGAGATAAACCACCAATCAGCACGGCGGGCAGCACCGGAATAAGATATTTACTCAAGGCAAATTCCAACAATATTTTGCGAAAGTGTATTTTTAAGTCGTGCTTATTCTTCAAGGGAGATAGCCATTTTCAGAGTAGATCCATTCAGATAAACGACTGCTTCGCGCCCATTAATATCGACAGGAGTAGGATTCTGGATCATTCCTTCATCACTAGCCTTCGCAATTTTTGTTAACGTCTTATCCGCAACATTGGCACGCCAAATAGTTTCATCACCATTCTTGAAATAAAACGTCGGCCGTGACTTGCTCCAAATCGGAGCATATATATTCCAACCGGCCTCGGGTCGACCAGCCTGAGCTATCGTTTCATACCCTGAGGTGTGCGAGTAGTACGCTTGCAATTTTCCATACTCACCACCCCAACCGAATGTCAAACCACTAACAGCATTTTCATCAGTATTTGGCCACTGTTGAAACAGCAAACTACTTTCCAATGGCGGAGATTTTGAACCGAGCTTATAA
Source organism: Pseudomonas sp. AC083 (assembly GCF_979253165.1). Taxonomy (NCBI): domain Bacteria; kingdom Pseudomonadati; phylum Pseudomonadota; class Gammaproteobacteria; order Pseudomonadales; family Pseudomonadaceae; genus Pseudomonas; species Pseudomonas sp. AC083. The sequence goes on from NZ_CEEDDH010000004.1 coordinate 100,156, forward strand.
ACCATCCCCCGCAGCTGATTCTTAGAGAGCTGCTGCCGATAGTAAAACGCCCCATCGAAGATTCCCGCGAATCTTTTCCCTTCGTCGTTTGAACCTAAATTCAAAGCACCATCAAAACCGATATCTTTCGCAATCGTGTGCAATACCGGCCTGTCGTTGCGATCAACGTACTCATATAGATTACCCCGGTACGCAATCATCGCCGCATCAAAATGCCCTTCAAACACGATGACATGCAACATACCTGAAATTGTTTCAGCTGAGATCACAAATCGTTCGACAGCCCCTTTTTCATTGGGAAGCCATGCTAAATCAATGACCTTCCATGAGCGTTCAAACTGTGTGTAGGGCTTATCACCCAACATTAACTTAATATCTTTCTGAGTCGGCCTAGGCGCAATAGAAACCGGTGTGAGAAAGCTTATCTGCTGAACATAAGCTTCCTCTAAACACTCCAATGACTCACAAGAATTACGCTCTGACTCAAGCCAATCACTTTCGATTACTTGTAAAGCTCGCCGATTTTTTAACGGCTTGAAGAGTTCACTGAGCTTTTCGTCCATTGCGGACAAAGAAGGAGAACTACAAATCTTCATCTCTACGTCCGTCGAAGCTTTACCACAGTCGAAACTCGCAGAAAATGCGACCGAACTGAATAGCAAAAAGGTTAACGATAAAAAGCAAGGGAGCGAATGTAAATTTTTCATTGAATCAGCCATCAAAGAAATTTTCCCACCATCGAAACGGATACGTTTACGCTTCGCCTAAAAATTAAATAATTTTGGAGCAACAAATAAATCCGTCACCTTTCACACGTAAAGGAAATAGCGCAAAAAAGAGAACGAAAAGCTTGTTCATGCTCATCCAAGTTGACGCTTTCGCGCGAATGCTCTGGCTTGTCCTTTTCAACGTCTGCTCTTGTCCGGTGCCAAAGCCAATTGGCGAGTACGCTCTATCGTCGCGCGAATTAGGCAGGCATCGGACCACTCACCGAAAACTGATTTATGCAATTTCGGGTCGGCCTGGCACTCCGCATCTCTAAATTTCATCCAGGCTCTTTGAGTTTCCCTCAGTGCTTTCTGACCGCTTTCGTCCAGCCGACTCATACGATCCCGATATACAGAGTTCAGCAATGCATCCGCGTCAGGAACCATCAGATCAAGAACACCATTTCCCGAGGGAAACCACTCAACGTCCGCCAATGCCTGTTCGCTTTCATTGTTCCAGTTGTAGAGGCCGTTTTCTTCGATTTTCAGTGTGGCGGATCGCTGATGGTGATTCGTCGGATCGCTCTCGCTGACCTCCGAGCGATAAACAATTTCCAAATAGATAGGGTCGGTTGTGCGCTGAGGATCATTCAATAGCGTTTGCCGAACAATGGCCCGTTGCTTATTGCTCTCAGTGATCTCTATCGAAAAGCACGGATCCGGCCCAGGACGTTCTGCGGACGCCTTCCTCTCCAGGCATTGATTACGAACCGCCATGGAAGGGGTATCCGACCCACCACCCACATCAACGACTCTGACAAGCAACCGGACTTCCGGGTCCTTGGAAAAGTCGGCCTGAAGGATGGTGGCAATCATCGTGCCCTCAGCCATGACCACAGGCGACAGTATTGAAAATAAAAAAATGAGGCTGAATCTGAAAAACTGCATTCCTTGGCGTCCGTAAAAAAATCAGTGATCCGTTCAATTCTGAACGGGCCTGCGACAGAAGATAGAGTCAGAACCGACAAGCGGGCCAGATCTATTTAAGTTCTCAACCAAATTCAAAGCGGTCGAGCGCAATAAATAAATCCGCCCCTTTTCCTCAGTCCCCTTTTCCTCAAAGACTTTCTCTCATGTCCATGCACTCCTTCGCATCCGCGAGGACCTTGCGCTCACCATTATGGAGGACGCACACAGGTTTTTTGAAGGTGCCTTTCATCCTTTGACAGACAGTGCTACCCGCTTCCTTATAAACACATTGCTCGCCAGAAATGATCAGCTCTTTACCTGGAATCAAAGTCACAACTTTTGTCCTTTCAATACGGTAAACGTTTTCGTAAATTGAATAACCGGACAGTTGAATATCTTTATAGGTACCATCCTCCAACTCCGAAGCACTAGCAGGAATGTCTCCGATATATGTGGCCTTTCCACCTTTAGCTACAGCAGAAAAAATCATAACCTGAGCGTTTAGACCCATATCATCACTGGTTGGATAAGAAAATATAACTGCTATATTTTCGGTCCCTGCCACTTCTCTAGCAACATAATCTGACCGACATCCGCGATCAGCATTATCAAGAGAGAAGACTCCCCCTTCAAAAGAAAGAGTCAAGCTAGCTTGATCGGCATTCTGATCAGCTTCTTTACATATCAGGCTATGCTCAGTTGAAGCCGAATAAGCAGCGCCACCATAAATGGATAACAAAAACACCATTAGGCGAATCATTCAAATGACCTCAGTAAAATCTTTGAAGCTTATTTATCATTATTTCACGAGCCGAGAAGTTCGCGGCAGCCGGCCAAGGATGAGCAGCATCGGTTCCGACTAAAGAACCGTCATCCCTAATACCTCGAGTCATTTTGGGTATGTCATTAGAGTGGGCAATTCCCAGCAGTTTGTTTTTCGTCCAAAACCAGCCCGCCGCCTCAAGACAACGAAGGGAACAGATTTATTTGAGTTCAACGATAAAATCAGTTGGATAAATAAATCCGTTCCCCTTACCCGCTCCCTTTACCCAACGGAGGACGAAAAAAGTCCGCTCCTTTGGTTCACTCTGAATCCACTGGAAACTATTTAGAGAATCGCAAAGAAGATAAAACGTCTCTTATCCCCTGAAAAGTCTCTGCATCCAGAGTCAAAGTATCAGGATAATTTTCCGCTGCACCTACCAGCATGTTTTCTCCCTCTAGGATACAAAAACTAACACGCGCAATTTTTTTGCCCGTTTTATCCTTAAACCCGAAGATGAATCCCGACCAACCAGAACCTCTCAACTCTTGAAAAATGTAGTCTTCGGAGTTGCCAGCGCTTTTATTTGGCAGCCATCTCTCATCACTTAACGTTGCAGGACACTTAAGAGCATTTGCTTGCCTAACATCCTGAAGCTCTGGACTAACATCCTCGCTCCCAGAGTCTTCCCCAGTTTGTTTTAGGTCAAAATTGTCCACACCATCGCACATCATGCCAAACCACTTGGCTCCTAAATTGGAGTCTTTTTTAAAGCTCCAATCATAACCGACAGCCATTTCAGCCTGTTCAAGATGCGGCCAGTCCTGATCCTTAGGAGGAGATTTTGACTCTAGAAATACAACATCAGGTGTATTGAACTTAATATATTGATCTTTACTAATATCAAGTGAGTATTTACAACTACCTTGGCGCACATTAACGACTGCTATTCCAGACGCAGATATAGAGTCGTTAGGCTCGTTCCCGATATTTAGAACTCCGTCAGCCTGCTCCTTGTCAGCAGACACCGCCGTGCTTGAAGCCAAAAACACCACCAATGCAAGGTAAAAACCAAATGTTTTTTCCATTAATCGACTCTCCGATAAACAAAGTCCTGCGGCGTCCCTGACGAAGATCCAGATGGCGTTGGAAAGCTCAAGGTATCCATTAAAACCATTTGTGCGTTTGCAAAAGCGAGAAATCTTGCTTGCACTCCCCAAATAGAGCTGAAGCTAGATGAAGGGGAGCCTAGATTTACAGTAGCGGCAACATTTCCGAAAGCAGAATTCTCATAATAATGTTTTGTTTGAGCATTAGTTGTTAGAGTCTTTAACGTACTGCCTGAACTGGTGTAGTAGCCATCAGCTTGTTTGGAGGCCCCAGACCAAGCCCAGTAGGCGCCAGCACTATTGGCTGCATCATACGAACCTTTTACCGCGTCACGCTTTGTGATGATCGCTTGTGGAATGCCAGTAGACGCATCGCTCAATGAGTTTGTTGGATCGTACATAGTTTTGTGACCATTAACTACAGGTCTGTTATTGTTCGCCATCGTTGTATGACTAGCTAAAACCTGTTTAACTTGCGAGCTTATAACTTCACCCTTAAACTCCCAGTACTTTATATAGTTACTGGCATGTGTTAACTGAAGAAAGCCTCTGCCATCCCACGGCTTATACCAATATGGGCTACCCTCATGAAATTTTTGGTACCACTGGGTTTCTTGTGTAGCATTACCAAAGAAACATGCCAATCGCACCGGGGTAACTACCAGAAATTTACGCAAAGCCTTATTAAGATCATTCCGACGAGTTAAAGCATCTGGACTTGAACTAGAAAGCAGGGTGCCCGCATTTGGTAAGCTGATTGACTCCCACTGCCAAGTAGATGCCTTCCTCAACGAGTTCGTTGGAAGCAACTGGACAAGCTCATTTCTGCTTAACCAACTACATTTCCTAAATGTCGCAATAAATTCTTTTGGTGGAAAATGCCAGTGCCTACTCTCAATTCCTTCAATAGCGGCATCTTCCCAAAAGCCTAATGCAACCTGATGCCTCTTCAACTTATCATAAGCCTCTTGCGGCATCGGTCCATTTTCAGCCACTTTTAATAGCCAGTCGTAGCGAGCATCAAAATCGTTTTTACACCACTCGCTGGGAAACATGCATACCAAGCGCTTAATTCGATTTTGAGCATCTGTACTTTCAAGCTTTTGCTTACTTAAATCTCTTTCCTTCACATAGCGTTCAGAAAGCTGCTGCTTTGCCTCTTCCGATAGAGAGGAGTAAGCAGGAGAAGTAGCTATCCCTATGGCATCGGTGTTATCGGAAACTACTTTTCCAACATCCAAAGCTAGTAGTTCTCGAATAAAAGGTGACTGGCAGTGGCTATCTTTATCCTTATCGTCATCAACCAACTGCCAACCCTGCCAATGAGGAAAATCTGCATCGCTAAACTTCCCGACCGTAGGAGAGTTTAAGTTAACCCAACCTACTTTACTTTCCTCGCCAACTTTTGCGGGGAATTTTATTTTACGCCAATGGGCAGCATCAGTCGGCTGCAATCGCTCCTCACCAATAACTCTTCCAAAGCGTAGCAGTTCAAATCCCGCACTGGGAGATTGGGGATATAGCTCGCTGGAAGTTTTAAATAGCGAGTACTCAAACTCACTTTTCTCGTCTACCCCACCCAAGTCAAATCCAGACCGGGTATATGTAGTTAGCGTACATGAGCCTTTAACGAAACTCATTCTAACAAAAAGCCCATCTTGTAACTCAGTCGCCAGCGCCCACTCATAACCATCAACTGTATTTGACACATTAGTTGCAGGAGTGCCCCCCGCCTCCTCAATCGGCGCGGGTCCTGCGGGCATAGCAGGGCAGCGATAAATAATCTGCGAGTTATTCAGAGCGGATAAGTGGCTGGATGGCTGACTCTCGTAACCAAAAACTTCTGGAGGAATAAAGAAAAAAATATCCCCCCAACAGCAGTCCTTTCGACCATCGCTAGTTTTGAATGCAAGGTCTTTTTCTTTTCGCCCAACGATATTCTCGATTTTGCTGTCGTCAGCAACAATTTCAAAATGAATCCTATTTTCCTCACCGTAAATTTTGCCAGCCTCACCTATGATATCTTTTCGATATATCTTTTTTCCTTTAGCTGGCGCGCTCAAACTAATTTTTGCGAGATGCATATAGATTGAATAGAAGACGATCTTTCCTTTTTCGCCTTCGCCTATCTCCGTTTCGTGCTTGATTACAAGACAACCATCATCTGTCCACTTTTCGCGATACCTAAGGGCATGATCAGGCGCCGCCTCACTTTCCTGGGTCGGCTGTCGAAAATAAACCAGTATTCCATCTGAGATTGCACATACCGGCAAAGCTTTTCCGCTTTCTTGAGGTGCAGTCAAATGGATGCCGCCATGCCAGTTGAGGTCAAAGCTTAGCGGATAGCCACCATCGCCAGGGATACCTCCGACCATAGCGCGTGAGAGGAAAGCATCGTCAGTTTCTCCCGCATTCGGTTTCGGCAGAAAAGGAGGGCTAATGATCATTCAAAAAATTCCTTGTTCATAATGACGCTCGTACGTCCGCTCAAAGCGAAAAAGGGTAATCAACTGTCGGCTTAACCTTCTCAGGCACCGCATTCCCCAACGCCTGATCCATCAAACTCCCCGCCTTATCCCTATCCGCCGCCCCCGGCAGCACCGGCGGCTTAATCCCAATCCCAGTCCCCGATCCCGCCGAGCCACCGGCATTGATCTTGATCACCGGCCCAACCACCGTCACCCCACCGCCATCAAGCTTGATAAAGCTCCCACCCCCAAGAATGGTCAGCTCCGTCCCCGCCTCAATAACGATCTTGTCCCCAGCCTTGAGGTGTATCTCTTTCCCCACACTGGTCAGCTGCGCCGTGCCGAGTTTGACGTGTTGGTTCTGCCCCACCGTCAGGTGATCATCCAGCTTCGCTTCAACCTTGCGGTCGGCGATCGTGGTGCGGTGTTCCTCAGCCTTCAACTCGGTGTAAGTGTTCTTCACCACCGTGTCGTGACGTTCATTTCCGACGCGAATCTTCTGGTCATGCTCAACATTTTCATCCCAATCGCGCTGGGCATGAATGTAGATCTGCTCTGCACCTTTCTTGTCTTCAATACGCAGTTCGTTGTACCCACCACCACCCGGCGAGCTAAGCGTTTTGAACACGCTGCGAGTCTTGTTCGCCGGCAGTGCGTACGGCACCGGGTTTTCCTTGTGGTACAGGCAGCCGGTCACCAGCGGTTGGTCGGGGTCGCCTTCGAGGAAGGTGACGAGGACTTCCATGCCGATGCGCGGGATGCTGATGGCGCCGTAGCGGTCGCCGGCCCAGGAGCTGGAGACGCGCAGCCAGCAGCTGGTTTTGTCATCGGCGAGGCCTTCGCGGTCCCAGTGGAATTGCACTTTGATGCGGCCGTACTGGTCGCAGTGGATTTCTTCGCCTTTGGGGCCGGTGACCATGGCGGTCTGGCTGCCGAGTACGCGCGGTTTCGGGTGTTCGAGGGCCGGGCGGTAGAACACGTCCCACGGGGTGGCGAGGAAGCGGTTGCGGTAGCCCTGGTGGAAGTCGTCTTTGTTGTCGGTGGTGTCGCTGGTCACGCCTTCTTCGAGGACTTGCGGTTGTTTGCCTTCATGGAAGATTTCGGTGAGCAGCCACAGGTCGTTCCACTCGCTGCGCGGGTGGTCGGACATTTCCATGAAGTGGCCGCTGACCAGTTTGGTCTGGTCGCCGCGACCTTCGGCCTGGCGGTAGTCGGCGCGGTGGCGTTCGAGGGCGCGCTGGCTGAGGAACTTGCCGCGCGCGCGGTCGATGAAGCGGCCGGGGTAGTCGTAATCTTCGAGATCCGGCTCAGTGCTGTCGCCGTCCGGTTTGTATGCGGCTTCCATTCGCAGGCGCGGTTTTTCGAAGTCGTAGTCGCGGCGCGTGGTGCGCGTGGTGCGGGTTTCCAGGCGCAGTTTGAACGCTTTGATCACCGGCTCGTCGGCGACCATACCGCTGCCCTGCACGTACGCAGTCGGCTGACCGAGATGCTGGAACACGGTCTGGTCGTCGCCGAACACCAGCAAGTGGGCTTTTTCGCTGTGCTGGAAGTGGTAGTGAATGCCCTCTTCTTCGCACAGGCGCTGGACGAAATGCAGGTCGGTTTCGTCGTACTGCACGCAGTAGTCGCGATCCGGGCACGGCTGGCTGAGCTGGAAGCTGTAGGCGTTGCTCTTGATGCCGTGCTCTTCGAGGATCAGCGCGATGATTTTCGGCGCCGACATCTGCTGGTAGATGCGCTGGTTGGTGCGGTGATGCAGGTATTGCAGTTGCGGCACGATCGAGACTTTGTAGCGGGTCAGGCGCTTGCCGGCATCGCCCTGGGCGACGCGGTAGATCTGCCCGTGGATGCCCGAGCCTTGTGGATCGAACGCCAGGAACGCCTGCTTGTGCAGCAGTTGTTCGAGGTCCAGATCGGGGTTTTCGCTGACCAGCTCGAGGTCGAAGCGATACGCCTGGCTGATGCCTTCGGTGCCGGTGAACGACAGCACTTGCAGGTCGCCGACGTAGTCTTCGACCTTGAGGCTGAAGTGGGTTTCGTTAGCTGAGTTGAACATCGTGTGCTCCCTGTTCGAATGTCATCCGTTACGCCCGAAGTCGCAGACGTTGCAGCCAGGACGAAGTGGCGCCCAAGGCGTCACGCAATTGTTGGGCAGTGATGGTGCGTTCTGCCGGGTTGAAGCTCAGCGCGGTTCGCAGCGCTTGCCAGCCGTGCTGGGGTAGATTCGCTGGGGCGCGCAGTTCGCGCTCCAGATGCTCGTCGCGGGCCTGGGTCGAGGGCAAGCGGCGGAACGGGTGTTTGCCGCCCGCCAGTTCATAGATCACGCAGGCCACGCCGTACACGTCCGCGCTGGCCGACAACGGTTGGCCCTCAAGCAGTTCGGGGGCGGCGTAGCCCGGGGTCCAGGCATTGAAGCGTTCGCGGCTCAGGTGCGGCAGGCCGGGCAAGGTGCCCTCCTCTGCCTGACCCAGACCGAAGTCGAACAGGCGCAGGCCGTCTTCGCTGAGCATGACGTTGCTCGGTTTCAGATCACCGTGCAGCACGCCGCGACGGTGGGCGTAGGCCAGCGTGTCGAGCAGCGGCAGGACGATGTCGCGCAGTTCTTGCCACGGCAGGCCGAGGGGCCGCTCGCAGAGCAATTTGTCCAGGGTCAGGCCACGCATGTATTCCATGGTGATGAAGGCCCGCTGGCAGTCGGTGTCGACTTCAAAGGTGTGCGCACGTACGACGTTGTCGTGGCGCAGACGCCGGGTCAGGGCGAACTCGCTGTAGAGCAAGGCACTGGCGTCCGGCGATTCGGCAAATTCTTCGCTGAGGATTTTCAGCGCAATGTAAGGGTCGGGATCGCCGAACTGTTCGTGCAGCAGATCCCGCGCCCGGTAAACGGCGCCCATGCCACCGGCCCCGAGCAGACGCTCGAGGTGGTAGCGACCGGCGAGTACATCCGGCAGCGCACCGATGCTGGCCTTGGTCGGCGCCAGCAACGGTTCGGCCTTGTTGCCCTTGGCGAAGGCGAAGTAGGTCAGGTTGCTGGCCTGCTCTTCGCTGATCAGCAGGTCATCGATGGGCGATTCGAGTTCACTCATTGGCGGATCACCACGGCAGTCAGGTTGTCGCGCGCGGCGCCCCGCAGAGCGCCGTCGAACAAACGTTCCAGCGCCACGTGCGGCGCGCTGAGGCTGAGGGCGTTGCCGAGGGCATCGCTGCTCAGGCCCTGATACAAACCATCGCTGCAGAGCAAGAACACATCGCCCGGATAGACCTCGAGTTCCAGCACATCCAGGGTCAGTGTGTCGGCGGCGCCGACGGCTCGGGTGAGTGCCTGAGCCGCCGGGTGCGCTGCCGCCTGTTCGACGCTCATTTGCTGCTCGTCGATCAGCTGCTGTTGCAGCGAATGGTCCTTGGACAGCTGATACAGCCGCTGCCCGCGCCACATGTAGCATCGGCTGTCGCCGGCCCAGATGCAGGCCGCGCGATTGCCTTCCACCAGCAGCGCGACGACGGTGCTGCCCATGATGCTGTCGTGACGCCCGGCAGTGACGGTCAACTCCTGCCCCAGTCGCCGGTTCAGCCAGTGCAGGCACTGGCGGATGGCTTTGAGGCGTTCGTCGAAGTCCTCGTGTTGCGGCAACTCAGCCAGGCTGGCGACGATCAACTGGCTGGCGATGTCGCCACCCTGATGACCGCCCATGCCGTCCGCGACCACCCACAGCCCATGCTGCGGCGAGTCGAGGAAGGCATCTTCGTTGCGCGCCCGCACCTTGCCCGGGTCGGTACGCGCCGCGCTGCGCCAGGGACTGGCCACCAGCATCAGAGCTGCACCGGCATACGGAAGGTGCGCAGCACGCCCATGTCGAACGGGTTCGGCGTGCGCTGGCTGGTCAGCAGATAGTTGGCGCGCAGGCCGCCCACGTCCGCTTTCAGTACCAGCACGTCACGACCGTTCAGGTACTCGGTCTGCATCAGGTCGAACAGACGGAACAGCGACCATGGGCCGGAGTTCTTCTCGATCCCGATCGGACGCCCGGCCATCTTGTCCATGACCAGACTGGTGCGACCGTCTTCAGCATCGGTCGGCCACTTGAAGGTCATTGGCAGGATCGGGCCGTGACGGTATTCCATGGTCTTGTCGCCGAACTTGAATTCGGAACGGCTGACCGCCGGATCGAGGGTGTACGGCTCCAGTTTGAACTGCACGGTCGGCTCGGCCGGGTTGATCGAGAAGAAGCTCTGGCGAATCGTCTGCGCCGCCGCCATCTGATCGAGGTAGACCTTCGATACCGGCAGGCTGTGACCGTCGACGCTGCGCATGCGGTAGCTGCCCGGATCGCCGCTGACGAATGGACGCATATAGCTGTCGAAGAAGCGGTCGACGGTACCTTGAGCACGGAAAAACTCACGGAAGTCGCTGATCGCCACGTCGCTGGTGCTGCTGGCGCTGAACGGATAGCGCTTGCTGATGGTTTTGCCGTAAACGCTGTACAGCTCGTTCTGATAACGGCCGTTCAGGTATTGGTAGGCATCGTTGAGCACCAGGCGCCACGAGTCTTCGGCCAGCACGTTGAACCACACGCTCAGTGGACGTGGCAGACGACCGGAGGCATTGCGCAGGTTGGTCAGCGCATCACGCTGGCCGCTCATGCGCGTCTTGGCCATCTCGAACGCGGCTTGCTCCGGCGTGCTGGAACGGGCCAGGCCGGCCAGTTGCAGTTGCAGGTCGTTGAGCGCGCTGAACGCTGGCGTCAGGTCGGCGCCCGGGCCGTTGTTGTCATCGAGCAGACGATGCAGCGGTTCGAAGCGGCGCTGCAGGGATTTCTTCGCGGTGTCCGGCAGATTCTTCGCGACGTTCAGCGCCGAAGCCTTATCGGCGGCAGCCGCAGCGAGTTTGCCGACCTTGCCCAGTTTGCCTTTCTGCCCGGCCAGCGCATCGGCAGCTTCGCCGGCTTCATCGACCGGATCAGCCGCAGCTTCGAAGCGAGTGTTTTCACGCACTTCGGTGAGCAATGCGAGGACCGGCGAGTTGGCCGACGTCAGGCCCGCCAGTTGCTCGGCGCCTTCGCCAGCGTCGCTGATTGGTGGCAACGCGACCTGGCCAACGGCTTCGCTCCAGTAGTTGGCGTAGTCGCGGAAGTACAGCTGCTCGAGTTCGACCATCAGGCGACGCAAGTCCATGTCGCTGATGCCCGCGCCTTCGCCCAGCACCCAGTTGTCGCGGAGGATATCGGTGACCAGCGCGGCGCCCTGCACCGAGAAATACTGCTGATAACCCTGCTGGGTGTAGAAACCCGGGATCACGTATTCAGTGCCGATGAACAACGAGCCTTGCGGGCCGAGGTGTTGGCTGAAACGGTAGTCCGGCAGGTTGCGCGCCTGCTCGCGGAGCATGCGATACACCACGTTGGCCAGAGATTCGCTGCGCAGGACCTGACGCGCCTGCGTCACCAGTTGATCGTTCAGCGGATAAATGAACGGCTGCTTGAGCAAGCGCTCGAGGTGCGTGTTCAGACCGTTCTGCACCGCGGTGTTGCCGGTGTAGCGCTGCGACCAGTCAGTGGCGACCCAGTCCTTGAGCCATGCCGCGTCGCGACGATCCTTCATGTTCAGCATCAGGTACGCGCGCAGGCTGTTGAGCAGGCGATCGCGGTCCTTCATGTTGGCGCGGATCTGCCCCTCGAGCATGGTCGCCACCCGTGGCAGCAACTGCGCTTCCAGCTCACGCTCGTAAGCGGTTTTCACCACCGGGTTGATCTCTTCGCCCTGATACAGGCCGCCACGCTCGTGGTACGACACGTCGCCCTTGCTCGGGAACACCTGGGTCGCGGCGTAGCTGGTGTCGAGCACTTTCAGCACGCCCATGGCGTCATCGCGCGGCGTCACGGCCGAGCGTTGCTGGGTCCAGTTCTGCGCCAGCGTGCGCAGGTTTTCCAGACGCTCGTAGTTGGCCGAGAAACCACCGGCCCAGAGCATGCCGAACAGTGCCAGTGCCGCCAGTGCACCGACGTACAGCGCACGCTGGCCCCAATGAATGCGGCTGCGCTCGCGCTTGTCCAGACCGGCCAGATCGGCCTCGGGGAAAATCACTTGGCTGAGCAAGTGGTGGATGAACCGCGAACGGCCGCTGCGCAGAGTCGGCAGCACGCCGGCGTTCATGCCCAGGCTGGCGCCGATGCCGGCGGTGGTCGAATCCATTTCCTGGGTCAGGTGTGGCGCGCTGGTCAGGTAGAAACCGCGCAGTTGCGTGGCACGCTGATAACGGTTGCCGGTGAACGCCATGTCGACGAACAGGCACAGGCGCTCGCCGATCTGCCCGAGCTGATGCGGGAAATCGAGGATGCGGCCACGGCGCTGAGTGTCGCGCTCGGAGTGCATGCGCATGATCACTTGGCTGTTGAGGCGGCGCAGCAGCTCTTCGAACTCGTTGCGCAGGACCGTGACGTCGGTGCCGACCTGATCCTTGCGGAAACTGGTGCCGAGCACTTGATCGCTTTCTTCGCGGGTCAGTTGATCGAAGAACTCGTCGAAGCCGAGCAGCTTGTCAGCCTTGCTCAGGACCAGATACACCGGCACATCGACGTGAAGTTTCTGATGCACGTCCTGCAGACGGCTGCGCACCTGGCGCGCGAGGGTCTCGATGTCCTGCTCGCTGCCGCCGGTGAGGGTTTCCACCGGAATGGTCACCAGCACGCCGTTCAACGGACGGCCGCGACGACGCTTGCGCAGCAGTTCCAGCAGGGTTGTCCAGGCGTTGCCGTCGACTTCCGCGTCCGGTTGAGTGGTGTAGCGCCCGGCGGTGTCGATCAGGACACCGTGATCGGCGAAATACCAGTCGCAATGACGAGTGCCGAGGGTGTCGCGGGTCAGCTTGCGGTCGATCTTGTTGATCGGGAATTCCAGACCGGAGAAGTCCAGCAGGCTGGTTTTGCCCGAGGCCTGCGGACCGATCAGCAGGTACCACGGCAAGTCACTGCGCCAGCGCTCGCTGCGACCGCGATACAGGCTCGAGGTCTTCAGGGTTTTCAGCGCGTCCTTGAAACGCACCTTTAACTCTTTCTGTTCTTCGTCGATCAGCTCTTCGCGGCGAATGCGGTCCTGGCCGTCCTCGCTTTCTTCCTCGGCTTTCTTGCGGATACCCGCGCGCCAGCTGACGAAGACCATGGTCAGGCCCCAGATCAGGAACAGCACGCTGATGGTCAGCAGGCGCGAGGTCGCGCTTTCCCAGAACTTGTAATCATCGACCGCCAACAACGGGCCGACGAACCACACCAGCAGCGCCACGAACAGCACCAGCAGCAGAGTCCAGACCCAGGTCTGGCGCAGGAAGGCGCCGACTTTCTTGAAAAACTTTTTCATCACACGTCCCTGTTTTACGGCTGCGCCTGCGGTTGTACCGCGGCTGGATCAAGCGGCTGATAAGGATGCAGAACGGTGTCGCGTTGTTCGCTCAGGACCCAGGCGAAGCCCGAATACATCACCACCAGGCAGACCAGAGTAAAGAGCACCACCATCCACGCCGGCACGATGCGCACCAGGTTGCGGCGCTGATCGTTGAGGCCTTCCCAGTGCGGCGACAACTCGCGCGGCACGTCGCCACGCAACTGACGGATCTGCCGGTACAAGGCGTCGCGGATGCCTTCAAGCTCAAGCATGCCGCGCGCCTGCACGCGGTACTTGCCCTCGAAACCGAGGGACAGGCACAGATACATCAGTTCGAGCATTGGCAGGTGCTTGACCGGGTTTTTCGACAGCCGATCGAGCAGCTGGAAAAACTTCTCGCCGCCGAAGGTTTCGTTGTGGAAGCTGCTCAGCAGGCTCATCTGCGACCACTCGCTTTCGTTGCCCCACGGCGTGGTCACGACGGCTTCGTCGACCACGGTGCAGAGCACGTAACGCGCGGCCATCACCTGGCTGCTTTCGGCGCCGTTGTGCAGGGCGCGTACTTCAAACAATTTCAGCCCGGCAGTCAGCCGCTCATTCAGCGCATACAGGTCTTCGCGTGTTTCGCTGTGCTTGAGACGCACCACTTCCGAGAGCAGATCGGACGAGGCCGCGACCAGCGAGTTGAGGCTGATGTTGAACGCCTCCGCCGGACGCAGGCGCGCGGCGTAGATCATGCGTTCTTCCAGTTGCTCGAAACGCGGCGGCGCGGCGAAATCGGTCAGCGGACTCGATGCCGGTCCGTGGCCCTGACGGTCGAGCAGGACGGTTTTGTCGTCCTGGTTGTAATCCGTTTCCTTGATCATGTCGGTCAGTTCCTGATGGCCCAGAATTTCAGTTCAAGCTCGGCGAATTCGCCGGACACGTGGAACGCGAAACCGCCGGAGCGTTCGAGTTGTGCCAGGTCTTCGGAACTGAGTTCGAGGATGAAATAGGTTTTGTTCGAGTGGAACGCGATCTGCCGTGGGGCCACCGGCAACGGTTTGACCTTGATCCCCGGCAAGTGCAGGTTGACCAGTTGGCGGATGCGCTCCACCGGTCCGACCTTGAGGTGCTGCGGCAAACGCTGACGCAGTTCTTCGGAGTCGCAGTTGGCACTGGCTGCCAGCACGAACGAGGCCGAGCCGAGCAGTTTGTGATCGTGCAAGGGCGAGACGATGATGCCGTACTGACGCGCCTGCAGGATCAGTTCGATGGCGTGCTGTTCGAGCACCATCGACAGCACCTGACGGATCGCTTCCATCAGTTTGCGGAAGCTTGCGCCCTGATCGGCGTGGGAATAGCGGCTGTCCAGACGCGGGCGTTTGCTCTCGCCGGAGAAGGTCGCCAGATCGCCGAGCATGGTCAGCAGCGTGCGGTACAACTCTTCCGGATGCACTTGTTCCAGACCGAGGTAATGGCGCAGCAGCAGTTCGGTACGGTTGATCAGTTGCAGCATCATGAAGTCGCCGACTTCTGCGCCGCCAACCTTGCCATTGGAGCGAATCCGCTCGGCAATCGTGTCGCCACGGTGGCTGAGCATGCTGATGACTTCTTTCAGGCACGACAGCAGGTAGCTGGAGGCGTGGGCCTGAATGTAGGTCGGGACGAAATCCGGGTCGAGGCTGATCACGCCGTCGGGCGTGGTATCGAGCACGTCGCAGATTTTCAGCTTCACGTAGGCCTGATCGCTCTGCTGCTCGCCGAGCAACAGTTTGAAGTCCGGACGACCGCAGCTGACCTGACTGGCGGAATCATCGCCGGCGTTGGAGTCGGCGACTTCGGCGTCATATGCGGTGTAGCGCGCAAGCACGTCGGATTGCTCCGGGCGCCGGGCCTCGATGTGGTTGCCGGTGACCAGCGGCAGCGCCAGATAGATCGGCGTGTTGCCGGTGTTCGGCGGCACGTCCAGCGCCAGCGGCTCGGTGTTGCCACCGAGCTCGAACAGGCTGCCGTCCGGCAGAATCCCCGAGGCTTCACTGATCACCAGTTTGCCCATGTTGAGGAACTGCAAGTCGATTTCCAGATTGAGAAAACCCCAGGTGTAGCCACCGAGCAATTGCGTGCGGGTTTTCATCTGGTGATCGTAGTAACGATCGTTGTGCTGGAAGTGCTGCGGCCGCAGCAACATGCCTTCCTGCCAAATGACTTTATGGGTGTTCATGATCAGTCATCCGCCTTGGCGAGCACTTGTTGGGTATTGCGGATACCGGCCTGATCGAGGGTCAGATCAGCCTCGGTGAGTTCCAGCGGAGTGATCTGCACGGTGTGCCGCCATTGCGTATCCGGCAGGTCGCGATAGGCAGCAAGGATGCCCACGTAACGGCTGCCCTCCTCCACGCTGAGTTTCAGTTCCACGGTTTCACCCGGGCGCAGTTCGAGTTCTTCGCTGGCCACCAGATCCGGGTTGAGGGATTCCTTGGCGCGCTCGTAGAGGCTGAAGAAATCAGCGTTCTCGAAGGTCACCGGGTGCTTGAGTTCGAACAGGCGCACGACGATCGGCGACGGCCGACCATTGAGGTCCGGGTTGAGCTGATCGCTGCCGGTCAGTTTCAGATTGATCTTGGTCACTTTCGAGTACGGCGACAGCGACGAGCAACCGGCAAGCAGCACCAGCACGGTGAGCGCAGTCAGCGTCTTGAAAAAAGCGGTCGAGCGGCGAGACATGCGCATCATCCTTGGTGGTCGGTGTGGAGGGTGGAGATCAGGCGGATCTGTTCTTCGTAGGCCTGGGCGAAATCGCGGGCCAGCAGACGCTCGCTCCAGTCATCGTCCTGACGCAGGGCCTGGTGATAACGGCCGAACGCTCTCCAGCGCCCGCCCGAGGTGGCGATCAACGGCTTGCTGTCACGCTCGAAACGCAGGGTCAGTTGCTCTGGCGAGAAGTGCTCCAGCGTGCCGCGCACGGCGGCGCGGCTGGCGGTCAGCAGTGCCACTTGATGCGCCTGCAGGTCGCGGAATGCACGGGAGATCGCTTGCTCGGCGGGCAGATGGCCAGGCTTGCTTGGCTGCAACAGAATCTGCAGTGCTTCGCTCGGATCGACGGCGAATTTCAGCGGGTTCTTGTTGGTGCCTTGCACGGTGGTCTGGGCCAGACGCAGTTCGTTTTTCAGCTCGGAGCGGGTGCGCAGGCTCTGCTGCAAACCGCCGATGCTCTGGCGCAGCAAGCGCGCAGCGTTGAGCGCCAGCGCTTCGCGTTCGTCGTGGCTGAGGCCTTTGACGTCGACGCCGAGCGCCGCGCCGAAGTGCTCCCAGAAACCTTCGCTCTGACGCTCGACAGCTTTCGGCGCAGGCGCCGGCTCAGGTTCGACCGGGGCGGCAATCAGCTCCGGGACCATCAGGCTTTCCATGTCGATGCGCGCGTAGTCGGCACGCTGACGGGAGTCTTCCGGCTTGGCGGTGGGCGACAGCAGTTCGTCGATTTCCGAGTACACGCGCTCTTGCTGTTCGAGGGCGTTGAGCGGGTCGAGGTCGAGGAACGCGTCGTCCGGAATGATGCTGCCAGCGGCGCGCGGGCGGCCGACTTCGCCGTCGAAGGTCGCCGGGTCACGAACCAGCCGCGCACGGATCTCGAAGTCGCCGAGAATGTAGGTGCTGCCGTGCTCGATGCGCACCGGCTCGCCCTTGTGCAGGCGCGCGCCGCTGCTGCCGTCCTGGACACCGTTGCTGCTGGTGTCGGTAAGGAAGAACGAGCCCTCGCGGTAGCTGACAATCGCGTGGTGATTGGACAGGTGCCGCTTGCGGTCAGGGATGATCCAGTCGCAGTCCTCGCCGCGCCCGATCACGCCACCGGCCTGTTTGAAGGTCCGCTGGCACAGCTCGGTGGGCACGAACTGCTTGGTGTTCAGCATTTCGAAAACCAATTCCATGTTTGATGCTCCTTGCGGTCACTTGCCGCGATTGACCGCTTGCGGATCACCCAACGGGCGATAGTCGTTGTCGTTGAATTTGTAATTGCCGCTACAGCCGCCAAGGCCGCATAGAACGACGAGGGTCAGCAGGACAGCGTGCCAGTGACGAACAGACATCAGAGGGTCTCCAGGTGTAGACAAAGCACAAAGCGCCGACCCTTGCGGGCGGCGCTGAAATAAGTTTTTGAGGTGGGCTCAAAGCCTCTAGATCGGGGCCTTGCGCCATAGCCTGGAGGTACGGCGACCTCCCGTGGCGAGGGGACTTGTCCCCGTTGGGGTGCGCAGCGCCCCCATAACCTGCCAGCGCGATTTCTCAGTGAAACCGTATTTGCCGGACTGCGAGTGCTGCGCAGCCGGACGGGGATAAATCCCCTCGCCACAGGGTATGTGTTGGGTTCGGAGAAGTGCTGTAGCTCAACCATCAAAGTCACCCAAATTGATATTCAGGCGCCCGAGGCGGTACAGCAGCGTGCGCCGTGGCAGGCCCAGTTCGCGGGCCGCGAGGGTCTGGTTGCCGTCGTTCTTGCGCAGGCAATCGAGCAGCAAAGTGCGCTCGACCTGCTCTAGGCGTTCGCGCAGATTCAGGCCGCTGTTGTCCTCGGGCATCGCTTCCAGGCGCAGGGAAAAATGCTCGGCGAGCAACTCGCCGCCCTCGCAGAGCAACACCGCGCGCTCGACCAGTGCCTTGAGTTCGCGAACGTTGCCGGGGAAGTTGTAGCCGCACAGATGCTCCAGCGCCGAATCCGACCAGCGCACCGGATCACGCTGCAAAAACGTGCAGGTCTTCTCGGCGAAATGCCGGGCCAGATCGAGGATGTCGCCTTCGCGCTGACGCAGGGCCGGCAGCTCGATCGGGAACTGCGCGAGGCGGTAGTACAAGTCCTCGCGGAACTTGCCTTCGCTGACCAGCGCCGCCAGATCACGGTGCGTCGCGGCGATGATGCGCACGTCGATCTTGTGCGTGTCGTTGGAACCCAGCGGACGGATCTCGCCTTCCTGCAACACGCGCAGAATCTTCGCTTGCAGCGACAACGGCATGTCACCGATTTCATCGAGCAACAGCGTGCCGCCATTGGCCGCGTCGAACAGCCCGGCACGATCGCGATCGGCACCAGTGAAGGCGCCTTTGCGATAGCCGAACAGTTCGCTTTCCAGCAGGTTTTCCGGGAACGCCGCGCAGTTCTGCACGATGAACGCCTGGGAGCGACGCGGGCCGCAATCGTGGATCGCCCGCGCCACCACTTCCTTGCCGGTGCCGGTCTCGCCACGCAACAGCACGGTGTACGGGCTGTGGAGGATCTTGCTGATCAGCGAGTAGGTCTGGCGCATCGCCGCGCTTTTGCCGATCAGGCCGTAGCCGCTGATGCTCGGCACACTGCGAGTGACGGTGGCCGATTCGGCGGCTGGCTGACGCAGGCGTTGCAGCAGATGCAGCTGGCCGAGCACAAACGAACCGAGCTGGCCGAGGGAGTCGGCGAAACCCTGCAAGTCAGTGCGACGACGACTGGCACACAGCAGCAAGCCCTCAACCGACTTGTGCTGATTGACCAGCGGCACGCACAACAGCGACTGCCACGGCGTGCTCGCCGCCGGCAGAAAACTGGTTTCGTGCAGGCTGCCGGTCAGGTCGTCGAGGCACACCACGCGGTTCTGGCACAGGGCGAATTGCAGCAGTTGTTCACCGTTGTAATCCGCCGGCAGGCTCGCCGCCTGACGCGGTTGCAGCGCGCCGTCGAGGCACTCGGCGTTCATCCCCAGGCAGGTGTGGGTGGCGTCGAGCAGATACAGCTGCGTCAGTTCGCAGCCACTCAGCTCGGCCAGGCCACGGACGAATTCACCCAGCAGCGCAGCACTGTCCGCCGCCCGCGACAGACTGGCGAACTGCGCCAGCAACGCTTCGGCATAGACCAGTGGCTGCGGCACTTGAGTGAACATCACGCCCACCTCAGACGAACTCGCAGGTCACGCTGGAGTTGCCGTCGAGCGTGGCATGCACACGCTTGAGGCTTTCGCCGGTCGCCATCGCATCGAGCAGACGATCGGCCACCAACGGCAGCACGTGTTGATCGAGCAGATGATCGATCAGGCGCGCACCGCTTTCGCTTTGCGTGCAACGCTCGGACAGGTGATCGACGAGGTTCTGGCACCAGCTGAAGTCCAGCTGACGACGGTTCAGGCGCTCGCCGAGACGGCCGAGTTTGATCTCGATCAGCTCGCGCAGCACCGGGCCGCCCACCGGGTAGTACGGCACCACTTTCATCCGCGCCAGCAGCGCCGGTTTGAAGTGTTTGCTGAGTACCGGGCGAATGGTTTCTTCGAGCACTTCGGCGGTCGGCCGCGCGCCGTCTTCGCAGAGTTCGCTGATCTTGTCGCTGCCAAGGTTCGAGGTCATCAGGATCAACGTGTTGCGGAAGTCGATCTCGCGACCTTCGCCGTCGTTGGCCACGCCTTTATCGAAGATTTGGTAGAACAGGTTGAGCACGTCCGGATCGGCCTTCTCGACTTCATCGAGCAGCACCACCGAGTACGGCTTCTGGCGTACCGCTTCGGTGAGCATGCCGCCCTCGCCGTAACCGACGTAGCCCGGTGGTGCACCGATCAGACGCGAGACGGTGTGCTTTTCCTGGAACTCGGACATGTTGATGGTGGTGATGAAGCGGTCGCCGCCGTACAGCAGGTCAGCCAGGGCCAGCGCGGTTTCGGTCTTGCCGACGCCGCTCGGGCCGACCAGCAGGAACACACCGACCGGTGCATCAGGCTTGTTCAGACCGGCAGCGGTTGCGCGCATCGAACGATCCAGCGCGTGCACGGCTTGCTCCTGACCACGGATGCGTGTGCGCAGATCGGTGGCGAAACTGGCGACCTTGGCGTTGTGCTCGCGGGCCAGTTGCGCCAATGGCACGCCGGTCCAGGCGCTGATCACTTCGGCGACCAGACGCGGGCACACTTCGAAGCTGACCAGGCGTTCTTTGACTTGCGCAGCGGTCAACGCGGCGTGGGTTTCATGCAATTGGGCTTCCAGCGCTTCGACGCTTTGGCCTTCTTCGACTTCGGCGACCATGGTTTCAATCACGGTGCCTTCGGCGTCTTCTTCCACGCTGACGGTCGGCTCGACAGCTGCAGCCTCGCGGGCATTGGCCAGTTGCTGACGCAGTTCGAGCAGACGCTCGGCCAGTTCTTTCTGCTCAGTCCACAGGGATTCCAGCACGAGCATCTCGCTTTCGGCTTCGTCCAGCCGCGCTTCCAGTGCCTCCAGCGCTTCGTGGTCGATCAGCAAGCCAGCTTCGGCATCGCGGCGCAGGGCCTGGCGCTGACGGCCACCTTCCGCCAGTTCGCCACGCAGGCGCTCGAGACTTTCCGGGGCCGCAGCGAGGCTGATGCGCACGCGGGCGCACGCGGTGTCGAGGACGTCGACGGCCTTGTCCGGCAGTTGCCGACCGGCCAGGTAACGCGCGGACAATTCAGCAGCGGACACCACCGCGTCATCGCGCAGGTAGATGCCGTGGCTCTTCTCGTAGACCTGAGCCAGACCACGCAGAATGGTCACTGCTTCGCTGACAGTCGGTTCGTGCAGTTGCACGGGCTGGAAACGACGGGCCAGCGCCGGGTCTTTCTCGAAGTATTTCTTGTACTCGGCCCAGGTCGTCGCGGCGATGGTGCGCAGTTCGCCACGGGCCAGCGCCGGTTTCAGCAGGTTGGCCGCGTCGGAACCGCCAGCGTTGCCGCCAGCACCGATCAGCGTGTGGGCTTCGTCGATGAACAGGATGATCGGTTTCGGCGAGGCTTTGACTTCATCGATCACGCCTTTCAAACGACGCTCGAATTCACCTTTGACGCTGGCGCCGGCCTGCAACAGGCCCATGTCCAGCGAGAGTAATTCAACGCCTTTGAGTACCTGCGGCACTTCACCGGCAGCGATGCGCGAGGCGAGGCCTTCGACGATGGCGGTCTTACCGACACCGGCCTCACCGACGACGATCGGGTTGTTCTTGCGGCGACGGGCGAGGATGTCGACCATCTGCCGGATCGCGCCGTCACGGCACAGCACCGGGTCGAGTTTGCCGTCGCGGGCCTGTTGGGTCAGGTTGTGGGTGAAGCGCTGCAACAGCGATTCGCCTTGCGCCGCCGGCTTGCCGTTGGCCGCCGGTTGCTCCTGTTGCGACAGGGCAAATTCTTTCAGGCGATCAATGTTCAGTTTGGCGAGCAGCGGTTGATAGCGGCTGCCGGCATAACGCATCGGGTTGCGCAGCAACGCCAGGATCAGCGCGGCGTCTTCGACCTGGGTCTGGCCCAGCTCGAGGTTGGCCACCAGCAGCGCGTCTTGCAGCCATTGCACCAGTTCCGGAGCGAATACCGGGTTGCGCGAAGCGCTGTGCTCGACCCGCGATTGCAATGCAGCGGTCAGTTCACCGGCGTCGACGTCAGCATCTTGCAGCGCGCGCGACAGCAAGCCGTTCGGGCGCTCGAGCAAGCCCAGCAGCAAGTCTTCGACGAGGATCTTGCTGCCGCCACGGGCGACGCAACGCTCGGCCGAACGTTCCAGATCACGACGGGTTTCGGCGTCCAGCGCCTGGATGAGTTGTTGCAGGTCTACGTTGATCATGGCTCACGTCCTTAATGAATTTTGCTGCCCAGGGTCACCACGCCGTCCGCTTTTTCGCGGCCCAGCCAACTGGTCCAACCGAGGCGACAGGCGTTCTGCTCACCGATGCGCAGTTCGCGGATTTCTTCCTGGCGCAGGACCAGGCGAATGTCGTAATCGAGCGGGTCACGCAAGGTGAACCGCACCAGCGCGCAGAGCGGCTGGTAACCGAAACCGATCGGCAGGAATTCATGGAATCGCTGCCAGTCGAGTTCGGTGATGTGAATGCGGAATTTGCCGCTGCGATCGCGCACGTGTTCGCCCAGCACCAGGTCTTCGCCGAGTACGCTGTTGGCACGGCCCAAACGATTGCGCTGCTCGTCGAGAATTTCCACGCGGCGCTCGATGCACTGCTCGATGACCAGGTCTTCGTGCTTGAAGTAGTAACGCAGCACGGCTTCGATCAGCGCCGCCGAGTGCGCGCGCAAACTGAGCAGGCCGAGGTACGGCAGCAAGCGTTTCCAGTTGAGTTCCTTGGCCTTGCGGATCTCGTCGCCACCCAGGCCGATCAGCGCAAAAAGTTGCGCCGAGAACGGGTCAATCGCGCCGCTCTGGAAGCTCGCGCGGTAGCGGTACTTGCGCCAGATGGGCAGCATCAGCCGTTGCAGGCGATGGTGGAACAGGTCGAGGAAATTGCGCGTCGGGTTGCCGTCCTCGCTGTCGCCCAGGGCTTGTTCGCCGTAGAACGCCGGCAGCGGCGAACCGGAGCCGACCAGACCGATCAGGTTGAAGCGCATGCGCGCGCGCATCTTGCCGTGTTCTTCGAAAAACTCGACGCGATCGACGTCGCTGCGCGGAAAGCCCAGGCTCGGGTTGGCCTGGAACTCGACCTGGTCGTACAGATCGTCTTCGCTCAGATGCGGGTGTGCCTCGCGCAGCCGGTCGATCACCAGCAGCACGGCCTGAAACAGCGAGTACTCGCGTATTACCTTGGTCAGCCCGCTTAAAGCAGGGGCTGCAGGCCCATACGTGGTGTCCATTGGTACACCTCTCCCTGTGTGCTTTTTACCCGCAGCTCATGGAATGAATTGAGACTGGCGTAAAGCGCGAAAAACTCGTTGAGAACCGAAGCGAAGACGAACAGGTCGCCCTCGCCGATATAGCCTTCCGGGTCGATGGTCAACTCGGTGCGCAAACCGCGCACCGGCAGACCACGATGCAGTCGGTCGACGTGGTGATGCTTGATGTGCTTGAGGCCGCCGAGCAGGCGCTTGCTGACCTTTTCCGCGTGCTGGTCGTAGTAGCGCGGCAGGTCGTAGGTTTCCAGAATCACCTTCAACGCATTGACGTCGGCCAGCGACAGATAGTTAAGCGACATGTTGCTGATCAGCTTCCACAGGAAGTCGCGGTTCAGCGGCGGCGCGAAGCTCGACGTGGCCGGGGTGATGTTGCGGAAACTGAGGAATTCCGGAGTCTGCTCGCTGGCCATGCAGATGTCGCCGAGCTTGAGCTTTTTCGGCAGGTTCTGGTTGGTGCACATCAGCTCGATCGACAGGGTTTCGTGGGCTTCGGTGTGGCGGATGCCGAAGCTCAGGTAAGTGTCGAGGCCGTCATGCAATAAGGACGAACGCTGGCGAATGCTGTAATGCGGACGGCTGTTGGGCACGTCGAAACTCGGGTCGTGCTCGAAGGACTCGAATGGCACGTATTCCTGATAACCGAGACCGCCGGGCTTCCAGCCAGTGACGGTTTCCACCGAGAACACGCCGCAGTTTTCCAGGTCGTATTCCGCCGGCAGCAACAGGTACTCATCCTGCTTGCCATCGAGACGGATCGGCAGCGCGTCGTGCTCGAACAGATTGACGATCGGCGTGCAGAACAGCTTCACGTTATCAAGCGTCGGGCGCATGCGCATGATGCCGCTCTTGCGAATGTCGAAACGCAGTTCGAGGCCACGCATCTGCTTGAGGGTGTCTTCCGGCAGCGCCTTGAGAATGTCCAGACCGTTGACGTCGACGAACAGGAACTTGTCCTGGAAGGCGAAGTATTCCTGCAGGTAGCGATAGCCACGAAAGGTGTTCAGCGGATACGGGATCAACGCTTCTTCTTCGGCAAAGCCCACCGGTTTCACCCGGTCACCGGGAATCTTGAACGCCATCGGCTTGCCGCTGACGCCATCAATCGGCTTGCCGGCGCCGTCGAGCGGGATCAGTTCGATGCCGTCGAGGTTGCGCAGCAGGCTCAGGTAGAGCATCTGGCTGATGTAGCGCTCACCGGCAAAGTGCAGGCGCAACTTGCTCAGCTCCAATTCGCCGAGGTGGCCGTCAGCGCTCATTTCCAGGCGCAGGCTGAGCAGCGAGCCATCGCCCTTCACCGAGTAATTCAGTGCGGCCAGATCCAGCGGCAAGACTTCGGTCGGGTAACAGGTGCGGAAACGGCAGCGCACGTCTTCTATCGGCTTGCTCTCGATCGGCGTATCGCGCTCGACCAGCAGCGCCGGCCCGGAACGCTTGAGCGGATCAAACTGCAAAATGCTGAACGCCGGCAGCGGGCGCATGTAGTTCGGCCACAGCAACTGCATCAGCGAATGGCTGAGCTCCGGCAGTTCGTCATCGAGCTTCTGGCGCAGGCGCCCGGTGAGGAATGCAAAGCCTTCGAGCAACCGCTCTACATCCGGATCCCGCCCGGCCTGCCCCAGATACGGCGCCAGCGCCGGACTACGCTCGGCGAAACGGCGACCGAGCTGGCGCAGTGCGGTGAGTTCGCTTTGGTAGTAGTGGTTAAAGGACACGGGGTACCTGCCTGGTAGTGGAACTCATTTAAAAAAACAGCAGAACAGTTCATGCGGGTAAGAAACTCCCCGCGGGCAATGTCGGCCATAACGCCCTACAGTCATGCTTTAACTTCTCGATTTGAAAAAAAAACGCGATCAATCAATTGGCCAGCAAATATCGCCGCAAAAGTCAGGACACCACCCATCGAGGTGTAAGCCATCGCACGGACGGGGTAGTGAGGCAAAAAATAGTACAAAATAAGTCCCAGCATTAATGAGACAGACAGGACCTTTAATTTCAGCTTGGGGACAAAAAACGCTATAGCGTTCATCACCACAAAATACTGAACCATTAGATCCGGCGTCATACCGATGCCGATACCTCTCGATGTCAACCCGCCATACATATCGATATATACGTCGACACCGTAGTTATGCAAAGGAATATACAGGGCACATACTATCAGGTGTGGAATACAGGCAACTAAGCGACGAGCTTTCATTTATTCCATGCCCCGTACTGATCCATATCGCCTTGCGAAATTGGATTTATTAACTTCGCATTCGATACAGGCACATAAGGTGCGTCAGTAAGTTCAATTGTGTGCGGGATACCTTTATCGTATACCGTGTCTTTTTTCACAACCAACTTGCAGTTTTCTTTTGCCCACAATATCCCTCGCAATATGATGAAGTTATCGTAAACGTCTTTCGGTCCTCGCTCTGCTCCGGTATAGGCTTTGCCGTCGCCCCAGGTCACACCCGTTTCACCAGCCAGCTTTATTGCGAGTTCTACCTGCTTTGTTTCTCGCAGATATTTTCTATAAGTGTTAACCGCAAACGGCACCTGGCCAATGCCATCAGTCCAATACGGTTTATCCTCCATGAACACCATCAAGAACTCAGCACCGCCCACGGCACGGAATTTCCAGTCACCCGGCATTCCAGAGTGAAAAGTGAATGAAAACCGGTCGACGATTGCGAAGTCGATCAGCTCCTGCCAAGTAACATGTTTATAAGCCGCATGCGATTCTGATCCGGCCTGCGTTGTTTCCGGGTTGATCCAGACAAGCTCTCTATAATATCTGGCCAACGGTTCGAACCACTGACCCTTTTCTGCGTAGAGTTTCTCCGCAGTGATAATTCTGAATGGAGAGTCATCCTTACCCGGTTTCAAGGCGAAGAGCGGCACACCACTTTTTCGCGTAATAATCCAGACCAACGGAAGGTCAACTTTCTTAGGCTTTGTATCCTTGCTCTCAGTTGTTTCGGTAAGAACTTTAAGTGTAGTCACCTCGTCCTGAGTCACAAACGTGTAAGCGACACCATCGATGTTGATTACGGTCTCCATACCTACTAGTCCGCCGAAATATATATAGTTACAGGCTCTGCCGTCTTTCCAGTTGAAAAACCACCTGACATGCCTGTTGACGTTGAGCCTGTTTTCTCAATCCCGCTATCAGAGCGCATGATGTAGTTTAAATTTTCAACCGTTCTTCCATCTGCGGTTTTGAATTCAAAGACACGATTGAATATTCCAGGAATGATGACCGGCTCCGGCGGCACAAACGGCGCCGGCGTATGCGAATTGCCAATAATCACCGTCCCGGATCCGGCCGTGACCTTATTGCCGTGAGATCCAACCGAACCTACGGTCGCAGCCGGTTTGCCGTTGATCAACACGGTTGTCGCAAGATCGCCGACCATCGCACCACCACACGCCGAGACATCGCCTTGGCGGGCGGCCGCGAGGCCGTCGAAGAACACGTCGCCGGAACCGGCGGCGATCGGGTTGGTGCCGTGGCCGGGGAGCGGGCAAGCGGTGGGGTCGGATACGCGTGCTGCGGGTTTGCCAGACATCGGGGATCTCCTTAGGTGACCTTGACTTGACCGCTGCCATCCAGGCGCGCGGAGAAACTGACCTGACGCTTGAAACCCTCGACTTCCAGCAGGCCTTCGATACTGAAGGCCAGGCGAAGTTGATCGTGGTCACGCGGCAGGGAAATGACACGCACGTTGCTCAGGCGTGGCTCGTAGGCTTCGATGAAGTTTTCGATAGCCAGACGGGCCTGACTCAGGGAGTCGTGCAGGCTCAGGCGCATGTCATTGAGATCGGGCAACCCGTAGTCGGCCAGCGTTTGCACGCTGCCGGCCCGGGTGCTGAGCATTTTGGCCAGATGGGCAGCCACTGACGCCATGGCACAAGCCTCAAGGCTGTTGCCCTTGCGTAGTTGTGCGTCGCCGTTGAGGCGTTCGAACAGGCTGCCGTATCCGTCCATGAGTCGCTCTTACTCTTTGTCCAGCTTGCCAACCAGCGACAGGGTGAAATCGGCACCCATGTACTTGAAGTGCGGACGCACGTTCAAGCTCACGCGGTACCAGCCCGGCTCGCCTTCAACGTCGCTGACGATCACTTGCGCAGCACGCAGCGGACGACGGCCACGGACTTCGGCGCTCGGGTTTTCCTGGTCGGCCACGTACTGACGGATCCACTTGTTCAGTTCCAGCTCGAGGTCGGTACGCTCTTTCCACGAACCGAGTTGCTCGCGCTGCAGCACTTTCAAGTAGTGAGCCAGACGGTTGACGATCATCATGTACGGCAGTTGGGTGCCGAGCTTGTAGTTCAGCTCTGCCGCCTTGCCTTCTGCGCTGATGCCGAAGAACTTCGGCTTCTGCACCGAGCTTGCGGAGAAGAACGCCGCGTTGTCGGAGCCTTTGCGCATGGTCAGGGAGATGAAGCCTTCCTCGGCCAGTTCGTATTCACGACGGTCGGAAACCAGAACTTCAGTAGGGATCTTGGTTTCGATTTCGCCCATGCTTTCGAAGTGGTGCAACGGCAGGTCTTCAACCGCGCCACCGCTCTGCGGGCCGATGATGTTCGGGCACCAGCGGAATTTGGCGAAGCTGTCGGTCAGCTTGGTGCCGAACGCGTAAGCGGTGTTGCCCCACAGGTAGTGCTCGTGGCTGTTGGCAACGGTTTCCTTGTACACGAACGACTTGACCGGGTTTTCTTCCGGATCGTACGGGTTACGCAGCAGGAAACGCGGCACGGTCAGGCCAACGTAGCGCGAGTCTTCGGAGGTACGGAAGCTCTGCCATTTGGCGAATTGCGGGCCTTCGAAGTGGTCTTTCAGATCCTTCAAATCCGGCAGGCCGGTGAAGCTTTCCAGACCGAAGAATTTCGGCCCGGCGGCAGCGATGAACGGCGCGTGGGACATGCACGAAACGCTGGCCACGTACTGCATCAGCTTGACGTCTGGCGAGCTTGGCGACATGTAGTAGTTGGCGATGATCGCGCCCACCGGCTGACCACCGAACTGGCCGTATTCAGCGGTGTAGATGTGCTTGTACAGGCCCGACTGCATGACTTCCGGCGAATCTTCGAAATCGTCCAGCAGGTCTTCTTTGGAGACGTTGAGGATTTCGATCTTGATGTTTTCGCGGAAGTTGGTGCGGTCGACCAGCAACTGCAGACCACGCCACGACGATTCCAGCGCCTGGAAATCCGGGTGGTGCAGGATCTCGTCCATCTGACGGCTGAGCTTGGCATCGATCTCGGCGATCATGCGGTCAACCATGGCTTTCTTGACCGGCTCACCGTTGTTCTGCGGCTTGAGCAGCTCTTCGATGAACGCCGACACGCCACGCTTGGCGATGTCGTAGGCTTCGTCGTCCGGGGTCAGACGGGTTTCGGCGATGATGCTGTCGAGAATGCTGTATTCGCCGCTGGCGGCGCTCTTCTCTTGTGCTGCGCTAGTGCTCATTGTGTTGGCTTCCTTGGCAAGAGTCTCAGGCGTCCGGGGCTGCGGCGTTCAGGCCCAGCTCACCGAGTACGCGACCGCGGGATTCGTCGTCGGCGAGCACGCCTTCGATCGCTTTACGGAACGCAGGTGCGTTACCCAGCGGGCCTTTGAGGGCCACCAGCGCATCGCGCAGTTCCATCAGTTTTTTCAGCTCAGGCACTTGCTCGACCAGGCTGGCCGGGTTGAAGTCCTTCATCGAATTGACGCGCAATTGCACGGCCAGCTCTTCAGCCTCGCCATCTTCCTGCAGACGGTTCGGCACGCTCAGCGTCAGACCCAGCTCTTGCTTGGCCAACACTTCGTCGAAGGTCATCTTGTCGATGCTGATCGGCTTGCGATCTTCGATTTTGCGATCGTCCTTGCGGTGGGTGTAGTCACCGATTGCCAGCAGCTTCAGCGGCAGTTCAATCTCTTCCTGAGCTCCGCCGGTGGCGGGTTTGAAGGTGACGTTGATGCGTTCCTTGGGGGCTACCGAGCCTTCTTTGGCCATGGCTTTTCTCCTTGCGGTTGTGGCCCTGGGGCCTATTCGAGTACCACTTCGAGGTCGAGGTGGCACAGCCTGCGATAAATCTCTTCCTTGCTTTCACGTACGGCGTGGTTCTGCGGCAACAACTCGCAGCAACTGTGCAGCAGGTGCAGCACTTGCAATGCAAGATCGGGCTCCCAGGCGTGCAGGCCTGAGTCCTGTAATGTCTGATCGAGGGTTTCGAGCTGGTTCTTGGCCAGTTCGTATTTCTTGGCCAGGAAACACAGCCGCGCGAGGGTGAACTGCCAGAAGAAGCGTTCACGGCCACCGTGGGCCGATTGCAGACCCTGCTTGAGAATCTGCACGGCCGGCTTCAAGCCTTCCTTGCGCAGGATCGGCTGGACTTCCTCGAGGGCTTTTTCCCACGCCGGCTGGGTTTCGACGTTCTCGCTTTCGACCTTGCGCGGCGCGCTGGCGCTTTGCAGGTGCGGCATGACATTGGCGGCGATCCACGCCCGAGTGGACGGATCGGCAAACGGCGCGCCGTCATGGAAGCGCAATTCGATGATGCCCGGCAGGCGCTGAATCAAAAGCGCGAAGTGGATTTCCACTTCGCGCATTGCCAATTCGGCGTTGAGGCTCTGGAGACATTCCCAGACCATCCTCTGGCCATCGAACCAGAACGGCGCCTTCGCCAGGCTCGCCTCCAGTTCCACCAGCAGGTCGGCGTATTTGCCCTGATCGAAACGGTCCTGATAGAGCTTGAGCTTTTCCAGCGGCAGACCGCGCAGCACGGTGATCTGCTCGGCGTTGCGCTCGGGCACCGCGTCGATGGTCATCCACAGCAGCGTGCGATTGAGGCGCAGGGCACGCAGGTCGGTGGCTTTCTGTTTCAGCCACCAGGCACACAACGGGCGCGCGCTTTCCTGCTGGGCGCGCAGGGCTTTGTGCGCATCACGTTCGTTGTCGATCGGCGCGCCGGGGGTGAGCAGCTGGGTCGCGGCCTGCTTGACCTGCGCCACCGCCGCGCCCACCACGCCGGGCGCCGGCTGGTTGTCGGCGGCGCGCTGAATCATGGTTTTCAGGCGGCGGGAGATCGGCAGCAGCAGCGGCGCGTCATCGCCCAGATGCTCAGTGCACGCGGCCTCAAGGCCGGCCAGGTGCTCGGAGAGCTGCCGGAACATCGGCAACTGCTCTTTGATCGCAATGTTTTCGGTGATGACCTGCTCGAGACGCGGCACCAGCCAGCCGATCGCGGCGGCACGGGTGCGGGGTTTGAGCGGGTGAACGTCGGCCCAGTTGTTTTCCGACAGATGGTGCAGCAGACCGAGGCCGGCGAGCAGCCCGGGGAAGGATTCGCGCTGGTACAGCGACCAGGTCAGCCAGGCGCCGACACGCAGATCCTTGGATTGGGTACGCAGCAGATTTTCGCTGTTTTCGCGGATTTTCAGCCAGTCGATCTGCCCGCTTTCGTGCATCGACGAAGCCTTGGCCAGCTCACTTTCCAGCGCCTCGAACTCGCTCGAAAAACGAACGTCTTCGCCCGCGAAATTCTCTTTGGAAACAGAGACTTTTGCGAGTTCGAGGTAATGGGCGGAAAGTTTGCTTGAGTAGGACATCCATGGCCTTTATTAAGGATTACAGTCATGCGCGCGAATGGAGTTTCAGCAACGCGGGACAGTATCGAAGAGCAGTTCAGCGACTCATCCAATTGAGATGTGCTCTTTCAAGTGGGCGCATCGTAATCACTATGATGGCCACTAGCAAGCATCTGATTAAACAACAAGACGAACTGTTCATAGCGGTCTGTAGGAGATCGCCCTATATGTCGCAGGGGTTTCCCTGAGGCCGATTGATATACAGCGCATTCAGCATGGTCCTGCGAAACCATTGATCCAGAGCCTCCCGTTGCAGACGGGCGAGTTTACCGGACGCTCATGTCCTTGAGCGGCGTGCAGCATGACAAATCCGGAAAAAAATAGAAGTAGGACACTTCTGAATAAAGACCGGCATCTTTTAACCTTTCGCAGACGACAACGAGCAACGAAAAGAGTGCTAGCAAAATGATGGCATTTCACATAATTGAAACTTGTATGTTCAACATATACGCCGCTCCACAGCGAACTCGATAGTTATTGATGTACTTTTCCCCGGCAATGCCTTCACCTCATGCCAGAAAATACTCTGACAAAACTCAGGGATACTTCTTACATAATTCATATCCTGCAGGCTTGGTTAAAGATCCGAGCCCAAGCAAATCCCCTTGAAACGCAGGTCTGGAGCTTTACTTCATGGAACTGAAACCACTGTTTTTCGCCGCGCTCATGTGGCTGCCCATCACCCACGCGTCAGCGGAAACCCCACCATTGGACGGCCATTACTACCTGACCGGCGCAATGGAAATGGGCGGCGAGTTGCTGTTGCGAAAGGACGGCACCTTTGATGCCGGTGTGGCGTATGGCAGCGCCGATGGCTTTGCCAAAGGCACCTGGAAAGTCGAGAAACAGACAGTAGTGCTGGAAAGCAAAACCAAGCCTGCCTCCAACAGCGATCTGGGCGGACTGTTCCAGGACCTGCAACTGGCGATCGAGCCAAACTGCCTGGCCGTGGATTTCGGCAACGGCAAGGCCTGCTTCCGACGCCAGTAAGCCAACAGACAGCCACAAAAAAATGGGCACCCGACCGCAATCGGTGTGCCCATTTCTCATTTGCGGTTCTCCCCGTCATTCAGGGGAGCACGCCGCCATCAAGGATTGACGCTGTCTTTCAACGATTTGCCTGGCTTGAATGCCACGGTGTTGCTGGCCTTGATCTTGACCGGTTCGCCGGTCTGCGGGTTTTTGCCGGTGCGGGCGCCGCGGTGGCGTTGCAGGAAGGTGCCGAAGCCGACCAGCGTCACGCTGTCCTTGCGGTGCAGGGCGCCGGTGATTTCTTCGAGGACAGCGTTCAGGACGCGGTTGGCCTGTTCTTTGGTCAAGTCTGCCTTTTCGGCGATTGCAGCGGCGAGTTCTGGTTTACGCATTAGTGAAGCCCCTTTGACGGTTTTTTGTTGTTATGTCCGTGCTGTTCTCGTTGGAACAGCGCCCAAGGCGCCGCAGGCTCTACTCTGCGGCAGACGGGAGTGAGAATGGCACGCCGCCAACGGCGGCGCCAGTCTCCCCACGACCTTTGTCGGGGCAAAAGAGCGGTGTTTACGACAGAACGACCGGCATTTACGCCAGCAGTGGCGGCAGCTGTTTGTTCAGGGCCAGTTTTTCCATGACCGCCCCGCCGGTCAGGGCGTAACCGAGCAACTGACCGTCGGCACCGTGGCACAGCGCTTTGATGTCGGCGCCCTGCCCTTCCACGCTCCAGACACCTTCGCTACCGCGCGGCGGCGGCGAAACCACTAGCGGGCACACCGGGGTTTTCACGGTAATCGGCATCGGCCCGTAGCTGACCGCGGTCGGTTTTCCAGCGAGGGTTTGCGCCAAGGCACGCGCGCAGCTCATCAGTGGCATCACGTAAAGCAGATTGAGCCCGTCGACTTCGGCGCAATCGCCCAAGGCGTAAATGTTGGCGTGGGAAGTCTTCAGGTAACGATCGACCATCACGCCGCGATTGACCTGCACGCCGGCTGCGGCCGCCAGATCGATGCGCGGGCGCAGGCCGATCGCCGAGACCACGACATCGCACGGGATGATCTGGCCGTCGGACAGGTGCGCTTCGAGGCCATCGGCGACTTTCTCCAGCCGGGTCAGCACCGGGCCGAGGTGAAACTTCGCCCCGATACTTTCCAGCCCGGCCTGCACGGCCGCCGCAGCGGCGGGATGCAAGAGCATCGGCATGACCTGTTCGCACGGCGCGACCAGTTGCACTTCGTAGCCGCCGAGAATCAGGTCATTGGCGAATTCGCAGCCGATCAACCCGGCGCCGAGCAACAACACCCGACGCTTGCCCGCCGCTGCGGCACGGAAGCGCGCGTAGTCTTCGAGATCGTTGATCGGGAACACCAGTTCCGCGCCGTCGCCTTCGATCGGCACGCGCACGGTTTCCGCGCCCCAGGCCAGAATCAGGTCGCGATAGGGCACGGCTTCTTCACCGATCCACAAGCGTTTGTGGCCGGCGTCGATACCGCTGATGCGCGTGTGGGTGCGCACTTCGGCGTTCAACTGCTCGGCCATGGCGCCGGGTTCGGCCATGCTCAGGCCGTCGGCGTCCTTGTTCTTGCCGAAACCGGTGGAGAGCATCGGCTTGGAGTAAGAGCGGCCGTCATCGGCGGTGATCAGCAGCAGCGGGGTTTCGCTGTCGAGCTTGCGAAACTCGCGGGCCAGGTTGTAGCCCGCAAGCCCGGTGCCGATGATGACGACTGGTGCGCTCATGCCTTACTCCTCTGATTTGCTTAGTTGATTTCGATCATTTCGAAGTCCATCTTGCCGACGCCGCAGTCGGGGCACAGCCAGTCTGCCGGTACGTCTTCCCAGCGGGTGCCCGGCGCGATGCCGTCATCCGGCCAGCCATCGGCTTCGTTATAGATCAGGCCACAGACGATACATTGCCACTTCTTCATTCAGGTACTTCCTCAGGGTTCAGGCGTAATGCCGGCGCGGACGGTCGATGGGTGCTGCGTTGCCATCCGGCTCAGGGCGTTTTGTACTGAGGGTGCCGCGCAGATGCAAGCCTGTTCGGCGCAACGGCGGCCGGCGCCGCTCAATCCTGTCGCCCGCCATGGTAAGCTCGCCGCCTCACTTGCGGCCAATAATGACTCATTGTGCAACATTCAAATGCCTGCCCCGCCCCGCTCTGGCTGACCCAAAACCGCCTGACGCCCCGCCCCGATCCGTTGACCCTCGACTGGCTGCTCGACGAAGGTTCGCTGACCCGCCGTTTGACCCGTTTGTCCGAGGATGGCTTCAGCGTGTCGCCGCTGTTCGAAGGCTGGGACACCTTGCGCGCTGATGAATGCGCGGCACTGGAGCTGGCCGAGGGCAGCGAAGGCTGGGTGCGTGAGGTGTATTTGCGTGGTCATGGCGAAGCCTGGGTGTTTGCCCGCAGCGTCGCCTCGCGGGCGGCCCTGCAAGGTGATGGTTTGCACATGGATGAACTGGGCAGTCGCTCGCTGGGTGAACTGTTGTTTTGTGATCAGGCGTTCCAGCGCCGCGCAATTGAAGTCTGCCACTACCCTGAACAATGGTTGCCGCCAGCGGTGCAAGCCCCTGAATTGTGGGGCCGGCGTTCGCGTTTCGACCGTGGTGCGCTGAGTGTGCTGGTAGCGGAAATCTTCCTGCCGAGCCTGTGGGACGCCGCCCGCGCCCATCCGGAGAACTGCTGATGTATCAAAGCCTGCTCAAGTCCCTCAACCGTCTGAACCCGCGCGCCTGGGATTTCGTTCAGCTGACGCGCATGGACAAGCCGATCGGCATTTACCTGCTGCTGTGGCCAACGCTGTGGGCGTTGTGGATTGCCGGCAAGGGTTCGCCGTCGCTGGCCAACGTGGTGATTTTTGTTCTTGGCGTAGTGCTGACCCGCGCCGGTGGTTGCGTGATCAACGACTGGGCTGACCGCAAGGTCGACGGCCACGTCAAACGCACCGCGCAACGGCCGCTCGCTGCTGGCCGCATCAGCTCGAAGGAAGCGCTGGTGTTCTTTGCCGTGCTGATGGGCATCAGTTTTCTGCTGGTGCTGTGCACCAATGCGCCGACGATCTGGCTGTCGCTGGGCGGCTTGGCGCTGGCATTCACGTATCCGTTCATGAAGCGCTACACCTACTACCCGCAAGTGGTGCTGGGCGCGGCGTTCTCCTGGGGCATGCCAATGGCCTTTACCGCTGAGACCGGCGAGTTGCCAGCAGCGGCGTGGCTGCTGTGGATCGCCAATCTGCTGTGGACGGTGGGTTATGACACTTATTACGCAATGACCGATCGCGATGACGACCTGAAGATCGGCGTGAAATCCACGGCGATCCTGTTTGGCGAGGCGGATCGGGTGATCATCCTCAGCTTGCAGGCGCTGTCATTGGGCTGCCTGATTCTGGCCGGGTCGAAGTTCGAGCTGGGGATCTGGTTCCACCTCGGCTTGCTGGTGGCTGCCGGGTGTTATGCGTGGGAGTTCTGGTACACGCGCAGCAAGGACCGTATGCGTTGCTTCCAGGCCTTCTTGCACAACCATTGGGCAGGGTTGGCGATATTTGTCGGGATCGTGCTGGATTACGCACTGCGCTGACTGAAAAGATCGCAGCCTGCGGCAGCTCCTACAGGTCGTACACATTCCAGTGTAGGAGCTGCCGAAGGCTGCGATCTTTTGCGTTATTTGGCCTTGGCGACTTTCCACGCGCCGTCCATTTTGCCGTCGCCGGTCATGTCGCCGGCCTTCTTGTCCATCACAAAGGTGTACAGCGGCATGCCCTGGTAGGCCCACTGCTTGCTGCCATCATCACGAGTGATTACCGTCCAGTCCCCCATCGACTTGTCATTCGCTGTCGCCATTAGCGGCGGCCAGTTTGCCGCGCACTTGTCGTTGCACGCGGACTTGCCAGCGGAGTCCTTGGCAAAGGTGTACAGGGTCATGCCCTTTTGATCGGTGTACATGCCGTCCTTTTCCATCGCCGGATCGGCCGCCATGGCCAGCCCCGGCAATGTCAGGGCGGCGGCCAGCAGCAGGGCTTTGAACGAAGCAGTCATCTGAGTCATGGAAACCTTCTTTTGTGGTTGTCAGGATTCGGACTTAGAGCTTAGTCGAGGATGGGTGCAAATGTTGCGGACCTGAAATACTGTCACACGACTGCAATAATTCCGTTATCTAATGCGGCGCAAGACAGTTAAATGACAAGAGGATTAAGGCATGGTTGGCAGGAGCATTCTGATCGTCGACGACGAAGCGCCCATTCGCGAAATGATCGCCGTGGCGTTGGAAATGGCCGGCTATGACTGCCTCGAGGCAGAGAACTCGCAGCAGGCCCACGCCATCATCGTCGACCGCAAACCGGACCTGATCCTGCTCGACTGGATGCTGCCCGGTACCTCGGGCATCGAACTGGCCCGGCGCCTCAAGCGTGACGAGCTGACCGGGGACATCCCGATCATCATGCTCACCGCCAAGGGCGAAGAGGACAACAAGATTCAGGGCCTGGAAGTCGGCGCCGACGACTACATCACCAAACCGTTTTCGCCGCGTGAACTGGTCGCCCGCCTCAAGGCAGTGCTGCGCCGCGCCGGACCGACCGATGGCGAAGCGCCGATCGAAGTCGGCGGCCTGCTGCTCGACCCGATCAGCCATCGCGTGACCATCGACGGCAAACCCGCCGAGATGGGCCCGACCGAATACCGCCTGCTGCAATTCTTCATGACCCATCAGGAACGCGCGTACACCCGTGGCCAGTTGCTCGATCAGGTCTGGGGCGGCAACGTGTATGTCGAAGAGCGCACCGTCGACGTGCACATCCGCCGCCTGCGCAAGGCCCTCGGCGACGCTTACGAAAATCTGGTACAAACCGTGCGCGGCACCGGTTATCGGTTCTCTACAAAAGCGTAAAAGCAGCTGCAAGTTTCCAGCTACAAGCGGCAAGTGAAAGCCGATCCGTTTTAGCTTGGAACTTGCGGCTTGAAACTTGAAGCTGCGGCTAAGGACGCCTCTGTGAATCAAAACTGGCATGGCACCCTGATTCGCCACATGCTGTTGCTGGTCACCGCCTGCCTGGTGATCGGCCTGATCACCGGCCATTACGGCTGGAGCCTCGCGGCGGGTCTGGGGCTTTATCTGGCCTGGACGCTCAAGCAATTGCTGCGTCTGCACGAATGGCTGCGCCAGCATCAACCCGACGAAGCGCCGCCCGATGGCTATGGTCTGTGGGGCGAGGTGTTCGACAGCATCTATCACCTGCAACGCCGCGACCAACGGGTGCGCGGGCGTCTGCAAGCGGTGATCGACCGGGTGCAGGAATCCACCGCCGCGCTGAAAGATGCAGTCATCATGCTCGACAGCGACGGCAATCTCGAATGGTGGAACTGCGCCGCCGAAACCCTGCTCGGTCTGAAGACTCCGCAGGACAGCGGCCAACCGGTGACCAACCTGGTGCGCCATCCGCGCTTCAAGGAATACTTCGAGCAGGACAGCTTCGCCGAGCCATTGGAAATCCCTTCGCCGACCAACGATCGCGTGCGCATTCAGCTGTACCTGACCCGCTACGGCAACAATGAACACCTGATGCTGGTCCGCGACGTGACGCGCATTCATCAGCTGGAACAGATGCGCAAGGATTTCATCGCCAACGTCTCCCACGAGCTGCGCACCCCGCTGACGGTGATCTGCGGCTATCTGGAAACCCTGCTCGACAATGTCGAGGAAGTGAACCCGCGCTGGAGCCGTGCCCTGCAGCAGATGCAGCAACAGGGCGGGCGCATGCAGACGCTGCTCAACGACCTGTTGCTGCTGGCGAAACTGGAAGCCACCGACTACCCGTCGGACAACCAACCGGTACAGATCGACACGCTGCTGCAATCGATCACCAGCGATGCGCAGCAGTTGTCCGGGGCGAAGAACCAGCGCATCAGCCTCGAGGCCAATGCCGGAGTGCTGCTCAAGGGCAGCGAAGCGGAGTTGCGCAGCGCGTTCTCCAATCTGGTG
Source organism: Pseudomonas sp. AC083 (assembly GCF_979253165.1). NCBI lineage: Bacteria > Pseudomonadati > Pseudomonadota > Gammaproteobacteria > Pseudomonadales > Pseudomonadaceae > Pseudomonas > Pseudomonas sp. AC083. Next base: position 137,721 of record NZ_CEEDDH010000004.1, read on the forward strand.
TTCAACGCGGTCAAGTACACCCCGGCCGAGGGCAACATCCGCATTCGCTGGTGGGGCGACGATCAGGGCGCGCACCTGAGCGTGCAGGATTCCGGCATCGGCATCGACAGCAAACATCTGCCGCGCCTGACCGAACGTTTCTACCGTGTCGACTCCAGCCGCAACTCCAATACCGGCGGCACCGGCCTCGGCCTGGCCATCGTCAAGCACGTGCTGCTGCGCCACCGCGCGCGGATGGAGATCAGCAGCGTGCCCGGCCACGGCAGCACCTTCACCTGCCATTTCGCCCCGGCCCAGGTGGCCAGCGCACGGGCGATCAGCGCCGCCGAGTGATGCCGCCCGGCACACGCCACTAGGCAATCGCACGGTCAGCCGCTACATTGGCTGACTTGTGCCTGCCTTTCAGGCGCTGTTTCTACCTACTTTCGAATCACACGGAACCCGCAAAACTCCATCATGGACCCTTCCCCTGGCTTGTCCCTCGCTACCATTTTCGCCGACTTCGGCATGATCCTTTTTGCTCTGATCCTGGTGTTGCTCAACGGCTTTTTCGTTGCGGCGGAATTCGCCATGGTCAAACTGCGCTCGACCCGGGTCGAGGCCATCGCTGAACAACACGGCTGGCGCGGGCACATCCTGCGCACCGTGCACAGTCAGCTCGATGCCTACCTGTCGGCGTGCCAGCTCGGCATCACCCTCGCCTCTCTCGGTCTGGGCTGGGTCGGTGAGCCGGCGTTCGCGCATATTCTCGAACCGCTGCTGAGCGCGGTCGGCGTCGAATCGCCCGAGATCATCAAAGGCGTGTCGTTCTTCACCGCGTTCTTCATCATTTCGTACTTGCACATCGTGGTCGGCGAGCTGGCGCCCAAGTCGTGGGCGATCCGCAAACCCGAGCTGCTGTCGCTGTGGACGGCGGTGCCGCTGTACCTGTTCTACTGGGCGATGTACCCGGCGATCTACCTGCTCAACGCCAGCGCCAACGCGATTCTGCGTATCGCCGGGCAAGGTGAACCCGGCCCGCACCATGAACACCATTACAGCCGCGAAGAACTGAAACTGATCCTGCACTCCAGCCGTGGCCAGGATCCCAGCGATCAGGGCATGCGCGTATTGGCCTCGGCAGTGGAAATGGGCGAGCTGGAAGTGGTCGACTGGGCCAACTCCCGCGAAGACCTGATCACTCTGGAATTCAACGCGCCGCTGAAGGAAATCCTGGCGATGTTCCGTCGCCACAAGTTCAGCCGTTATCCGGTGTACGACAGCGAGCGCCAGGAGTTCGTCGGCCTGCTGCACATCAAGGATCTGCTGCTGGAACTGGCCGCGCTGGACCACATTCCCGAGTCGTTCAACCTCGCCGAGCTGACCCGCCCGCTGGAGCGCGTATCGCGGCACATGCCGCTGTCGCAGCTGCTGGAGCAGTTCCGCAAGGGTGGCTCGCACTTCGCCGTGGTCGAGGAGGCTGACGGCAACATCATCGGCTACCTGACCATGGAAGACGTGCTGGAAGTGCTGGTCGGCGACATTCAGGACGAACACCGCAAGGCAGAGCGCGGCATCCTCGCCTATCAGCCGGGCAAGTTGCTGGTGCGTGGCGATACGCCGTTGTTCAAGGTTGAACGTCTGCTCGGCATCGATCTGGATCACATCGAAGCGGAAACCCTCGCCGGGCTGGTCTACGAAACTCTGAAACGGGTGCCGGAAGAGGAAGAAGTGCTGGAAGTCGAAGGCCTGCGGATCATCATCAAGAAGATGAAAGGGCCGAAGATTGTTCTGGCCAAGGTGTTGATGCTGGATTGATGGGAGTTTGGGGGGCTCTTGTGGCGAGGGGATTTATCCCCGTTGGACGGCGCAGCCGTCCCAAAACCATTGAATGCAGTCAGTTAGTACGTTGCAATATTTGGGGCCGCTTCGCGGCCCAACGGGGATAAATCCCCTCGCCACAAAAACCCTCAACACCCTATCGCGCCTACTGTTTGCCCAACGCAAAGTTGGGCAACGCCCCCAGCGGCTGGTTGAACTGATAGGGAATCGACACCAGTCCTTCGCCGGTATTGCGCTGCACCACGAAGTGCAGGTGCGGGCCGCTGCTGTTGCCGGTGTTGCCGGACAGCGCCAGCGGGCTGCCGACCTTGACCCGCTGGCCTTCGCGCACGCTCACCGAACCCTGTTTCAAATGCAGGTACACGCCCATGGTGCCGTCGTCGTGCAGCACCCGGACGAAATTGCCGGAGGCATCGGTGCCGCGCCCGCTCTGGGAGTTCTCGGTCTTGACTACCACACCCGCTCGCGCGGCGATGATCGGCGTGCCCACCGGCATGGCAATGTCCATGGCGTAGCGGTTTTTCGGCCCGTAGTGGCTGTATTGGCCGTTGGCGCCCTGGCTCAGGCGAAACGGCCCGCCACGCCAGGGCAGCGGATAGCGATAGCTCTGCGCGGTGCCTGCGGGGTCGCCCAGCGAATACTGGAACTGCGGCGAATACACCAGCGGCTGGTCACGACTGATCGCCGTCAGCAGCGCCAGCCGCGTGTTGCTGCGCGGTGGCAGCACACGACGGATCGCTCGCGACGGCGCGCCACGCACATTGCTCGTGCCGATGAAGGCCAGGGCAACCTCGACCGGCGCGTACAGATCGTTGCGCGCAAACACTACGTCGACGCCCTTCTGCTTCTTGATGTCCAAGTACACCTGGCGGTCGAGGCGCTCGACCATGCGATCCTGAAACACGAACACCTTCGCACCTTTGCTCGGGCGGTCGCTGTACGAGACCACGCCGTTGGCGTCGGTGGATTTGTAGATGGTCATGGCCATCGCCAGCTGGGAGGCCAGGCAGAGACCGCAGAAAAACAGCAGGCGCGCGAGCATGGGCAAAAGTCTGTCGAAGGAAGGCCTGGGAATCAGCCTAGCAGCTGAGACAGACCAGGCTAGTCGACGGATGTTTCAAATTGCTCAGCGCACAAAGCAAAAGATCGCAGCCTTCGGCAGCTCCAACATGAGAATGCGATCTCCTGTAGGAGCTGCCGAAGGCTGCGATCTTTTGGACCGCTGCGGTTACGCGCCCGGTACGAAATGCTTCTGCGCCGTGCCACGGGCGATCAGGCGCGAGATGTAGTCGAGCTTCTGCGCATCCTGGTCGACAAAGCGGAAGGTCAGTTGCAGCCAGTCGCTGTCGGCTTTCTGCTCGTGGGCGACGATGGCGTGCAGGTAACCATTGAGGCGCGCGATCTCGGCGTTATCGCCCTGCTCCAGATCGAGCACGGCGCTGTCGAGGATCTGCGGCAGGGTTTCGGTGCGCTTTACTACCAGAAGGGCTTCCTTGATGCTCAAGGCCTTGATCACGCATTGCTGAGTACCGCTCGGCAGGCGCAATTGGCCCTGACCACGACCGCCGACCGGCGCCTTGGATGCACCGGGCGCCTGAACTGGCGGGCTGTTGAGCAAACCGCGCGACGGTGCAGCGGCTGGAGCGGGGGCAGCAGCGGCAGGCCTGGCCGCAGCGCCGCCGACCACGGCCGGCTTGCCGCCGGTCAGTGCGCTCAGGGAATCGTTGCCGAATGCCGAATTCATCTTGGTCGGCGCGCTGTTCATCAAGGTGTCGAGCTTGCCGACCTTGTTCAGTGCCTGCTTGACCTTGGTCAGCAGCTGCTCGTTGGTGAACGGCTTGCTGACGTAGCCGGAAACGCCGGCCTGAATCGCCTGCACGACGTTTTCCTTGTCGCCACGGCTGGTGACCATGACAAACGGCATGGTCTTGAGGTTGTCCTGCTCGCGGCACCAGGTCAGCAGTTCGAGGCCGGACATTTCCGGCATTTCCCAGTCACACAGCACCAGGTCGAAAGCCTCTTTGGCCAGCATCGCCTGGGCCTTTTTGCCGTTGATGGCGTCCTCGGTGCGGATCCCCGGGAAGTAATTACGCAGGCACTTTTTCACCAGGTCACGAATGAACGAAGCATCGTCCACGACCAACACACTGATCTTGCTCATCCAACACCCCTATTAAAATCCCGGCAAGCATAACGCTGGCTGATGGCACATTGCCAAAACTCTTCAGTCACGCCGGGACTTTTCGTTCGCGGGTGCTGCTTTTTAATTCGCTTTCCAATCCGTATCTGCCTTCGAAAAGCAGAAACAAAAACGCCCGGCCAGAGGGCCGGGCGCTTTTCTCAGGCAATCTTACTTATCGTCAGCTTCGCCCGGAACATTAGCGGTTTCAGCGCTTGTGCCTTCAACTTCTTCTTTCATGCGCTTGAGGCCCATGTGGCGCACGTCGGTGCCGCGCACCAGATAGATCACCAGTTCGGAGATGTTGCGCGCATGATCGCCGATGCGCTCCAGCGAACGCAGGACCCAGATGATGCTCAGCACCCGCGAGATCGAGCGCGGGTCTTCCATCATGTAGGTGGCCAGCTCACGCAGGGCGGTTTTGTATTCGCGGTCGATGATCTTGTCGTACTGCGCCACCGACAAGGCCAGATCGGCATCGAAACGGGCGAACGCGTCCAGCGCATCGCGCACCATGTTGCGTACCTGGTCGCCAATGTGGCGCACCTCGACGTAACCGCGCGGCGCTTCGCCTTCTTCGCACAACTGGATGGCACGACGGGCGATCTTGGTGGCTTCGTCGCCGATACGCTCAAGGTCGATCACCGACTTGGAAATGCTGATGATCAAACGCAGGTCAGACGCCGCCGGCTGCCGACGGGCGAGAATGCGCAGGCATTCTTCGTCGATGTTGCGTTCCATCTGGTTGATCTGGTCATCGATCTCACGGACCTGCTGAGCCAGGCCGGAATCGGCCTCGATCAGCGCCGTGACCGCGTCATTGACCTGCTTCTCGACCAGCCCGCCCATGGCAAGGAGGTGGCTGCGCACTTCCTCCAGTTCAGCGTTGAACTGCGCGGAAATGTGATGGGTAAGGCCTTCTTTGGAAATCATTGTTCGCTCCGCGAAAGTTGCAAGCTTCAAGCTGCAAGCTTCAAGCAGTTATGTGTAAGTCCTGATATCGCACCGCATCTTTCTTGCCGCTTGTAGCTTGCGGCTTGCAGCTGCCCCAATCAGCCATAGCGACCGGTGATGTAGTCTTCGGTCTGCTTCTTCGCCGGATTGGTGAACAGGGTATCGGTGTCGCCGAATTCCACCAGTTTGCCCATGTACATGAACGCGGTGTAGTCGGACACCCGTGCCGCCTGTTGCATGTTGTGGGTAACGATGACGATGGTGAACTTGGACTTCAGCTCGTAGATCAGCTCTTCGACTTTCAGCGTCGAGATCGGGTCGAGAGCCGAGCACGGTTCGTCGAGCAGCAGCACTTCCGGCTCAACCGCGATGGTGCGCGCGATCACCAGACGCTGTTGCTGACCACCGGACAGACCGAGGGCCGAGTCGTGCAGACGGTCTTTGACCTCGTCCCACAATGCCGCGCCTTTCAACGCCCATTCAACGGCTTCGTCGAGGATGCGCTTCTTGTTGATGCCCTGGATGCGCAGGCCATAGACCACGTTCTCGTAGATGGTCTTCGGGAACGGGTTGGGCTTCTGGAACACCATGCCGACGCGACGACGCAGTTCGGCAACGTCTTCGCCCTTGCGATAGATGTTGTTGCCGTACAGGTTGATCGCGCCCTCGACACGGCAGCCGTCGACCAGATCGTTCATCCGGTTGAAGGTACGCAGCAGCGTCGACTTACCGCAGCCGGACGGGCCGATGAACGCGGTCACACGCTGCTTCGGGATGTTCATGCTGACGTCGAACAGTGCCTGTTTGTCGCCGTAGTACAGGCTCAGGCCCGGCACTTCGATGGCGACGGTTTCCTGCGCCAGGTCCAGGCTCTGCTTGTCGCGGCCCAGGGCAGACATGTTGATGCCGTGGCTGTGTGTTTCGTGCTGCATGGGTCTCACTCCGTTCGTAGCTGCAAGCTTCTAGCTGCAAGCTGCAAGTTTGAGCAAAAGCGGCTTGTAGCTTGCCGCTTGTGGCTAATGGCTTTAGCTGTCCAGTGCTTTGTACTTTTCGCGCAGGTGGTTGCGGATATACACCGCCGACAGGTTCAGCGTCGCGATCACCAGCACCAGCAGCAGCGCGGTGGCGTACACCAGCGGGCGGGCTGCTTCGACGTTGGGGCTCTGGAAGCCGACGTCATAGATGTGGAAGCCCAGGTGCATGATCTTCTGGTCCAGGTGCAGATATGGGTAGTTGCCGTCCACCGGCAGCGACGGCGCCAGTTTCACCACACCCACCAGCATCAGCGGCGCCACTTCACCGGCGGCACGGGCCACGGCGAGGATCATGCCGGTCATCATGGCCGGGCTGGCCATCGGGATAACGATTTTCCACAGCGTTTCCGCTTTGGTCGCGCCGAGGGCCAACGAACCTTCACGCACAGTGCGGGGAATCCGCGCCAGACCTTCTTCGGTCGCCACAATCACCACCGGCACTGCCAGCAGCGCGAGGGTCAGCGAAGCCCAGAGCAGGCCCGGCGTACCGAACGTCGGCGCCGGCAGAGCTTCAGGGAAGAACAAGCGGTCGACCGAGCCACCCAGCACGTAGACGAAGAAGCCCAGACCGAACACGCCGTAAACGATCGCCGGTACGCCAGCGAGGTTGTTCACCGCAATGCGAATGACCCGGGTCAGGGTGTTCTGCTTGGCGTATTCGCGCAGGTACACCGCAGCCAGCACGCCGAACGGGGTGACGATCATCGCCATGATCAGGGTCATCATCACGGTGCCGAAGATCGCCGGGAAGATCCCGCCTTCGGTGTTCGCTTCACGCGGGTCGTCGGAGAGGAATTCCCAGATCTTGCTGAAGTAGAAACCAACCTTGGTCAAGGTGCTCATGCCGTTTGGCTGGTAGGCATGCACGACTTTGCCCAGACCGATTTCGATTTCCTTGCCGTTGGCGTCACGGGCGGTCAAGGCGTCGCGGTTGAACTGAGCATGCAAATCAGACAGACGTGCTTCGATGTCCTTGTAGCGCGCGTCCAGTTCGGCGCGCTCGGATTCCATGTCCGCTTGTGCGGTGGCGTCGAGTTTGCCTTCCAGCTCGAGTTTGCGCCCATGCAATCGGATGCGTTCAAGACCGGCGTTGATCGCGCCGATGTCGGTTTTTTCCAGCGTCTTCAGTTGAGCCGCGAGATCGTTCACCCGATCGATGCGCGCTTGCAGTTCAGGCCATGCGGCCTCGCCCTCGGCGATGACCTTGCCATCCTGTTTGACGTTGACCAGATAGCCGTAGAAGTTGCCCCACTCGCGACGCTCGATCGCCATCAATTCTGGCGGTGTGGTCTGCTTGGTCAGCCACTCGCCGACGATCCACGTGAAGTCGTTGCCGTTCAGGTCACGGTTGCCGACCTTGATCAGCTCGCGGGTCATGAATTCCGGGCCTTCGTCAGGCACCGGCAGACCGGCGCTCTTCAGACGTGCGCGCGGCACTTCTTCTTTCTGCACCACTTCGCCGATCACCAGGTGATTGGCCTGGCCCGGTACGTCGTAATGGGCGTGGATCAGGTCCGCCGGCCAGAAGTGACCGAGACCGCGCACGGCAATCACCGCCAACAGGCCAATGGTCATGATGACCGCGATGGACACCGCGCCACCGCTGATCCAGACGCCCGGGGCGCCGCTCTTGAACCATCCTTTCAGGGAGTTCTGTTTCACAGACTTCTACCTTTGCTTAAAGCGACGAGTATTTCTTGCGCAGACGCTGACGAATCAGTTCTGCCAGGGTGTTCATGACGAAGGTGAACAACAGCAGCACCAGCGCCGAGAGGAACAGCACGCGGTAGTGGCTGCCGCCGACTTCCGACTCGGGCATTTCCACCGCGACGTTGGCGGCCAGGGTGCGCAGGCCTTCGAACAGGTTCATCTCCATGACCGGGGTGTTGCCGGTGGCCATCAGCACGATCATGGTTTCGCCGACCGCGCGGCCCATGCCGATCATCAGCGCCGAGAAGATGCCCGGGCTGGCGGTCAGGATCACCACGCGAGTCATGGTCTGCCATGGCGTGGCGCCGAGCGCCAGCGAACCCAGGGTCAGACCGCGCGGCACGCTGAACACGGCGTCTTCGGCGATCGAGTAGATGTTCGGGATCACCGCAAAACCCATGGCCAGACCGACCACCAGAGCGTTGCGCTGGTCGTAGGTGATGCCCAGGTCATGGGAGATCCACATGCGCATGTCGCCGCCGAAGAACCAGTTCTCCATGAACGGGCTCATGTACAGCGAGAGCCAGCCCACAAACAGGATCACCGGAATCAGCAGCGCACTTTCCCAACCGTCCGGGACTTTCAGGCGGATCGATTCGGGCAGGCGGCTGAAGGTGAAGCCGGCGACCAGAATGCCGATCGGCAGCAACATCAGCAGGCTGAAGATGCCCGGCAGATGCCCTTCTACATATGGAGCCAAGAACAGACCGGCGAAGAAACCGAGGATCACCGTCGGCATCGCTTCCATCAGCTCGATCACCGGTTTGACCTTGCGGCGCATGCCCGGGGCCATGAAGTACGCGGTGTAGATCGCCGCAGCGACGGCCAGTGGCGCGGCCAGCAGCATGGCGTAGAACGCGGCCTTCAGAGTGCCGAAGGTCAGTGGCGAGAGGCTCAGTTTCGGTTCGAAATCAGTGTTGGCCGCAGTCGATTGCCAGACGTATTTAGGCTCGTCGTAGTTCTCGTACCAGACCTTGCTCCACAGCGCGCTCCACGATACTTCCGGGTGCGGGTTGTCGAGCAGCAGCGGTTGCAGCTTGCCGCCGGCTTCGACGATCACTCGGTTGGCGCGTGGCGACAGACCGAACAGGCCCTGGCCTTCAACCACCTGATCGACCAGCAACGTGCGGTGTGCGGTGCTGTGGAACACGCCGAGCTTGCCGCTGGCATCAAGGGCGAGGAAGCCTTTGCGGCGCTCTTCGGCAGCGATTTCAACGATCGGCGTGGTGCCCATCTGGAAGGTGCGGATCTGCTTCAGACGCTGCTCGCCATCGGTATCGCGAGCCATGAACCACTGGGCCAGACCGCCCTTGGAATCGCCGACGATCAGCGAGATACCGCCGACCAGCTGCGCGGTGGCAGTGACTTGGGCGTCAGCGTTTTCCAGCAGTTTGTAGCGCCCGTTGAGGCTCTTGTCGCGCAGGCTGAACACGTCGGCCTGAGCTCGCCCGTTGACCACGTACAGCCACTGCTGGCGCGGGTCGACGAAGATGTTTTTCACCGGCTCGGTCATCTGCGGCAGATCGATGCGCGTCTGCTCGTTGGTGACCTCGCCGGTCATCATGTTTTCTTCGCTGGTCAGCGACAGCACATTGAGTTGCGAGCCGGTGGAGCCGACCAGCATCAGCGTCGAGTCGGTGGCATTGAGGCTGACATGCTCCAGCGCGCCGCCGCTTTCGTTCAGCGCGATCGGTGCTTCGCCATAGGGATATTCGATGGCCGGGCTGATGGTTTTCTTGCCATCGGGGTAGCTGACTTTATAGGTATGACGGAACACCAGCGCCTGACCGTTGGACAGCCCCACGGCCACCAGCGGATGACCCGGCTGGTCTTCGCCAATAGATGTCACGGTAGCGCCCGCAGGCAGCGGCAGATCGACACGCCTCAATTCAGCGCCACTGTCGAGATCGAAGAACAGCGCCTGGCCCTTGTCGGATACACGCATGGCCACCTGATTCTGCTCTTCGAGCGAGATCATCAGCGGCTTGCCCGCGTCCTGCATCCAGGCCGGGGTGATCGAGTCTTTCGCGGTCAGGTCGGCACCTTGAAACAACGGCGCTACAACGTAAGCGAGGAAGAAGAAGATCAGGGTGATGGCCGCCAGCACCGCGAGGCCGCCGACGAGGACGTACCAACGGGTGAAGCGATCCTTGAGCGCGCGGATGCGGCGCTTGCGTTGCAGCTCAGGCGTATTGAAATCAATGCGCTTGGGAGGGGACGTAGTCATTGGGGAATTGGCCAGATCATTCATGCGCACACCCTAGCGATCCTGTATGACAGAAAGATGACAGTGCAGTGACGCAGCAAATCCGCCAGCCGGAAGTCCGGCAGCGGAGTCGAAAATTTGGTGGTTGCAGGAGCGCGTCTGCTCGCCAAGGCGTCGGGTTCAGTCACATCGATAGAGCATGTGACCCCCCCTTCGCGAGCAGGCTCGCTCCCACAGGAGTCCGGCTTCAGGCCGGCCTCAGGGTGTTACTTCTTGGCGACAGCGCCGCCTTCCTGCAGACCGAGGTCAGCCAGTGCCTTGGCGGCAACCTTGGCTGGCAGCGGGATGTAGCCGTCTTTCACTACCACTTCCTGGCCCTGCTTCGACAGCACCAGTTTCACGAACTCGGCTTCCAGCGGAGCCAGAGGCTTGTTCGGGGCTTTGTTGACGTAAACGTAGAGGAAGCGCGACAGCGGATACTTGCCGTTCAGGGCGTTTTCTTCGGTGTCTTCGATGAACTCGCCGCCTTCTTTCTTGGCCAGGGCGACGGTTTTCACGCTGGCGGTCTTGTAGCCGATGCCCGAGTAGCCGACACCGTTAAGCGAGCTGCTGATCGACTGCACCACCGACGCCGAACCTGGCTGTTCGTTGACGTTTGGCTTGTAGTCGCCTTTGCACAGGGCTTCTTCCTTGAAGTAGCCGTAGGTACCGGACACCGAGTTACGGCCGAACAGCTGGACTGGCTTGTTGGCCAGGTCACCGGTCACGCCCAGGTCACCCCAGGTCTTGACGTCAGCTTTGGCACCGCACAGGCGCGTCGAGGAGAAGATCGCATCGACCTGAGCCATGGTCAGGTGCTTGATCGGGTTGTCCTTGTGCACGAACACGGCCAGGGCATCCACGGCAACCGGGATTGCGGTCGGCTTGTAGCCGTACTTCTGCTCGAAAGCCTGCAGCTCGTTGTCCTTCATCTTGCGGCTCATCGGGCCCAGGTTGGCGGTGCCTTCGGTGAGTGCAGGTGGCGCGGTGGAAGAACCGGCAGCCTGAATCTGGATGTTGACGTTCGGGTATTCTTTTTTGTAGTTCTCAGCCCACAGGGTCATGAGGTTGGCCAGGGTATCGGAACCGACGCTGGACAGGTTGCCCGACACACCAGTGGTCTTGGTGTAGCTCGGGATAGCAGGGTCAACAGCGGCGAACGCGTTGGCAGTCGCAACGCCAGCAGCGACAAAAGTCATTGCCGCCATCAAACGCTTCAGTTTCATGCCTTACTCCTAGCAGATAGGGTGTGTTAAGTCGGGGCCAAGTATCAGCAGGCCATGTGAACACTCTATGGCTGAAATATGACAATTGGATGAAAGGCCAGCATCGGGTTTTGCTGGATGATTTGTGGCGTCCCCATTCGCGAGCAGGCTCGCTCCCACAATTGAAATGCATTCCAACTGTGGGAGCGAGCCTGCTCGCGAAGTGGCCGGTATTGGTGGAGTAGATCCTGGGCTTTAGCGCCCCTTCTTCCACAGCCACGCCCCGACCACAATCCCCATCCCGCACAGCACCGCTACATAGTAAGCCGGTCCCATCGCGCTTTCCTTCAGTAGCAGGCTCACCACCATCGGCGTCAAGCCACCGAAGATCGCGTACGCGACGTTGTACGAGAACGACAAGCCACTGAAGCGAACCACCGGCGGGAACGCCTTGACCATCACGTACGGCACCGCACCGATGGTACCGACCAGCAAACCGGTCAATGCGTACAGCGGGAACAGCCAGTCCGGGTGGTCGGCGAGGCTGTGGTAGAAGGTCCAGGAGCTGATCAGCAGACCGAGGCAGCCAAAGACGAAGACGCGACCGGCGCCGAAGCGATCGGCCAGCGCGCCGGCGCCAATGCAGCCGAGGCTGAGGAACACGATGGCCAGGCTGTTGGCTTGCAGCGCCGTGGTCGGCGAGAAGTGGTAGACCGTTTGCAGCACGGTCGGGGTCATCAGGATCACTACGACGACGCCGGCCGACAGCAGCCAGGTCAGCAGCATCGAAATGGCGATGGCGCCGCGATGATCCCGCAGCACCGCGCGCAACGGCACTTCTTCGGCCAGCGCTTTACGCAGTTGCAGTTCGGCGAACACCGGAGTTTCGTGCAGCCAGCGGCGCAGGTACACAGAGAACAGGCCGAACACGCCGCCGAGCAGGAACGGGATCCGCCAGGCGTAATCCGACACTTCGGCTGGCGTATAAATGCTGTTGATCGCCGTGGCGACCAGCGAGCCGAGGAGGATGCCGGCAGTCAGGCCGCTGGTGAGCGTGCCGCAGGCATAACCGATGTGCTTTTGCGGTACGTGTTCGGAAACGAAGACCCACGCCCCCGGCACTTCGCCGCCAATCGCCGCGCCCTGGATCACCCGCATCAGCAGCAACAGGATCGGCGCCCAGATGCCGATCTGCGCGTAGGTCGGCAGCAGGCCCATGATCAGCGTCGGCACGGCCATCATGAAAATGCTCAGGGTGAACATCTTCTTGCGCCCCAGCAGGTCACCGAAGTGCGCCATGACGATGCCGCCCAAAGGGCGCGCCAGATAGCCGGCAGCAAAGATGCCGAACGTCTGCATCAAGCGCAGCCACTCGGGCATGTCGGCCGGGAAGAACAGCTTGCCGACGACGGTGGCGAAGAAGACGAAGATGATGAAATCGTAGAACTCCAGCGCCCCGCCGAGGGCGGACAGCGACAGAGTCTTGTAGTCATTGCGGGTCAACGGTCGTGCGGGTTGCTCGGGCTGCGCGAGGCTCGAAGGCGCTGTGGTCATGGCAAGGGCTTCTCTTATAGTCGAATCTGTCGCCACAACAACGCTGGCGGTGGCTCGGACAGGTTCGGCACCATAGCAAATTGTTCGAAAAAGCACATAGAGGCGCGTAATTGACGGTCGAAATCAGAACCGGGTGGTCGTCGCGGGGTCTATCGACCGATATACTCGCCACCTGCGCAGGATTTGTAAGAGGTTGCTGTGCGAAAACGTTGTTGGCCCGTCCTTTGCTCGGGATTTAGCCTTTTTCGCAGAGTTTCCCTTTAGGCGCCTGATGGAAAACGTGACGAACGCAGTGTGTTCGGTGTTGAATCGTTTTTCTTGAAGACGGCTACCACCCGCAATACCCACGAAGAGTCACGGGTCAGAGGCCCCTCGGCATGATAGAGCTCGAACAAGAAGATCCGATCCCACAGGGCGACCTGGCCCTGCAAATCACCGCACTCCCGCGCGAAACCAACGGCTTTGGCGATATTTTCGGCGGCTGGCTGGTCGCGCAGATGGATCTGGCCGGCACCGCCATGGCCAGCCGGGTGGCCGGTGGCCGCGTTGCCACTGTCGCCATCGACCGCATGGCGTTTCTCGTCCCGGTCGCGGTCGGCGCGCAGTTGTCCTTTTATACCCAGACCCTGGAAATCGGCCGCAGCTCGATCCAGATGATGGTCGAAGTGTGGAGCGATGACCCACTGTCCAGCGAATGGCGCAAGGTCACCGAAGCGGTTTTCGTTTTCGTCGCCATCGACGGCAGCGGTCGCACCCGTTCGGTGCCGCCACGCGCGCGTTAAACCTCGCGGCCGTTTTGCGGTCGATAGTCGTCCCCAGTGTCTGATCGAGAGTTGCCCATGAACACGCCCAACGTTGAAGCCGTGAAACAGGATGAACTGAACTGCTGGCGCATCCGCCACGGCAAGGCCGAAGTGCTGGTGGCCCAGCAAGGCGCGCACATCCTCAGTTATCAGATCGACGGCCAGCCGCCGATCATCTGGCTCAACGACAAGGCCGAGTTCAAGACCGGCAAAAGCATCCGCGCCGGCGTGCCGGTGTGCTGGCCGTGGTTTGGCAAATTCGAACGCAATCCGAGCAGCGTGCAGGCCATGTACACCGGCGCGCAACCGGCTCCCGCGCACGGTCTGGTGCGGGCGATGGATTGGCAGTTGGGCAACATCGAATCAGAGGCTGACGGCATCAAGGTCGAGTTCAAGCTGCCCTATCCGGAAGGTGGCCTGCCGGGCTGGCCCCACGAAGTCGATCTGACCCTGACCCTGCATCTGGCGGATCAACTGCATTACAGCCTGACCAGCCATAACCGTGGTACTGACAGCGTCACGCTGAGTCAGGCGCTGCACACCTATTTCGCCGTGAGTGACGTGCGCAATGTGCATGTCGACGGCGTGGCCGGGCTCAACTACATCGAGACCCTGGATGACTGGAACACGGCCAGCCAGAGCGGCGATCTGCATTTCGCCGGCGAGACCGACCGCATCTACCTCGACGTTCCGCCGCAATTGACCATCGTTGATCCAACCTGGGAACGACGCATCGGGCTGACCTCTACCGGCTCGCGCACGGCGGTGATCTGGAACCCGTGGATCGACCGCGCCGCCGCCCTGCCGGACATGGACAACGATGGCTGGCAGCGCATGCTGTGCATCGAAACGGCGAATGTGATGGATGATCTGGTGACCCTGGCGTCGGGGGCGAGCCATACGATGGGTGTCAGCGTAGCTGCTACGCCGCTCTAAGCTCTAGCACCATACAAAAGGGCAAAGAGCCCTGTGGTGAGGGGATTTATCCCCGCTGGGTCGCGCAGCAGGCCCCCGCTTTTTTTAAATCAAAAGCTGGGGCCTGCTGCGCAGTCCAGCGGGGATAAATCCCCTCGCCACAGATAAATCCCCTCGCCACAGATAAATCCCCTCACCAAAAAGGCTCGCTCCTAAATTTATGTGCGGCGCGCTTTAGAGGTCAGCCTCCTGCACCACCCGCACCTTTTCCGCCTCCAGCGCATACGCTGCATCAGCGAGGTCATTGCTGACCTTCTCGATCTTCAGCGTGCCGGTCACCCACAGCGGTGTGTAGATATCGTCCAGCTTCAAACCCTTCGGATATCGCACCAGCACCAGTTGATTGGGCGGCGGTGGCGGTACGTGGATGCAGGCGCCCGGATACGGCACGAGGAAGAACAACGTGCTGCGGCCCTTGGCATCGGACTCCAGCGGCACCGGGTAACCACCGATGCGGATGTGCTTGTCGTTCATCGACGCCACGGTTTTCGTCGAATACATCACCGCCGGCAGACCTTTGGCCTGCTTCATCCCGCCTTTCTCGGTGAAGGTGCCGGTGGCTTCGGGGGAGTTGTGGTCGATTTCCGGCATGGCCTCGAGGGCCTTTTGATCCGACTTGGGCATCAGTTCCAGCCAGTCGGTTTCCGGCAGTTCGCCGGCGTGGGCGAGATAGCTGCCCAGTAAGAGGAGAGTCAACAGAAGACGGCGCATGAAGGTGCTCGGCAGGCAAAGGAATGGACGGTGAGTCGCCGTGCATTCTAGCCCTCCCGGCCGCGCTGGCCGAGAGGGCTTGGTCGCTTTCGATCAGTTCTTTTTGATCAGACCGTAGATCACCAGCAACACGACAGCGCCGACCAGTGCGCCGAGGAAACCCGCGCCCTCGCCCGCCTGATAGATGCCCAGAGCCTGGCCGCCGTAGGTGGCTGCCAGCGAACCGCCGATACCGAGCAGGATGGTCATGATCCAGCCCATGCTGTCATCGCCCGGTTTCAGGAACCGAGCCAGCAGGCCGACGATCAAGCCGATAAAGATGGTTCCGATAATTCCCATGGCATTTCCCTCTGATTTGGTAGATATGCCAAAGCCTAGACAGACTTTGGCATCCTGCCATGAGAGAACGGCGGCCCCTGAATGGTTCCGCCGCTGCCACATGAAACTGGTTTACTCGGCGATCAGCGCTTGGACCTTGATGATCTGCGCTTGCAGCGTGGCCATGTCGGCGCAGCGCAGGTTGGCATGGCCGACCTTGCGCCCGGCCTTGAAAGCTTTGCCGTAGTGATGCAGATGGCAGTCTTCGATGGCGATGACTTTTTCCACCGGCGGCACTACGCCGATGAAGTTGAGCATCGCGCTCTCGCCGACCTTGGCGGTCGAACCCAGCGGCAGGCCGGCCACGGCACGCAGGTGGTTTTCGAACTGGCTGCACTCGGCACCTTCGGTGGTCCAGTGCCCGGAGTTGTGCACGCGCGGGGCGATTTCGTTGGCTTTCAGGCCACCGTCGACTTCGAAGAACTCGAAAGCCATCACGCCGACGTAGTCGAGATGTTTGAGCACACGGCTGGAATAATCTTCCGCCAGCTCCTGCAACGGGTGATCGGTGCTGGCCACCGACAGCTTGAGGATGCCGCTGTCGTGGGTGTTGTGCACCAGTGGATAGAACTTCGTTTCACCATCGCGGGCACGCACGGCGATCAGCGACACTTCGCCGGTGAACGGCACGAAGCCTTCCAGCAGGCAGGCAACGCTGCCCAGTTCGGCGAAAGTACCGGCAACATCTTCCGGCTTGCGCAGGACTTTCTGGCCCTTGCCGTCGTAACCCAGGGTGCGGGTTTTCAGCACGGCCGGCAGACCGATCAAAGCGACGGCGGCGTCCAGGTCGGCTTGTGACTGGATGTCGGCGAAGGCCGGGGTCGGAATGCCGAGGTCCTTGAACATGCTCTTTTCGAACCAGCGATCACGAGCGATGCGCAGGGCTTCGGCGCTCGGGTACACCGGCACGAATTGCGAAAGAAACGCCACGGTTTCGGCTGGGACGCTTTCGAATTCGAAGGTCACCAGATCGACTTCATCGGCCAGTTGGCGCAGATGATCCTGATCGCCGTAATCGGCCCGCAGGTGTTCGCCCAGCGCGGCCGCACAGGCGTCCGGCGCAGGGTCGAGAAAAGCGAAGTTCATCCCCAGCGGAGTGCCCGCCAGGGCCAACATGCGACCCAACTGGCCGCCACCGATTACACCGATCTTCATTTCAACAACCTCAGGCAATACGTGGGTCTGGATTGTCCAGGACGCTGTCTGTCTGCTCGGCACGGAAGGTTTTCAGTACCGCGTGAAATTGCGGGTGCTTGGCGCCGAGGATGCTCGCCGAGAGCAGGGCGGCGTTGATCGCGCCAGCCTTGCCGATGGCCAGGGTGGCAACCGGAATGCCCGCCGGCATCTGCACGATCGACAGCAGCGAATCGACGCCCGAGAGCATGGCCGACTGCACCGGCACGCCCAGCACCGGCAGGTGGGTCTTGGCCGCACACATGCCTGGCAGGTGGGCTGCGCCACCGGCACCGGCGATGATCACCTCGATGCCGCGGCTTTCAGCCTCTTCGGCGTACTGGAACAGCAGATCCGGGGTGCGGTGGGCAGAGACCACCTTGACCTCGTACGGGATGCCGAGCTTTTCCAGCATATCGGCGGTGTGGCTAAGGGTGGACCAATCGGACTTGGAGCCCATGATCACGCCAACCAGTGCACTCATCGTCGCGCCTCTTCTCTCTGGAGCGCCCGCAGGCGCGTCATAAAACAACAAGCCACGCAGGTTGCGTGGCTTGATTGTACGAAAAATGGCCGGACGTGCCGGCCGAAGGCCGCGCAGTATACCGCAAAGAAAGCAATAAACAGCCCCCGAAACGACCATCTGTCATCTGCCGCAAAAGCCCGGTTTTATTGACCTGAAGGTCAGCCAAAAAGATCAAAAGATCGCAGCCTTCGGCAGCTCCTACAGGGATATGCATTCCAATGTAGGAGCTGCCGAAGGCTGCGATCTTTTCAGGAGGCTTGCGCAGCGCCGCCCTCAAGCTTGCGCCACAGCAACCGCACGTTGGCCTTGCGTACCAGGGCGCAGCGGTACAGGCGGATCTCCAGCGGCACATGCCATTGCGGGCCGCCGCACACCACCAGTTCACCGCGGGCCAGCTCTGCGCGTACGCTCAGTTGCGGCACCCAGGCGATGCCGAGGCCTTCCAGCGCCATGCTTTTCAGGCTGTCGGCCATGGCGGTTTCGTAGATCGTGGTGAAGCGCAACTGGCGCTGGCGCAACAATCCATTCACCGAACGGCCGAGAAACGCCCCGGCGCTGTACGCCAGCAACGGCACACTCGCCTCGCCTTCCAGATCGAACAGCGGTTTGCCATCCAGATCTGCCGCGCACACCGGCAGCATCTCGGTCTGGCCTAAATGCAGCGACGGGAAGATTTCCGGGTCCATCCGCATCGCCGAATCCGGATCGTAGAACGCCAGCATCAGATCGCAGCCACCTTCTCGCAAAGCGTGCACGGCGTCGCCAACGTTGGTCGCCACCAGCCGTGTGGCGATGTTCAGCCCTTCGTTACGCAACTGGGCGATCCAGCGCGGAAAAAAGCCCAGCGCCAGCGAGTGTGCCGCCGCCACCTGCATCACCTCGCCCTGCCCGCCTTCCAGATGATGCAGATGGCGCAGCACTTCACCAAGTTGTTCGACCACGGTGCGCGCGGTCACCAGGAACAACTGCCCCGCCGCCGTCAGTTCGACCGGCGTGCGCGAGCGATTGACCAGGGTCAGCCCCAGCGCCGCTTCGAGGCTGCGGATCCGCCGACTGAATGCCGGCTGGGTCACGAAGCGCCGTTCGGCCGCCTGCGAGAAGCTGCGGGTGGCGGCCAGGGCACTGAAGTCCTCGAGCCATTTGCTTTCCAGATTCATCACGTCCTCCCGGACACGCACCAAAACAGGTCACACGTCTGCCGCACAGGCGGCGTCACATGGGCATTATGCCGAATGTGCATAGGGCAGTGCTGAACAGCATTGGCCCAAAAATCCCCACAAGCCTAGCATTCGCAGCGTTCCGGCACAGACCGGGTCCTTATCGAGATGATTTCTATCATGTCCTCCGCTGCATCTTTCCGCACAGAAACCGACCTGCTTGGCGCCCTCGAAGTACCGGCCCATGCGTATTACGGCATCCAGACCCTGCGAGCGGTGAACAACTTCCGCCTCTCGGGCGTTCCGATTTCGCATTACCCGAAACTGGTTGTGGGCCTGGCGATGGTCAAACAGGCCGCCGCTGACGCCAACCGCGAGCTGGGTCACCTGAGCGAAGCCAAGCACGCTGCCATCAGCGAAGCCTGTGCGCGATTGATCCGCGGCGATTACCACGAAGAGTTCGTGGTCGACATGATTCAAGGTGGCGCCGGCACCTCTACCAACATGAACGCCAACGAAGTGATCGCCAACATTGCTCTGGAAGCGATGGGCCACGAGAAAGGCGAATACCAGTACCTGCACCCGAACGACGACGTGAACATGGCGCAGTCGACCAACGACGCCTATCCGACGGCGATCCGTCTGGGTCTGCTGCTCGGCCACGACGCGCTGCTGGCCAGCCTCGACAGCCTGATCCAGGCCTTCGCGGCCAAGGGCAAAGAGTTCGACCACGTCCTGAAAATGGGCCGTACCCAGCTGCAAGACGCCGTGCCGATGACCCTCGGCCAGGAATTCCGCGCGTTCGCCACCACCATGGGCGAAGACCTCGCGCGACTGAAGACGCTGGCCCCGGAACTGCTGACCGAAGTCAACCTCGGCGGCACCGCGATCGGCACCGGCATCAACGCCGACCCGCGCTATCAGGCACTGGCTGTTCAACGTCTGGCTTTGATCAGCGGCCAACCGCTGGTACCGGCCGCCGACCTGATCGAAGCGACCTCCGACATGGGCGCCTTCGTGCTGTTCTCCGGCATGCTCAAGCGCACCGCGGTCAAGCTGTCGAAGATCTGCAACGACCTGCGTCTGCTGTCCAGCGGCCCACGCACCGGCATCAATGAAATCAACCTGCCGGCGCGTCAGCCAGGCAGCTCGATCATGCCCGGCAAGGTCAACCCGGTGATCCCGGAAGCCGTGAACCAGGTCGCGTTCCAGGTCATCGGTAACGACTTGGCGCTGACCATGGCAGCCGAAGGCGGCCAGCTGCAACTGAACGTGATGGAGCCGCTGATCGCTTTCAAGATCCTCGATTCGATCCGCCTGCTGCAACGTGCCATGGACATGCTGCGCGAGCACTGCATCGTCGGCATCACCGCCAACGAAGCGCGCTGCCGCGAACTGGTCGAGCATTCGATCGGTCTGGTCACCGCACTGAACCCGTACATCGGCTACAAAAACGCCACCCGCATCGCCCGTATCGCCCTTGAAAGCGGCCGCGGCGTGCTGGAACTGGTGCGCGAAGAAGGTCTGCTCGACGAAGCCATGCTCGCCGACATCCTGCGCCCGGAAAACATGATTGCCCCGCGTCTGGTTCCGCTCAAAGCCTGAGCCGACGCGAACTTGTAGCACCGCTCACCAGGTCGAGGGACTAGACACCTCTCACCTTTTGAGGGCTTGGGGATTTTGTCCCCGGGCCCTTTTTTTTAACTGTTTGATCCTGAGACCCGAACGTAGGGGGACTGAACAATATGGAGGTGAGCCCTTGTGGCGAGGGGATTTATCCCCGTTGGGCTGCGAAGCGGCCCCGATACCAACAATAAAGATGTACCAGAAACACCGCGTGCAATGGTTTACGACTGCTTCGCAGCCGAACGGGGATAAATCCCCTCGCCACAAACGCCAAGTGTTTCAAAGCTTCGTTTCGTCGCTTGCACCACTACCGTGCAGACGGGCGCGCCACTGATCGGTATAGTGCCGCCCCTCTTCGCGTGAGCGGTCGTCGGTAACGAGGCCATAACCCATGCGAAACCCGAACTAATAACAAAACCCGCGATATGGATCCGGGACGAAACCTTCGCCTCACCCGTCGTGCCGCGCGCAGACCGGTGTAACACGATGTTTCTCCGCTCCAGCATTTGCACCCACAAAAAACAGCGAGGATAAATCCATGCTCGAAGTCATCAACGACTTCCTCTCAGGGAAAGTACTGATCGTGCTCATTGTCGGGCTCGGTAGCTACTTCACGATTCGCTCGCGTTTCGTTCAACTGCGTCATTTCTTCCACATGTTCGCGGTTTTCCGCGACAGCCTCAAAGGCAGCGCCGGGCAGCTCAGCTCGTTTCAGGCCTTGATGCTCAGCCTCGCCGGCCGCGTCGGTGCAGGCAACATTGCCGGTGTCGGCATCGCCGTGACCCTCGGTGGTCCTGGTGCGGTGTTCTGGATGTGGGTGACCGCACTGGTCGGTATGTCCAGCAGCTTCTTCGAGTGCACCCTGGCCCAGGTCTACAAGCGCGCCGATGGCGACGGCCTGTACCGTGGTGGCCCGGCGTATTACATCCAGCACGGGCTCAAGCTCAAGGGCATGGCGATAGTCTTCTCCGTTCTGCTGCTGGTCACCTACGGCTTCGCCTTCATCGGCCTGCAGTCCTACACCGTGACCCACTCGCTGCAGAACGCCTTTGACTTCAACCCACAACACACCGGGATCGTCCTCGCGGTGCTGCTGGCCATCACCTTTATCGGCGGGATCAAGCGCATCGCTTCGGTCTCCGACCTGCTGGTACCGATCAAGACCCTGGCCTACATCGGCGTGACCCTGTACGTGATCGGCACCCAGATCGAACACGTACCGGCCATGCTGGAAACCATCTTCAAGAGCGCCTTCGGCCTCGACCCGGCCTTTGCCGGTCTGCTCGGCAGCGCCATTGTCATGGGCGTGAAGCGTGGCGTGTTCGCCAACGAAGCGGGCCTGGGCAGTGCGCCGAACGTCGCCGCTGTGGCTGCGGTGAAACACCCGGGCGCGCAGGGCGTGGTTCAGGCTTTCAGCGTGTTCCTCGACACCTTCGTGATCTGCACCTGCACCGCGCTGCTGATTCTGCTGTCGGGCTTCTACACCCCGGGCTTCGAAGGTGACGGCATCGTCCTGACCCAGAACTCGCTGGCCGCCGTGGTCGGTGACTGGGGTCGCATGTTCGTCAGCGTCGCGCTGTCGCTGTTCGTCTTCACCTGCATCCTCTACAACTACTACCTGGGCGAGAACAGCTTGCAGTTCCTCAGCCGCAACCGCGCCCTGCTGATGCTGTTCCGCGGCCTGGTGCTGGCGCTGGTGGTGTGGGGTTCGATGCAGGACCTGACGACGGTATTCGCCTTCGCCGACATCACCATGACCTGCCTGGCCTTCGTCAACCTGGTGGCCCTGGCCATGCTGTTCAAGGTCGGCCTGCGGGTAATGCGCGACTACGACGAGCAGCGTCGCGCCGGCGTCAAACAGCCAGTGTTCGACTCGAGCAAATTCGCCGACCTGGATCTGGATCGCAACGCCTGGCCGGTCAATCCGCCAGCAGCGGCGGGCCAGACTGAAACTGCGCCGCAAGGCGTACCTGCAGCGCAACGCTGACAGGTGAATGACGGGCGCATCCCCCGCGCCCGTCAGTTATTGTGATGCAATAACCTGCAGGATTGAGCCTGCTCGCTCCTGCAAGGCCCTCATCGTTTCGGAGAATCCTATGAGCTCGTCGACCTACCCCGCCGCTCAACACGTCATGGTGCTCTACACCGGTGGCACCATCGGCATGCAGGCCAGCGCCAATGGTCTGGCCCCGGCGTCCGGTTTCGAAGCGCGGATGCGCGACTACCTGCACAGCCAGCCTGAGCTGGTAGTGCCGCAGTGGCAGTTTCGGGAAATGTCGCCGCTGATCGACAGCGCCAACATGACCCCGGCCTACTGGCAGCAACTGCGCGAAGCGGTGGTCGATGCCGTGGACGTGCAAGGCTGCGACAGCGTGCTGATCCTGCACGGCACCGACACGCTGGCGTACAGCGCGGCGGCCATGAGTTTTCAGTTGCTCGGCCTGCATGCCCGCGTGTGTTTCACCGGCTCGATGCTGCCGGCGGGTGTGACTGACAGCGATGCCTGGGAAAACCTCGGCGGCGCGCTGGTCGCCCTCGGCCAGGGCCTGGCGCCGGGCGTGCACCTGTACTTCCACGGCGAACTGCTGGCGCCGACGCGCTGCGCGAAAGTGCGCAGCTTCGGCCGCCATCCGTTCAAACGCCTGGAGCGTCAGGGCGGTGGTGTGAAGGCGCCGTCGATCCCAGTCGCGCTGAACTACAACCAGCCGAAGCAACTGGCGAAAGTGGCGGTGTTGCCGCTGTTTCCCGGGATCAGTGCCGAGGTTCTCGACGGTCTGCTCGACAGCGGCATTCAAGGTCTGGTGCTGGAATGCTACGGCAGCGGGACCGGGCCGAGCGATAACCCCGAGTTCCTCGCCAGCCTTGCCCGCGTACGGGATAACGGCGTGGTGGTGGTTGCAGTGACGCAATGCCATGAAGGTGGGGTCGAGCTGGATGTCTACGAGGCCGGCAGCCGCTTGCGCGGTGTTGGCGTGTTGTCCGGTGGCGGTATGACCCGGGAAGCAGCGTTTGGCAAGTTGCATGGGTTGCTGGGGGCCGGGCTGGAAACGGCTGAAGTGCGCCGACTGATTGAGCTGGATCTCTGCGGCGAACTGAGCTGATCTGTCACAACGCAAATCCCCCTGTGGGAGCGAGCCTGCTCGCGAAAGCCATGACACATTCGGCATCCGTGTGGCTGACACACCGCTTTCGCGAGCAGGCTCGCTCCCACCAGGGATTTTTGTACGGCATATAAATTGCTGCGTTCCAGCCACCTCCAGGCTGGAAGATCCCATGCTCCACTCCCACCTCACCACCCTCAACGCGGTCTCGCTGATCCTCAACACGTTCAAGGCCGAAGGTCTGTCGAGCGAGGCGCTGCTGGCTGGCAGCGGCATCGTGGCGGCGGATCTGCAGCGTGCCGATACGCGCATCACCACCCATCAAGAGATGCAGGTCTGCACCAACGCAGTCGCGCTCAAGCGTGACATCGGTCTCGAATTGGGCCGGCGCATGCACGTGTCCTGTTACGGCATGCTCGGTTACGCCCTGCTGACCTGTGCCACCTTCGGTGACGCTTTGCGTCTGGCGATCCGTTATCCGGCGCTGTTGGGCACGTTGTTCGAACTGAGCCTGGAAGACGATGGCGAGCAGGTCTGGTTCGTCGCTGCTGATTACCGTGAAAGCCCGGCGATGGCGGTGTTCAACGCCGAATTCTGTCTGGTGTCACTGAAAGTCATCTGCGACGACTTGCTCGGCCATCCGCTGCCGCTGCGCGCCACGCGCTTCGAACATGCAGCGCCGGACTATCGCGACAGCTACGCCGAACCCTTCGACTCGCCGCTGCACTTTTCGGCCAAGGACAACGCCTTCGCCTTCGACCGCCATTGGCTCGATCAGCCGCTGCCGCTGGCCGACGCGATCACCCATCAGGCCATGGCAGAGCGCTGCCGCAAGCAGAATCTGGAGTTCACCGGACGCCAGGCCTGGCTGGGGCGGATTCGGCAGTTGCTCAGCGCGCAATTGAATGCCGCGCCGGGGCTGGAGGGGCTGGCGCAGCAGATGAAGTGCTCACCGCGCACCCTCCGCCGGCATTTGAAAGACATGGGCAGCAGCTATCAGGAGCTGCTCGATGAACTGCGCTTCGAACGGGCCAAGCAGATGTTGTGTGAGGACCAGTTGCCGATCTACCGCATCGCCGAAACTTTGGGTTTCAGCGAGACCGCGAGTTTTCGCCATGCGTTTGTGCGCTGGAGCGGCGTGGCGCCGAGTCAGTTCCGACCGCATTGATGGCTGCTCCAGGCATGAGCCTGCATGAACAAGGGGCGAATTGCGGTCAGAGGTTTTGGCCATATCGATCCCCTTTTGGCCGCTCCCGACGTTCTCCGATTCAAGTTGCGCCGCAACACTGAAGGCCACCGAATCAGCCTTGCGGAGAACAACAAATGCTGACGATCTACTCAGACGATCACCACTTGCACCATGGCCGCTGCGAACTTATCGATGGCCAGCTCAAGCCGTGCTTCGAGATGCCGTCGCGTGCCGACCATGTGCTGCAACGCGTGCACAAGCAAAACCTCGGTGCGGTCGAAGCGCCGAAGGATTTCGGCCTGGAGCCGATCGCGCGCATTCACAGCCGTGACTATCTGGAATTTTTCAAAGGTGCGTGGCAGCGCTGGACCGAGTTCAACACCGACGGCGACTTGCTGCCCTACACCTGGCCGGCGCGCACGCTGCGTGCGATCAAACCGACCAGCCTGCATGGCCAGCTCGGTTATTACAGCTTCGACGGCGGCGCGCCGATTACCGCCGGCACCTGGCAAGCGGCCTACAGCGCGGCGCAAGTGGCCCTGACCGCACAAGCAGAAATCCAGCGTGGCGCACGCGCGGCCTTCGCCCTGTGCCGTCCGCCGGGACATCACGCCGCCAGCGACTTGATGGGCGGTTATTGCTACCTCAACAACGCCGCCATCGCCGCTCAGGCCTTTCTCGATCAGGGCCACAAGAAAGTCGCGATTCTTGACGTCGACTACCACCATGGCAACGGCACTCAGTCGATTTTCTACGAACGCAGCGACGTCCTGTTCACTTCGATCCACGGCCACCCGGAAGCGGAGTTTCCGTTCTTCCTCGGCTACGACGACGAGCGCGGCGAAGGTGCCGGTGAAGGCTTCAATTTCAACTATCCGCTGCCGGCCGGTTCCGGCTGGGATGTCTGGAGCGCGGCGCTGGATCAGGCCTGCGACGAGATCGATCGCTATGGCGCGGACATCATCGTCGTCTCCCTCGGCGTCGACACGTTCAAGGACGACCCGATCTCGCAGTTCAAACTCGACAGCCCGGATTATCTGGCTATGGGCAAACGCATCGCCGCACTCGGCAAGCCGACCCTGTTCGTCATGGAAGGTGGCTACGCGGTAGAAGAAATCGGCATCAACGCAGTGAACGTGCTGGAAGGTTTTGAACAATGAAAAAGCGACTGATCGTCTCGGCGCTGTGCGCGGTCCTGCTGAGCGCTGGTGCCCACGCCGAAGAACGCACGCTGCGCGTCTACAACTGGTTCGACTACATCACGCCCAAGGCGCTGGACGACTTCAAGGCACAGAACACCCAGACCAAACTGATCTACGACATCTTCGACACCAACGAAGCACTCGAGGCCAAGCTGCTCACCGGCAATTCCGGCTACGACGTGGTGGTGCCGTCCAACGTGTTCCTCGCCAAGCAGATCGAGGCCGGGGTGTTCCAGCCGCTGGATCGCAGCAAACTGCCGAACTGGAATCACCTTGATCCGAAACTGATGAAGCTGATCGAGGCCAACGACCCGGGGAACAAGTTCGCCGTGCCATACATGTACGGCACCATCCTGATTGGTTTCAACCCGGCCAGGATCAAGGCGGCGCTGGGCGACAACGCGCCCGTGGACAGTTGGGATCTGATCTTCAAAGAGGAGAACATCAGCAAGCTCAAGCAGTGCGGCGTCGCCCTGCTCGACTCGCCGTCGGAAATTCTGCCGCTGGCTCTGCAACACCTCGGCCTCGACCCCAACAGCAAGAAGCCAGCGGATTACGCCAAGGCCGAAGCGCTGCTGATGAAGATCCGCCCTTACGTGACGTACTTCCATTCCTCCAAGTACATGGCTGACATTGCCAACGGCGACATCTGCGTGGCCGTCGGTTATTCCGGCAGCTTCTCGCAAGCGGCCAACCGCGCCAAGGAAGCGAAAAACGGCGTGGTGGTCGATATGCGCTTGCCCAAAGAAGGCGCACCGATCTGGTTCGACATGCTCGCGATTCCCAAGGGCGCGAAGAACACCGAAGACGCCTACACCTTCATCAACTATCTGCTGCAACCTGCGGTGATTGCCCCGGTCAGCGACTTTGTCGGTTATCCAAACCCGAACAAGGACGCCACCGGCCTGGTCGATCCAGCCATTCGCAACAACCCGAACCTGTACCCGACCGACGCGGCAATGAGCACGCTCTACACCTTGCAGCCGCTGCCTCGGGATGCCGAACGCGCACGCACGCGGGCCTGGACGAAAATCAAGTCCGGGACCTGAAACCGCCTCGTTTGCTCAAGACCCGCCTCGGCGGGTCTTTTTTTTGCCTGGCAGCTTTATCTACCGCACGGGTCACCGTCGCGCCTTTTAACTTGCTCTGCTCCGCCGCCCTTGCGGCGTCCCGACAGAGCAGGAAACCACCATGACCGCCATTCCCAAAGCCAGTGCCGTCGATATCGTGACTCAGCTGGTTACCGGCCCCTCGCTGCAAGAAGTCGCATCAAAAACGCTGCGCGAAGCCCTCAAGACGTTGTATCCGAATCTCGACATTGACCCGCGTCTGGCGATGGTCGTGCAACCCGCCTGGGCCATTGTGGATGGTCGAGTGGTACCCGACGGGTATCAGGCTGGATCGCTGACCAACGCCCTGGTGCGGCTCGGCCTGTCCGGTACCATGGTGACGTACCTCGATGGCGAGCATTATCTGACCCTGCAACCCGGCGTGCCCGCCCCTGCGCATCTGCCGGTGAAGATCGATGCGATCGGCCTGTTGCTCAACGAACTGGCACCGCTGCTGTTCATCGCCTACAAGGAGCAGCACGTCGACTACTGGGACGAGTTCACCTATCCCGGGCAACCGCGCTGGCAGCAATTGTCCGAGGCACTGCGCAACCTGTGGAACGTCGATGCCAGCGTCGGCTGGGATGCCGATGAAATCGCCATGGCCCAGGCGATTTTCAAACAGCCCGACCCGCAACAACGCCTGGCCCCCGACCCGTACTCGGCAAAGGCATATCTGATTGATCTCGATCGGGGGAACGCCGACACGCAAAGCCACTTGACCCTGCTCGACGCCGCAGTGTTGGTCGGCAGCATCGCAGACCGTACATTGATTCTCACCCACGCGATTACTCAGGGCTTTCAGCGTTTCGATTCACTGGATGAACTCGGCGAGGCTCTGCTGCGGATATATGGCGCAAACGCCTCGGGCGAAGATCTCAAGTGGCGGCTGGTCGAACCCCAGGGCAATTTCTTCGACCAGCAGGCCTGCACCCTGATTTCCCTGGAAGCGGATGCCTTGGGCAAAATCAGTTTTTTTCAGGACTCCCCTGATAAACGCGTCTATCCGCATACCGGCACGGCCGGCAAACCCGCACAACCGACACCGCGCCTCGAAGCGCACTTCGAGCGTTTGCAGCCGATGCTTCCGGACTGGCTGAACGACGCCCTGCCCATCGATCAGACACGTTACAGCCGGCACCTGCTGGACCTGACGACGCTGCAGCACGAGAACAACGGCAAATCCTTTCAGAACGAAATCACCAGCCTGCAGGCGTTCACTCGGGCAGCGCTGATCAAACAGATTCTCAAGGAGCAGCCCGACGCCAAAGACCTGGACATCGACAACATCGAAATCACCATCACCAGTCTCGTGGTCTGGGGCACGTTTGTGTTGCCGGGAAATACTCAGACTCAGACATGGACGCTGACCGAGCTTGCCCTGCAAAACCTCGCAGGCCTGCCCTTGGGCAACAAGACTGTGCGGTACAAGGATGGCAGCCCCGTACCCGAGTGGATGAGCGCGACTTTTCTGGAGAAGCTGGTCAGCACGGTCGACATCGGCAAGACCTACCCGGCGCATCTCAAGGCCGTACTCATAGACGACTCAGTGCAAGCGTCACGGTTGGAAAGGCTCTATACCAGTCAGCTACGCGTCGAGCTGCCATTGCTGGCATTGCAGCACAAGATCCAGGGCAGAGCCGGCATTGACGAGTCGGGTTATCGATACGTGGTTGCCGCATTGGCCACGACTGACGCAGAACGCTACGTCGATGGCGAGGAAATCGTCATTCGCCCTTTGGCGTTCGTGGCCCATCGCAGCCGCTCCACCGCAGACACTGTCGACAACATGTATGTCATCGGCCCGCGCGATGCCGACAAAGGGCCGTGCGTGCTGTATCGACCGTTGTTCGACAAGGCTCTGCTGCAATATCCGGGATTTGCCAATCTGCTCTTTGCGATCCAGCATTCGCGACATCTGCGCGATTCGGTACTGGCCTGGTTGCCGGACGATGTGCGCTTCAATTACAGCCAGTTCGTCTTCACCGCCAGGCTGCCCTCGGTGTGGACGATCCCGCAACTGATGATCAACCCGACCACAGCACTGGACATGTCAGGCGCGGTCGCGCTGGGCACTCAGGTGATCGCCAGCGATGTCCTCGCCACCCTGCACGAACGCAACGTCAAGGCGCTTGTCACTCAAGCCGACCGGCAATCGGTCTCCGATGCAGAAGCACGCTGGGCCTCGCTGAAACAGGGCGGCTGGGTGATGCTCAATGCCGCACTGCCGTTTCTGGGCCGCAGCGTAGGCACAGCGGCGTGGATCTGGCAGATCATGGATGATCTGCAGGAAATCACCGACGGCGCCAACGAGCAATCGGCGAAAGTCGCCTGGACGGCCATCGCCGATATCCTCCTGGCGCTGGGCATGGTGCTCGCCCATCGTGCGGCAATCGGTGATGCGCCATCGACGCCCGTGGCCACAACGCTCGAAGAGGACACAGCGACGAGCAAACCTGCCGCCAGAATCGTCAAAGCGCTGCGCCAGCCGGACATCACCGGCCCGCAATTGACCGAAGCCCATGGCACATCGATCGACAGCATCACGGCGCTGAAACGATCTCCGTTGGCCCTCGCCAAGCTGTTGGATACGTTCAAGGTCGGCAAGCCCAAAGCGCTTGGCGCTGCCACCAGGGAGGGTGCGCAGCGAGGCCTCTACGCCCACGCAGACAAATGGTACGCCCGCGTCGGTGAGCGCTGGTTCGAAGTCGCGCGCAACCCGCATGGCGATGTGCACATCGTCGATACGCGTCAGCCCATCCGACCTGCCGGGCCCAGGCTGGCCTATACCGCCGACGGCCAGTGGGTAATCGATCTGCGCCTGCGTCTGCGCGGCGGCGGATTGGAAGAAGGTCGCCAAGCTGCGCAAGACATAAGAAACAAGGAGGTGGCCGTATTGGCCGAGCAGATTACTGCGTTCGATTTGACGATGGAGAGCAAAGGGAGCCGTCTCGATGCAGACCGCAACAGCTTGCACGATGCCCCTGCGCAGGCACGCGAGCAAGCGCTTGCGCAGTACCTTGCCACGCTCGATTCACAGCACAACGAATATGCCGCAAACATTAAGCTGATCAAGAAACTCAACCGCAAGCAGTCGATTCCCAACTACCGCACGGTAATGCCGGAGCGGTTGGACAT
The DNA here is from genome assembly GCF_979253165.1 of Pseudomonas sp. AC083. Classification (NCBI taxonomy): domain Bacteria; kingdom Pseudomonadati; phylum Pseudomonadota; class Gammaproteobacteria; order Pseudomonadales; family Pseudomonadaceae; genus Pseudomonas; species Pseudomonas sp. AC083. The sequence goes on from NZ_CEEDDH010000004.1 coordinate 167,511, forward strand.
GCAGTTGTTTCTGGGACAGGAGTGGCTGAGTAATAACGCTTCGGATTACCAGCAGCGGCTACTGGCGGTGCAGGCGATATTGGACGACGCACTGCGCGGCGAATCGCAGGCAGTCAGCTCTGCGTTCGAGCAGTTGAATGATGTCACTCAATCCACTATCGAGAAAATGGAGTCGGCTGAAGCCTGCATGGAGGAACTGACCAAGCTGGGAGCGGATGGCGTGGAGATAAAGCAGAAATACAACATCAGCCTGGCGCCCTATTCGTTGGATGATCTGAAGACTCTGCAAATCAGTCTCGGCCAGTACACTTGCATCAAGCCCGGCGATTCCACCGCTCATGTCGAGGCACAACAAGCGCTGGCCGGTCTGTTCGAAGATGCCGCACTGAACGTTCAGAGTTCACGGGACCTGAGCGCCGATGAAAGCCTCAGTGATCTGCGCATGCGCATCGACGCCCTGAGCCAGGTGAGCGAACAGTTTGCTTCCGTGGACAAGCGATTCGATGACCTGGCGAGTGAATATTCCGAACACATACACACGGAGCGACTCAAGCAGTTGCAGGCGCGCGTGGCCGCATTCAAGGCAAGCGCCGACAATCGACTCGCCGATCTGTTGCGCTACCGGCATTTACTGGTGCCGCAAGCCGGTCCGTCGAGACCTTCCACGTCATCTTCGAATCGGCAGATCATCAAGACGCGCAACAAGGGCATCCTGGTCGGCGAACGGAAAAAAAGCATCGACGGCAAAGACACCGATCTGGTCGAAGTCAGTACAGTACTGACGAGAGTCATCGCGACATTCAAGGAGGAGTCGCCGGGTATCTGGGTCGAGCAGAGCGCACGGCCGGCACCGTCGCCAAAAGCCGGGCCCAACCTCAACAACAGCATCAGCGCAGGGCAGGCTTTGATCGACGGGCTGGCGGCGTTTCATCGGCGCATCGAGGCGCGCCTCAAACGCGGCTCGCGCATTCCGGTGGAAGTCGAAGAGGAATACCACAATCACGCCGCCCTGTTGCGCAAGGCCGGTGCCGCCATCGATGAAGCGTTGACGGCGAGTAACCTCACCGCTGCTCTGCATGAACCGTCCGAAACGCTCAACCACAAGCTCGATGCTGCGGCTACGACGCTGGAGGAAAAGGGCACCAGCACGCGAATCCGTCTGGTCAAGCAACAACTACCAACAGCCGCCGGGGTCGAGTGGCTCAAGGACAAGGGCGAAGTGAACATTTCGAAAACCCTGACCCGACGGCGCCTGAGGCGCCATAAGAATGACTTCCTCGACGAGTATCAGATTCGTGATGCGCATACCGACAAGGTCCTCTGCTATGCGCATTTCCATTACAGCAGCGCCGACGCGCCCGATGGCGCATTTTTGCGTGGACACATGAAGACAGTTGCCCAGCACCGCCTCGGAGGCACCTCTGAAATAACCGATGTGGATAATCAGAGACTGATTGAAATCCATCGCAGCGAAATTTCCAGTCGCAGCGCCGAAACGCTGTTCTTCAATCTCGCCAAGCCTGCCGCAGACGCGACAGCGCCGCTTTGATTGCTGGCTCTGGTACAGCAGCGAAACCCAGCACCAGGCCGGCGCGCTTATCCATGGGCGTAGTCGAATCGGGGAGCCAGTAGCTGCTCAGGCCGTTGATTTCTACATCGACCTCAGCGGCCTGAGCGATCAATTGCTGCTCGCGCTCGATGCTGTCCACGGCGACGGTCAAGTGCAGCCCGGCCGGCACGGCGGGCAGTTGACCGACGCCGGCGACCGTCGGCCAGCCTTCGAGCAGGCAGTTGCGTCGGCTCAGCGCAGCCCGGCGCATGCGGCGGATATGCCGCTGGAAATGCCCGGCGGCCATGAATTCGGCCATCACCGCTTGCGTGCTGACCTCCGAGTGCCGCACATCGACGGCGCGGCGTTGCGCGAACGCCTCGACCAGCGCGGGCGGCAGCACCAGATAGCCCAGGCGCAACGCCGGAAACGCGACCTTGCCGAACGTACCGACGTAGAGCACACGCCCCTGACGATCAAGTGCCGCCAACGGTGCCAGCGGTGCGCCGGTGTAGCGATACTCGCCGTCGTAATCATCCTCGACGATCCAGCCGCCGACACGTTCGGCCCAGGCGAGCAGCTCCAGACGCCGGGCCAGGCTCATCACCACACCGGTCGGGTACTGATGAGACGGCGTGACGTAAGCCACCCGACAATCGCTGAGCTGAGCCATGGTGCTGCAATCGATGCCGTCGCTGTCTACCGCCACCCCATGCAATTGCGCCCCCGCTACAGCGAAGGCATGCCCGGCGGCGCGATAGCCCGGATTCTCGATCGCCACGCCGTCCCCCGGCTCGACCAGCAGCTGTGCACAAAGGCTGATGCCCTGCTGCGCGCCACTGGTGATCACAATTTGCTCAGCCGTGCACTGCATGCCGCGCGAGCTGCGCAAATACGCAGCAATCATGCCGCGCAGCCGCGCGTCACCGGCCGGGTCGCCGTAACACAGCTGCTGCAGATCCGGTTTACGCCAGAAAGCCGCGTTGAGCTTGGCCCAGACCTCGAACGGAAACAGATCGAAGGCCGGCACTCCCACCCGAAAAGCGCGCGGCGGACCGCTCGGTGGTCGCGGCAAATGATGCTTTTCAATGCGGGAAAATCCGTCGCTGTGGATAACTTCGCTGGATGAATTCACAGGTAAATCCAGCCAATTTGTGGATAAGGCTGTGGGTAAGCTTGTTGAAAAGCCTGTGGATGAATTTGTGGATAGTTTTTTCTCAGGCGTGGACGCATGAGCCAATTGCGCCACGTAAGTACCGTCGCCGACGCGCCCTTCGATAAAGCCCTCGGCATACAACTGATCGTAGGCGCGCACCACGCTGTTGCGGGAAATGCCCAGCGCCGAGGCCAGGTCTCGGCTGGCCGGCAATCGCGTGCCACTGGCCAGACGTCCATCCAGCACCCGCAGGCGCAGAGCCTGATAGAGCTGGCGGCTCAGGCCCTGACGGCGATCAAGTTCGATACCGGCCGGATTGAAAGGCATCGACAAGGGTGGCAGATCAGGCATGGCGAATGGACCTATGAAATGGCTCAGCAATGGCTCTTACAACGGACCAATAGCCTGCCTAGGATGCACGCATTCGCCAAGGAAAATCTGTCCATGTACACGCCACGCGCCTTTGCCATCGAAGACTTGTCCCAATTGCACGAACTGATCCTCGCCACGCGCCTGGCCATTCTGGTCAGCCACGGTGACAGCGGCCTGCAAGCCAGCCACGTGCCGGTGCTGCTGCATCGTGAACAGGGCGAATACGGCACGCTCTACGGCCATCTGGCCAAAGCCAATCCGCAGTGGAAAGACCTGCGTGACGGCGCCGAAGCCATGCTGATCTTCGCCGGCCCGGACGCCTACGTAAGCCCCGGCTTCTATCCGAGCAAGGCCGAGCACGGCAAGGTCGTGCCGACCTGGAACTACATCGCCGTGCACGCCTACGGTCATGCCGAGACTTTCAGCGATGGCGGGCGCCTGCTCGACATCGTCAGCACCCTCACTGACCGTCACGAAGCGGGCCGCGCCCAGCCATGGTCGGTCGAAGATGCACCTGCCGATTACATCGACGGCATGCTCAGGGCCATCGTCGGGTTTGCCATTCCCATCGACCGCCTCGAAGGCAAACGCAAGCTCAGCCAGAACCGCAGCGCCGAAGATATCGCCGGGGTGCGCGAAGGCCTCGCCGCCAGCCCCGACGCCAACGATCAAACCCTCGCCCGCCTGATGCGCTAAGGAAATCGCCATGACTGAGATCGACATTCGCCCGGTCAGCGCCAACGACCACGCCGCTTGGCTGCCGCTGTGGCAGGCGTACCTGCGCTTCTACAACACGGAACTGCCGGACGTCGTCACCCAGAGCACCTGGCAGCGTTTTCTCGACCCGAATGAACCGACCCACGCCGCCCTCGCCTGGGCTGAAGGCAAAGCGCTGGGCATGGTGCATTACATCTATCATCGCTCGAACTGGAGCATCGAGAATTCCTGCTATCTGCAGGATCTGCTGGTGGTGCCGGAAGCCCGTGGCACCGGTGTCGGTCGGCTGTTGATCGAGCATGTCTACGCTACCGCCAAGGCTGATGGTTGCTGCAAAGTCCACTGGCTGACCCATGAAACCAACGCCACGGCGATCCAGCTCTACGAGCGCATTGCCGAACGTCCGGGATTCATCCAGTTTCGTAAAGCCCTTTAAGGAGACGCGCACATGACCGCTTCACTCGCTGACTGGAAAGGCGTCCCCGCCCCCTCCGCCACCCTGCTCGAGGGCCGTTTCATTCGTCTGGAAAAACTCGACCCGGCGCGGCATGCCGAGCAACTGTACGCCGCCCTCGAAGGGCCGGGTGCCGATCCGAAGCTCTGGGATTACTTGCCTTACGGTCCGTTTCGCGAGCGCAGCGCGTTCAACGACTGGCTGAACAATCATGCGGCCAACAGCGACCCGTATTTCTTCAGCGTCATCGACCGCGCGACTGGTCAGGTCCAAGGCATCCTCAGCCTGATGTCGATCGTCCCGGCGCAGGGCCGCATCGAAATCGGCCACGTCACTTTCGGTGCTCCAATGCAGCGCTCGCCGAAAAGCACCGAGGCGGTGTACCTGCTGGCCAAGTATTCGTTCGAGCTGGGTTACCGGCGCCTGGAATGGAAGTGCAACAACGGCAACGCCCGCTCCAAATACGCGGCGGAGCGTCTGGGCTTCAGTTTCGAAGGGGTGTTTCGCCAGCACATGGTGGTCAAGGGGCAGAACCGCGACACCGCGTGGTATTCGATTCTGGATGGGGAATGGCCAGCGATTGGTGCCGGGTTCGAGCGCTGGCTGAGCAATGAAAACCAGACGCCTGGTGGCCAGGTGAAAGGCTTGGCCGAGTGCCGTAGCTGATCGTCACAAAGCCCCTGTGGGAGCGAGCCTGCTCGCGAAGGCGCTGTGTCAGTCACTGAAATATTGACTGACTGACCGCTTTCGCGAGCAGGCTCGCTCCCACAATTGGCGGGTTCTTTCTTAACGACGCAGTTCTTGCGCCAGCACCGCAATGTGCTCCGGGCCGATCCCGCAGCAACCCCCCAGATGACTGGCGCCGCGCTGTTGCCAGTCCAGCGCCCAGTGCAGATACCCCGGCGGATCGAGATCATCGCGCAACGGGTCGAGCCCGTCGTTGGCCGTGGCTTCCTTCGGTTGCGGAGGAAAGGCATTGGCATACGCGCCGATGTTGATCGTGACGCCGAGACGCTCAAAGGTTGCGCGCGCCGCGTCGATGGCCGCGCCAATCACTTCGGGCTGACTGCAGTTGAACAGCAGGGTCTCGACGCCAAGTTCAGCCGCCAGCGCAGCCGCTTCGGCTACCGGCTCACCGGAGCGCAGGCGTGGCACTTCATCGGTGTCTTCATCCTTGAGGGTGAACGACAGCCAGAACGGTTTGCCGTCCTTCGGCAACCCGGCGTGAATGGCCCGCGCCTCGATAATCGAACTCTGGGTTTCCGCCAGCCACAGATCAACATGCGAGGCCAGCCCATTGACCAGCGGCGTCAGCAGCTCGCTCACGCGATCCGCTTCGAACAGATCCGGACGATACGAACCAAACAGCGGCGGCAACGAACCGGCAACACGCACTGGTTTGCCCGATGCCTGCACCGCCCGCCGTGCCAACTCCCCCGCCAGTGCCGCGAGCGCTTGGCCCTCAGCCGCAAAGCGCGCCTCGCCAATGTGAAACGGCACCACCGCGTAACTGTTGCTGGTGATCACGTCGGCGCCGCTGTTGATGTACGCGGCATGCACCGCTTCGACCGCCTGCGGCGCTTCACTCAGCGCCAGTGCCGACCACTCCGGTTGGCGAAACGGCGCGCCGGCGCGTTGCAACTCGCGTCCCATGCCGCCGTCGAGAATGACCCTGTTCGCTGCGCCCATATGCTTTTCACTCATATGCTTATGAAAATAACTCACTATCAGAGTCGTTCTTATAACTATTTAATACGCACCACTCAGTTAATAACAACCTCTTTTTTCAACAGGAAGCGACTGTGAAACTCCAACCGCTATTGGCCCTGGGCCTGACCATTCTGGCCTCCACCCAAGCCTTCGGCGGCGCGACGCTGGACCGCGTCGAGCAGAAAAAAGAGCTGGTCGGCGTGCTCATGGAAAGCTATCCGCCCTTCTCGTTTCTCAATGAGCAGAATCAACTCGACGGTTTCGATGTCGACGTTGCCAAAGCGGTGGCGGACAAGCTTGGCGTCAAACTGCGTCTCGAAACGCCGTCCTGGGACGTGATCGCCGCCGGCCGCTGGAGCGGGCGCTACGACATCTGCATCTGCTCGATGACCCCGAGCAAGGCCCGCGCCGAAGTGTTCGACTTCCCGGTCGAGTATTACGCTTCGCCAGCGGTGATCGTGGTCAACGCCAAGGACGATCGCATTCACAGCGCCAAGGACCTGAGCGGCAAAAAGGTTGGCCTCACCAGCGCCTCCAGCTACGAAAGTTATCTGAACAAGAACCTGGTCATCGAAGGCGCCGAGGATACGCAGTTGCAGTATCCGTTCGAGGATGTGCAGATCGCTCCGTACGACACCGACAACGTCGCCTTCCAGGATCTGGGCCTGGGCGCCGGCGTGCGCCTGGATGCGATCCTCACCAATCTGGTCACCGCGCAGCCGCGCCTGAATCAGGACCAGCGCTTCAAATTGGCCGGCGAACCGCTGTACTCGGAACCGAACTCGGTGGCCATCGAAAAGGGTGACCCGCAATGGGACGCCAAGGTACGCGAGGTGTTCGCACAACTGAAACAGGACGGCACCCTGAGCAAGCTGTCGCAGAAATGGATCGGCGCCGATATCAGCCAATGACTTCTTTTCCGACCCCGCCACAGCCACCGCAACCGGTGGCTGAAACACGCCTGCAAAAGCTCTTTGGTTTCCGCACGCGCCTGTACCTGACGTGGGCGGCGCTGTTCTGCCTGTTCGCCGGATTCTTCCTCAGCTTCGACCTGAAGTTCGCGATCATCCTCGACAAACTGCCCAACCTCGTTGGCCTGAAGCTGGCGCCAAACGGCTTCCTGCAAGGCGCAGCGCTGACCCTGTTTCTCTGCGCCTGCTCGATCATCGCCTCGTCGCTGCTCGGTTTCATCACCGCGCTGGCGCGCCTGTCGAGCAGCGCCGTGGCGTTTGGCATCGCCAGTTTCTACACCTCGTTCTTTCGCGGCACGCCATTGCTGATCCAGATCCTGCTGATCTACCTCGGCCTGCCGCAACTGGGCATCGTCCCCGGCGCCATCGTCGCCGGCATCATTGCCCTGTCGCTGAACTATGGCGCCTACCTGAGCGAAATCTTCCGCGCCGGTATCCTCGGCGTTGATCACGGCCAACGCGAAGCATCCCTGGCACTGGGCCTGCGCGAAAGCGTGATCTTCTGGCGCATCACCCTGCCCCAGGCCATGCGCACGATTATCCCGCCGACTACCAACCAGTTCATCTCGATGCTCAAGGACTCGTCGCTGATCTCGGTGATGGGTGTCTGGGAAGTCATGTTTCTCGCCCAGTCCTACGGGCGCTCAAGCTATCGCTACATCGAAATGCTCACCACGGCGGCGATCATCTACTGGCTGATGTCGATCGGGCTGGAGCTGATTCAGGCACGGATGGAGCGGCATTACGGCAAGGCGTATGTGCGGCGTGGCTGAAGCGTATTCAAACGGTGTCCCGACGTATCCGCACAACGCCCATTTTCATGCCGAACGGGCGGAACACAGCGTTCAGCGACTTCAGCGTCTGATTGCCTTCGCCATGTTCGATATGCACCAGCGTGCGCACTGAGATCTTGCACATCTTCGCGAACTGAGTCTGATGCAGACCGGTGACTTCGACCCGTAAACGGCGCACGGCGTCACCGATTTCCAGAGTGCCTTCGGCCAGCGCTTGCTGAATGCTTTCGATGAGCGCCGTGCGCTCGAGGACGGTCAGACTCATTGCAGGTCCCACTCTTTCAAACGTTGCTCGAGGTTTTTCAGATGAACGCTCGGGTGATTCATGGTTCTGGCGGGCAAACCGCTGGCGGCAAGAATATCCGGCAGTGCGGCCAGACGGCGGGCATCCGCGCGCAGGCCTTCGAACAGCGCCGAGGCATCCAGCCCCGCCAACGAATCGTGCGGATCTGCGCTATCGGCCAATACGCGGCAGACACCTCGCCAATCGACATCTCCCGCCCGCTCCAATTCTCTTGGCCATTTGGTCGTACGAGTCACGCCTTCGTCATCCATGACCATCGGGGCGAGGTCATAAATCGGCGCGAGTTGGAAAGCGTTCTCTTGCCGGATGATCGCCGTGTTACGACCGTGGTTATCTGAGTTTCCGAGGATTTTATTGATCAGGTCGCGACGCAGATAATCGGCGACGAGGCCGGGAATCTGGCTGGCCTGACCCGCTTTGCGCCAGAGCCCGGCGAGCATGCGGATCACTTCCAGATGATTCATGGCGCTGCCTGGCGTCGTCACTTCTGCCAGCGAATAAATCGATTCGACGGCAAAACGCGACACCGCCCCATCTTTCACTTGTCGATCAAAACGCCGCATCCACAAACTCGGTTTGTTCGCCTCTTCCAAGCCCAGGCCTTCTGCCGCGACCGTTTCGATGCCCAATGTCTGCAGCGCTTTGTAGTAATGGAATTCGCTGCGCAGGATGTCCTGGTCGGTCTGCCCGCCCCTGTTTCTGGCGAATTTCACGAACCAGTGCTGTCGCACTTCTTCATCGTCCAATACCGCGTCGGGATACAGAAGCCCGGCGCTGTTTTCTGCCAGTAATAGCTTCGGAGCTTCCCCACCTGCCCCCGTCGCGCCACCGATGGCCGCGCCTAGCTCGTAGGCATATTCAAGAAAGCGGTTGTCGCGGCTAATGACCTCCTCGCGCTTGAATCCGATCGGCTTCCTCTCATCGACTGCTTCCGCCGATTCCTTTATTCGCATGTTGCCAATGGGAGCCGGTGTACTGCGCCCCAGCAGAAACAGATCGGCGCTGATCTCGGCGGGTCTTTCCTGACCCAGGCGGGCGAGCAGAAACCGCTTGGCTGCGCCGGCCGGTGCGATGTCGTGGACAAAGGCTGGTGTCTTCGCGCGCCGACCTTCCCAATCCAGCGGATACAGGGCACTCACGGCTTGGGAAAAAGGCGACCCGATCAACTCGATGTTTTCCACCAGATAGTCCGCTTCATAGCCAAAACTGCAGCGGCTTTCGAAGCCTTTTTCCGGATCATCGAAGTCAAGAATCATCGCGTCGCGCCATTGCCCGGCGGTGAAGATCTGGAGTGTCAGGTTGTACATGTTGATTCCGTATGCATTTAAATGCAGCTGGACGAGAGAAAACCGTCAATAAATGCAATATAGTGCATTCGCGGAGTTTCAGTTGCAGGATATCTGCAACAAAATGCAGTTCTATCTTAGCCATTGGCAAGGTGCATGCAAAATAATGCAGGTAAGCGCCTGACCTCACTCCGATAAGAATGCGCCAACAGTACCAAGCCGTAGGAAAAAGAACCGGCGATGCTGCGTAAAAGCTCTGTTTGCGAAATCCCGTGAGGATTTTCGACAGAACGATCCGACGTCGCCTGCACAGCATCAGGAACCGACCGACATCGTTTTTTTCAACGCAGCAATAGAGTTGAGCCTTTCATACAAGGAGGTTGAACTCGATGCCTGCCCTACACAAATACCGTCCCCATCACCTCGCTCTGGCGATCGCGCTGACGATCGGATCTGCCGAGGCGTCCATCGAACAGCTGCCCGACGTCCAGGTTTCTGCGCAGATCAGCGAAGACAAAACCGCCAAGCCTCGAAAGAAGAAAACACCCACACCGAAAGTGGATCCTGATGACTTGTTTGCGATCAAGGAATTCATCGGCCCGCTGGAGCACACTTCTCCGTCGCCCGGGCAGGCCTCTGAGGCGCCTTCGGTCGATGCCATACGCGCGACGGTTGCGATCGAGGATTTCAGTCCGGCCTTTTATGAAGGGCTGGAGTTTCCAGAGTTCGTGGTGGAGGAAACCGGCGATGAGGAATTCGATCTCGTCGACCCGTTTGAACGCGACATGTTGGCGATCACGACGCAGCGCTCCTTTGTCTCGAGCCCGCTCGAGAATATCGACGGCGTATCCCTGCAACTGGGCGATGGAGATGACCTGCTGGTGATCAATAAGGGCGCCCGTTGGGACGGTCGCCTGGACGGTGGCAAAGGTGCGAACGGGCTGCTGTTCAATGCCGTAGAAGGCGGCGAGATCGGTGAGACGCGCAATTTCTCAGCCATGCGTATCGCACGTGGACAGTGGACCCTGCGTCACGCTTTCGAGGGTGATGCTGACGTCAAAGCCGACGCCGTGCTGCTCAACTACGCATCGATCAATGGTGTCGATGTCGACCCGGGAGCGGTTTTTGGCGGTTATGGACACGTGACGGGGCTATATGTCGCAGGAACCCTGCTTGCCAGCCAGCAACACGGCTCTCCCAATATCAAAGGCAATCTGACGCTCCATCAGGACGCTGTGTTTTCTTACGCCGTATCTGCCGACCGCGGCTCAGATCCCGTGCATGTTCAGGGCACCGCGAGCCTGGGAGGTGCGCGTGTCGAGATTTATGGCGTACCGGGCGACTACGCTCGTACCAATGAGTATCGGCTGTTGTCTGCAAACGTCATTGATGGCGAGTTCGGTGAGGTCACCACCAATCTGGCCTACATGACACCAACGCTCTCCTATGAGCCAAACGCGGTGAACCTGCACTACGTGCGCAACGATGTAGGGTTCGAACAACTGGCCCGAACGCGCAGTGCTCGTTCGATTGCGCAGAGCTTGGATAATCGAGGGGCTTCCACTCGAGCTTTCGATATCGGCACCAACAGGGCCGTCGCCGCACTGCTGACCAGCGATAAAACCACCGCACCCATCGCGCTCGATCAACTTGCCGCCGGCAACAACGCCAACCTCGCCAAAGCCACGCTGAGCAGTGTCACACCCGTCAGTGCGAGCATGCTTTCGGCGATGCGGCAGCTGGACAATCATTCCGCCTCGACCTACGGCTCGCGCAGTTCACCGCGTCAGGCCGCAGGCAGCGAAGACTCCGGGCGGGTGTGGATTCAGGCGCTGGGCCACGGTGGCAAGGTTGACCGCGACGCTGACGGCATCCTCCGACATGCCACGCAAGGGCTGGTCGTGGGCGCTGACTGGCGACTCGACGAGCACTGGCATGTCGGCCTGCTTGGCGGCAAATCGCAGACCAAACTCGATGCCCGCCAGTACGACGGCGATCTCAATAGCTGGCATCTTGGCGCCTATGCCGTGCGTCAGGACGGCCCGCTGTCGCTGCGTCTCGGCGCGACCTACGCCAGCCATGACGGCAGCAGCACACGGAGGGTGGCGTTCAAGGGTTTCAGCGATCGTCTTAAGGGAAACTACGACGCCAATACTCAACAGGCATTCGCCGAAGCCGGATTCAATCTGGGCCGGGATAGCGTAACCCTCGAGCCCTACGCCAGCCTCGGCTATCAGCGCTATCAACGCGACAGCTACAACGAAAAGGGCGGCGATGCGGCGCTGAAAGTCTTCGGGCAGACCCGCGACAACTTCAGCAGCACCTTGGGCCTGCGGCTTGCGCAGGTCAATACGCTGGATAACGGCATGCATTTGACCCCGCGCTTGAGCGCAGGCTGGAAACATACCTACGGTGACATCGACAGTGACACCCGCCAGCAACTGCGCAAGGGCGGCAGGCGCTTCGAAGTAACCGGCGCGGCACTGGATCGGAACGCACTGTCGGTGGATGCGGGGCTCGACCTTGGTCTTTCGGCGGCGCACACACTGGGCGTGGGTTTAACAGGTGAGCTGGGTAATGACAGCCGAACGTATGGCGTAGCGGGTCAATGGCGCATGGCGTTCTGATGGATCAAGCACGCCTCCTGTGGGAGCGAGCCTGCTCGCGAAAGCGGTGCATCATTCAAAGATGCTATTGGCTGACCTGGCGCATTCGCGAGCAGGCTCGCTCTCACATGTGGTCCCAGACAATGACCTGACAAGGTCGAAAATCACAGAAAAAAAAAGGGGAGCACGTGCTCCCCCGAGGTTTAAAGCGTTGGATCGCGACTGTTACCTCAGCCTTCGATCTCGATGAGGATTTCGCCCGGGTTGACCCGGTCGCCCTTGGCCACATGAATCGCGGTGACCTTGCCGGCAATGGCGGCCTGGACTTCGGTTTCCATCTTCATCGCTTCGGTGATCAGTACCGCCTGGCCAGCCTTGACGGTGTCGCCCTCCTTGACCAGCACGTCGACGATGTTGCCCGGCATGGTGGTGCTGACATGGCCTGGTGCCGAGGCCTGTTTGCGTTTGCTGCTGCCGCCGCCAACGAATTCGTTGAGCGGCTCGAACACCACTTCTTCCGGCATGCCGTCGATGGACAGATAGAAGTGGCGCTTGCCTTCAGCCTTGACGCCGACACCAGTGATATCGACGCGATAGGTCTCGCCGTGGACGTCGATGACGAACTCGGTCGGCACGCCTTCGCCGCCCGCCGAAGCAACGGCGCCCGCTTCCGGGATTGGCAACAGCACTTCCGGCGTGAGGGTGCCGGCGGCACGCTCCTCGAGGAACTTGCGGCCGATGTCCGGGAACATGGCGAAGGTCAGTACGTCTTCTTCGGACTTGGCCAGTGCACCGATATCGGCACGCAGCTTGGTCATTTCCGGCTTGAGCAGATCGGCCGGGCGCACGTCGATGACGTCTTCGCTGCCGATCGCCTGACGGCGCAGTTTTTCATTGACCACGCCCGGTGCCTTGCCGTAGCCGCCCTGCAGATACAGCTTCACTTCGTTGGTGATGGTCTTGTAGCGCTCGCCGGCCAGTACGTTGAAAAATGCCTGGGTGCCGACGATCTGCGAGGTTGGAGTCACCAGCGGCGGGAAGCCAAGGTCTTCACGCACGCGCGGGATTTCTGCGAGCACTTCGCTCATGCGGTTCAGAGCGCCCTGCTCTTTCAACTGGTTGGCGAGGTTGGAAATCATCCCGCCCGGCACCTGGTTGACCTGCACACGGGTATCGACGGCGGTGAATTCGCTTTCGAACTGGTGGTACTTCTTGCGCACGGCATAGAAGTACAGGCCGATTTCCTGGAGCAGCTCCAGATTCAGGCCGGTGTCGTACTCGGTGCCCTTGAGCGCAGCGACCATTGATTCGGTGCCCGGGTGGCTGGTGCCCGAGGCGAAGCTGGAGATCGCGGTGTCGATGTGGTCGGCACCGTTTTCGATCGCCTTGAGCTGGCACATGGCGGCCAGGCCAGCGGTGTCGTGGGAGTGGATGAACACCGGCAGCGACTGCTCGGCTTTCAACGCGCGCACCAGTTCACCGGTGGCGTATGGAGTCAGCAGACCGGCCATGTCCTTGATCGCCACCGAGTCGCAACCCATGGACTCCATTTGCCTGGCCTGGGTGACGAAGGCCTCGATGGTGTGCACCGGACTGGTGGTATAGGCGATGGTGCCCTGTGCGTGTTTGCCGGCAGCCTTCACCGCTTCGATGGCCACGCGCAGGTTACGCACATCGTTCATCGCATCGAAAATGCGGAACACGTCGATGCCGTTCACCGCTGCTTTGGCGACGAAGGCTTTGACCACATCATCGCTGTAGTGGCGATAGCCGAGCAGATTCTGCCCGCGCAGGAGCATTTGCAGACGGGTGTTGGGCAACGCCGCACGCAGTTGGCGCAGGCGCTCCCACGGGTCTTCCTTGAGAAAGCGCACACAGGCGTCGAACGTCGCGCCGCCCCAGCATTCCAGCGACCAGTAGCCGACCTTGTCGAGCTTGTCGCAGATCGGCAGCATGTCTTCGGTGCGCATGCGGGTGGCGAGCAGCGATTGGTGAGCGTCGCGCAGGATGGTGTCGGTAACGAAGATCTTCTTAGTCATTGGTATCTCCTCATAGCGGCAAGCTTCAAGCTACGAGCTGCAAGAAAAAGCCAATCTGCTTTTACTTGCCGCTTGCAGCTGAAAGCTCGCAGCTGCTTCATTCATAGGCCTGCGTGGGCGGCGATGGCGGCGGCGATGGCCAGGGCCAGCTCTTCGGGTTTGCGCTTGATCGAGTAGTTGGTCAGTTCCGGGTGGCTTTCAACGAAGCTGGTGTTGAACTGGCCGCTACGGAATTCCGGGTTGCGCAGGATTTCCTGGTAGTACGCGGCGGTGGTCTTCACGCCCTGCAGACGCATGTCGTCCAGCGCCCGCAGACCACGGTCCATCGCCTCTTCCCAAGTCAGCGCCCAGACCACCAGTTTCAGGCACATCGAGTCGTAGAACGGTGGAATGGTGTAGCCGGTGTAGATCGCCGTGTCGGTGCGCACGCCCGGGCCGCCGGGGGCGTAGTAACGGGTGATCTTGCCGAAGCTCGGCAGGAAGTTGTTCTTCGGGTCTTCAGCGTTGATACGGAACTGCAACGCAAAGCCACGGTGCTGAATGTCTTCCTGCTTCACCGACAGCGGCAGGCCGGAAGCGATGCGAATCTGCTCGCGGACGATGTCGATGCCGGTGATTTCTTCGGTGATGGTGTGTTCCACCTGCACCCGCGTGTTCATTTCCATGAAGTACACCTCGCCCTCGGCGAGCAGGAACTCCACGGTACCGGCATTCTCATAACCCACTGCCTTGGCCGCACGCACCGACAGGTCGCCGATGTAGGCGCGTTGTTCCGGGGTCAGCTGCGGACTCGGCGCGATCTCGATCAGCTTCTGATTGCGGCGCTGGATCGAGCAGTCACGTTCGAACAGGTGCACAACGTTGCCGAAGCTGTCGCCAAGGATCTGCGCTTCGATGTGCTTGGGATTGACGATGCATTTTTCCAGGAACACTTCCGCCGAACCGAATGCTTTGGTGGCTTCCGATATGACACGAGGGAAGTTCTGTTCAAGTTCTTCGCGGCTGTTGCAGCGACGGATACCGCGACCGCCACCACCAGAGGTGGCCTTGAGCATTACCGGGTAACCGATGCGGTCGCCCTCAACCAAGGCTTCTTCGATGCCGGAGACGTTGCCCTCGGTGCCGGGCGTCACCGGCACGCCGGCCTTGATCATGCTGCGCCGCGCTTCGGTCTTGTCGCCCATGCGCCGGATGACTTCCGCCGACGGGCCGATGAATTTGATGCCGCGCTCGGCGCAGATTTCCGCCAGCTCGGCGTTTTCCGACAGGAAACCGTAGCCGGGGTGCAGCGCATCGCAGCCGGTTTCCACCGCCAGGTTCACCAGCTTGCGCGGGTTCAGGTAGCCGGCCAGTGGCTCGGCTCCGACGCTGTGGGCCTCGTCCGCACGCTTCACATGCAAGGCATGGCGATCGGCATCGGAGAAAATCGCAACCGAGCGAATGCCCATTTCGGCGCAGGCTCGTACGATGCGTACGGCAATCTCACCACGGTTGGCGATCAGGATCTTTTTTATCACTTGGAGGTTCCCTTGAGCCGGTGGCACCACGACCTGCTAGACCCAGGTCGACGCGTGACCAAATGTTTCAATTCAGTCGCAGGTCCACACTAGCGCTGCTGAGGGATTAACAAAAATGAATAAAAATTGGGTCAGGCATAAGTAAACACTTATAGTCGGAACATCCGTGTGCCGTGAGAGCCTGAATAAAATGCGTAAGTCATTGATGCGTATGACGTTGCGTCAGTTGCAGATCTTCAATGAGGTGTGTGATTTACGTTCCTACAGCCGCGCCGCCGAGGAAATGTCCCTCACACAACCAGCCGTGAGCCTACAGATTCGTCAGCTTGAAGAGCTGATCGGCCAGCCGCTGTTCGACTATGTCGGCAAAAAACTCTACATGACCGAGGCGGCCGAAGCGCTTCAGCGCGCCAGCCGCGACATTTTCGGACGACTGGAAAATCTCGATATGCAACTGTCGGACATGCAGGGTTCGCTGCAGGGTCAGCTGAAACTGGCAGTGGAATCGAGCGCCAAATATTTCGTGCCGCATCTGTTCGCCGCGTTCAAGCGCCAGCATCCGGAAGTCAATTTGCAGCTGACGGTGGTCAACCGTGGCCAGGTCATTCGCCGCCTCTCGGACAATCGCGATGATCTGGTGATCATGTCGATGGTGCCGCAGGACATGGGCCTGGAATTTCTGCCGTTCCTCAACAATCCGATTGTCGCCGTGGCGCGCCCGGATCACCCGCTGGCGCACATGGGCCCGTTGCGCTTGCAGGATCTGGAGCCGTATACGCTGCTGATCCGCGAGCCGGGTTCTGGCACACGTCTGGCCTGCGAAGAATATTTCAAGGAAAAGCGCGTGCACTTCACCCAGACCCAGGAGGTAGCCTCGGCCGAAGCCCAGCGCGAATGCGTGGTGGCGGGTCTGGGCCTGGCGCTGTTGACGCGCCACGCCCTGAACCTGGAGCTGGCGACCGGCGGCCTGGTCGAGCTGCCGGTCGAAGAGTTGCCGCTGCTGCGCAGTTGGTGTCTGGTGCAGGCCAAAGCCAAGCGGCTGTCACCGGTGGCGCACGCCTTCCTGGCGTTTATCCGCAGCGAGCGGGCGCAGATTATTGCGTTGGTTGAGCGTTTCGACGGGAAGCTGCGGGCGTCGCCTGCCAGTGCGTAATTTCGGGAAAATCGCCGATCTCAGCCTGAAGCTGGCGAAGTTCGAAGCGATCTTCGATTGCGCGGCGAAATTCCATGCGGCGCTGATCTTCCTGCTGACGACGGGTTTTCGCGGCGCTGTTGCGTTCTTCGTAGGGCTGAGCCATTTCGAGTCTCCCAGGGCGAGTACGGGAGTTTCACGATAGGCGTGGGGGATGACGGTTTGATGAAAGTTTCCGTCAAAAAGTAAAAGATCGCAGCCTTCGGCAGCTCCTACAGGGAACGCATTCCAAATGTAGGAGCTGCCGAAGGCTGCGATCTTTTGATCTTAATCGTCCAGCGCTTTCACGGCTTTCGGAGACAAACGCAAACTGCGCAGACTGCGCTTGACGCTCTTGAGGTGATTGACCAGGCTCGGCCCGCGCGCCATGGCCACGCCCATCGCCAGCACGTCGATCACCACCAGGTGGGCGATTCGCGAGGTCAGCGGCGTGTAGATCTCGGTGTCTTCGTGCACATCGATCGCTAGATTGACGGTCGACAGTTCGGCCAACGGCGTCTGGCTCGGACACAGGGTGATCAACGACGCCCCGCTTTCGCGAACGAGGTTGGCGGTGATCAGCAAATCCTTGGAGCGCCCCGACTGGGAAATACAGATCGCCACATCGGTAGGCTTCAGCGTCACAGCCGACATCGCCTGCATGTGCGGATCGGAATACGCCGCTGCGGTCAGCAGCAGGCGGAAGAACTTGTGCTGTGCATCCGCGGCCACCGCACCGGAAGCACCGAAGCCGTAGAACTCGACACGCTGCGCCTGGGACATCAGCGTCACCGCGCGCTGCAACTCGACCGGGTCGAGCTTCTCGCGCACTTCCATCAGGGTGTGCAGCGTGGTGTCGAAAATCTTCAGGCTGTAGTCGGCGACGGAGTCGTCTTCGTGGATCGCGAACTGGCCGAAGCTGGCGCCGGCGGCCAGGCTTTGCGCCAGTTTCAGTTTGAGGTCCTGAAAGCCGGAACAACCGATCGCGCGGCAGAAACGCACGATGGTCGGCTCGCTGATGCCGACGCTGTGAGCCAGGTCGGCCATGGAACTGTGCATCACTGCCGCAGGGTCAAGCAGCACGTGGTCGGCGACCTTGAGCTCCGACTTGCGTAACAGGTGACGTGACTGGGCGATGTGTTGCAGCAGATTCAAGGGGCTGGACTCTTCTTGTGGGCAAGGATGTAGCAAGCTTGTAGTTATACTACATGAATGGGCATTTTGCCTGCTCAATGCGTAACTCGATGTCCCGGCATCAGGCACGCTGAGGAGCATGTAGCCCTTACTGCGGGTTTTTCTGATCACGCAAAAGCCCGGCCAGACAAGCAGCGTCTACCGGCCGGCTGATCAGATAACCCTGCACCTCGTCGCAGTGTTCGGCGCGCAGAAATGCCAGCTGATCCTCACGCTCGACGCCCTCGGCCACGACTTTCAGGGCCAGTCCGTGGGCCATGGCGATGATCGCGCGAGTGATCGCTGCGTCCGCACTGCCCTCGCTCAAGCCGCGAATGAACGCCTGATCGATCTTCACGTAATCCACCGGAATGCGCTTGAGGTAACTCAACGACGAATACCCGGTACCGAAATCATCAATCGCCAGTTTCACTCCCAGATCGCGCAGTTGCTGGAACGTTGCAATGATGTGTTCGACGCTGTCGAGCAAATGACTTTCGGTCAGCTCCAGCTCGAGGTAGTGCGGCGCCAGCCCGGTTTCTTCCAGCACCTGCCGGACCAGACTGACCAGCTTGCCCTGGCGCAGCTGATGCACCGACAGGTTCACCGACACGCGGATCGGCGCCAGGCCCTGGCGCTGCCATTCGCACGCTTGCCAACACGCCTGACGCAAGACGAATTCACCGATCGGCCCGATCAGACCGGTCTCTTCGGCCAGGCCAATGAAATCCGCCGGCGGCACCTGGCCCATGCTCGGATGATCCCAGCGCACCAGCGCTTCAGCGGCATTCATGCGGCCGGTTTGCAGGCACAGTTTCGGTTGGTAGAACACCGTCAGTTGCTGTTCTTCAATGGCCCTGCGCAGGTGGTTTTCCAGCTGCAAACGTTCGAGTGTGCTGGCTTGCAGGCTGTCGGTGAAGAACTGGAAATTGTTGCCGCCCAGATGTTTGGCATGCTGCATGGCCATGTTCGACTGGCTGACCAACGCCGAGATCTCACGCGCGTTGTCCGGCAACAGGCTGATGCCCATCGAAGCGCTGACCACCAGTTCATGCCCGTCAACGCTCAGCGGCAACCGCAGCTTGGCCGACAACCGCGTCGCTACCCGTGCCAGGCTCGACAGATTGCCGTAGGCATCGAACAGCACGGCAAATTCGTCACCGGACAGGCGCGCAATGGTGTCGGCTTCCGGCAAGGCATTGACCAGCCGCCGGGCCATCTTCTGCAGAAGCTGATCGGCGACTTCGTGGCCGAGGCTGTCATTGAGCAATTTGAAGCGATCGAGATTGATGTGCAGCAACGCCAGACTGCGGCGCCCGCCCTGGCGCACCCGCTGATGGGCTTCGTGCAGACGTTCGCGGAACAGTGAACGGTTGGCCAGGCCGGTGAGCTCGTCGTAATGGGTCAAATAGCGCATGCGCTCTTCCGAGGCCCGCCGCGCCGAGAGATCGGCGAAGAAGCCGACGATGTGGCTGACATTGCCACGGCTATCACGCACGGCATTGAGTTGCAGCCACTGCGGATACAGCTCGCCGTTCTTGCGGGTTTCCACCAGTTCGCCCTGCCAACTGCCGTACTGCTCCAGCGCATGACGGATCGCCACATAGTGACGACGGGCATCGCGGCTGCACGGCAACTCGACGACGTTGCGCCCGAGCATGTCGTCGATCTCGTAGCCGGTGACCCGGCTGAAAGCCTGGTTGATCGCGATCAGCGCGTAATCCGGGTCGAGAATCACGATGCCTTCGCTGGCCGCCTCGAACACCGTGGCCGCCAGTCGTTGCTGTTCTTCGAGACTTTTACTGGCGCTGATATCGCGGCGAGTGCCGACCATGCGGATCACCCGGCCGTTGGCGCTGCGCTCTACGGCGCGACCACGGTCCTCGATCCACACCCAGTGACCGTCGCCGTGGCGCAGGCGATATTCGACCTGATAATCCTCGGTGCGCCCCTTCAGATGCTCGACCAGGGCGAACTTGAGTGACGGCACATCTTCAGGATGCAGTCGCGGCTTGAGGTCGCGCAGCAGCGCCGTGACGTATTCCGGGGCGAGGCCGAACAGTTCCTGAATCTGCGTGTGGTGGACTTCGTCGGTCTGCAGGTTCCAGTCCCACAATCCGAGTTCACTGGCCTTGAGCGCCAGCGCCAGGCGCGCTTCGCTTTTGCTCAGGGCCTGATTGGCGGCATCCAGTTCGCGGCTGCGCTGGGCGACGCGATCTTCGAGATCGACCTGCGCTTCACGCAATTGCGCCTCGGCACATCGGCGCTGCTCGATCTCTTTGCCCAGCTCCTGATTGAGTTGTTCGCTGCGCGTTTGCGCTTGCTGCAAATGCTCGATCAGGTGCTGATTCTGGAAGCGCCGCAGCAATCCACGGTCGATCAGCCGATTGACCTGCCATGCCACCACACTCAGCGAACCGAGCAGGATCAGCCCCAGCCAGCCCCAGCCCCGTGCCTGATCGTCGCCGCCCCAGAACAGGTAGCCGATCGCTGGCAGCAGGCACGGCAAGGTAAACGACAGGAACGCCGGCAGGCTCACCGCGTAGGCGACACTGGCCGACAGCGTTGCCGCGCCGATCAGGCCGAACACCCAGGCTTGCTGCATGAAGTTGTCAGCGGGTACCAGAGCGATGCCGGCTCCGGCCAGCGTCAGGCCGGTCATGGTCGAACCGAGCAGGAACATGCGGAACCAGATCGGCTGGGCCTGACGATCAGGAATCGCCGAATCGAACGCGGCCACCTGAATCACCCGCAGCGCGACCAGCGACAGCAGCCACACCAGCCAGACGCTGACCACGAAGTAGCGCTGCGGGCTCCAGAGCAAAGCGGCGCAGACCAGACCATTGATCAACATGAACAGCGTGGGCAACAGCGAGCCCTGATACAGCAGACGCGTGCGCTCCACCGCCATTTCGACGGCATAGTGCTTGCGGATCACCCGGGGGTCCACGGAGGGCCCCGACAGTTCGGCACTGAGGATCATGGGCAACGTTCTTGTTCTTATAGGAGGGCGTGCGCCCGAAACGTGGACGGAGCATACACAAGCCGATCCCGATGCCAAACTGCTGCCGATCACAATTGAGGGGGAATTTCCCGCCGCTTGCGCACCGCTGCAACCCCTCAGGCGAGACGGGCCGAAGCCTGCAGCCAGTGACCGACCGGTCGTCATCGGCAGCACTTTCATCGGCTAATGCAACGCACGGTTTGCCCGGGCCTGCGGCGCACCCTAGAATGCCCCGATGCGCGATGATCTCTCCCTTCTGCTGAACTCCCTCAACGATGCCCAACGCCAGGCCGTAGCAGCCCCCGTTGGTCGTCAGTTGGTCCTGGCCGGCGCCGGTTCCGGTAAAACCCGAGTGCTGGTGCACCGTATCGCCTGGTTGATCCAGGTCGAAAACGCCTCGCCTCACTCCATCCTGTCGGTGACCTTCACCAACAAGGCCGCTGCCGAGATGCGCCATCGCATCGAGCAGTTGCTGGGCATCAACCCGGCCGGCATGTGGGTCGGCACCTTCCACGGCCTCGCGCACCGCTTGCTGCGGGCGCATTGGCAGGAAGCGGGCCTGAGCCAGACCTTCCAGATTCTCGACAGCGATGACCAGCAGCGTCTGGTCAAGCGGGTGATCCGCGAGCTGGGCCTGGACGAGCAACGCTGGCCGGCGCGACAGGCGCAGTGGTTCATCAACGGCCAGAAAGACGAAGGTCTGCGGCCGCAACACATTCAGGCCAGCGGCGACCTGTTCCTGGCCACCATGCGCGGCATCTACGAAGCCTACGAGGCGGCGTGCCTGCGGGCTGGCGTGATCGATTTCTCCGAACTGCTGCTGCGCGCCCTCGATCTGTGGCGCGATCACCCGGGCCTGCTGGCGCATTATCAGAAACGCTTCCGGCATATTCTGGTCGACGAGTTCCAGGACACCAACGCCGTGCAGTACGCTTGGTTGCGCCTGCTCGGCAAAGGCGGCGACAGCCTGATGGTGGTCGGCGACGACGACCAGTCGATTTACGGCTGGCGCGGGGCGAAGATCGAGAACATCCATCAGTACTCTTCCGATTTCCCGGACTCCGAGACGATTCGCCTGGAGCAGAACTACCGCTCCACCGCCGGTATCCTCAAAGCCGCCAACGCGCTGATCGCCAACAACACCGGGCGTCTCGGTAAAGAGCTGTGGACCGACGGTGGCGACGGCGAAGCGATCAATCTGTACGCCGCGTTCAACGAACACGACGAAGCGCGTTACGTGGTGGAAACCATCGAAAGCGCGCTGAAAACCGGCCTTGCCCGCAGCGATATTGCGATTCTGTACCGCTCCAACGCCCAGTCGCGGGTGCTTGAAGAAGCCCTGCTGCGCGAGCGCATCCCGTACCGCATCTATGGCGGTCAGCGCTTCTTCGAACGCGCGGAAATCAAGAACGCCATGGCGTATCTGCGTTTGCTTGAGGGTCGCGGCAACGACGCGGCGCTGGAGCGGGTGATCAACGTACCGGCGCGGGGCATCGGCGAGAAAACTGTCGAGGCCATTCGCGAGCATGCGCGGCACAGCGACGTGTCGATGTGGGAAGCGATGCGCCTACTGGTGGCCAACAAAGGTCTGACCGGTCGCGCCGCGAGTGCGCTCGGTGCGTTCATCGAACTGATCGAGAACCTCGCTGCCAAGTGCGCCGAGATGCCGCTGCACCTGATGACGCAAACCGTCATCGAGCAGTCCGGTCTGATCGCTTATCACGAAGCGGAAAAAGGCGAAAAAGGCCAGGCCCGGGTGGAAAACCTTGAGGAACTGGTCAGCGCCGCGCGCAACTTCGAGAACACCGAAGAAGACGAAGAACTGACGCCACTGGCGGCGTTCCTCGGCCACGCTTCGCTGGAGGCCGGCGACACTCAGGCTGACGAGCACGAAGACAGCGTTCAGCTGATGACCCTGCACAGCGCCAAAGGCCTGGAATTCCCTTACGTGTTCCTCGTGGGCATGGAAGAAGGCCTGTTCCCGCACAAAATGAGCCTGGAAGAACCGGGGCGTCTTGAAGAGGAACGGCGTCTGGCTTACGTCGGTATCACCCGGGCGATGCAGAATCTGGTCATGACCTACGCGGAAACCCGGCGCCTGTACGGCAGCGAAACCTATAACAAGGTGTCGCGTTTCGTCCGCGAAGTGCCCAAAGGCCTGATTCAGGAAGTGCGCCTGTCCAACAGCGTCAGCCGACCGTTCGGCGGCAACCAGTCGATGAGCGGCAGCAGCCTGTTCAGCGGCAGCGAGATTCCGGAAACCGGTTTTGTGCTCGGTCAGGCCGTACGTCACTCGATCTTCGGCGAAGGGGTGATCCTCAACTTCGAAGGTTCCGGCGCCCAGGCCCGGGTGCAGGTGAACTTCAGCGAAGGCAGCAAGTGGCTGATGCTCGGCTATGCCAAGCTGGAAGCGATCTAACCACCGGCACTGAACCCATGTGGGAGCGAGCCTGCTCGCTCCCACAGGTTATGCGGCGCAAGTACATCAATCCCTCTGAACCTATCGCCTTTTCCTACAGACAAAAGTACATCGGCTGATTGCCTCGCCAAGCTGAACGCGACCTGTCAGGCAAAAGCCCGAAACACTCTCTCGCTAGCCAGTAACACTTCAGCTGTGCAACATGGCGCGCGTGTCTCCACAAAACGGGAATACCCTTTATGAAACGTTTTCTTAGCATCGCCATGGCGTTGTGCATCGGCCTGACGATGAGCCTCGACGCCAACGCCAAGCGCTTTGGTGGTGGCAAAAGCGCCGGCGCTGCGCCGACGCACCAGACCAGCCAGATGGCTCCTTCTTCTCCAGGCGTGGGCGGCGCAGCAGCGACCGCTGGCGCTGCCGGTGCTGCTGGCGCCGCGGCCAAGGCCGGCGGTGCTTCGCGCTGGCTCGGCCCGCTGGCGGGCATCGCCGCCGGCGGCCTGCTCGCATCGATGTTCATGGGCGACGGCTTCCAGGGCATGCAGATCTTCGACATCCTGATCATGGCCCTGATCGCGTTCGTGATCTTCCGCTTCATCGCCGCCCGTCGTCGCAAGCAGCAGGAGCAATTCGCTCCGGCCGGCGCGCCGATGCAGCGTGAAGTGTTCGAGCAGAAGCCTGCCGCCATGGGTTCGATCTTCGGTGGTTCGGCCGCTCCGGCTGCTGCCCGTCCGGTGATCAATGCACCGGCCTGGTTCAACGAACAGCGCTTCCTTGAAGCTGCGCGCAGCCACTTCCAGTCGCTGCAGCAGCACTGGGACGCCAACGAAATGGACAAGATCGCCGAGTTCGTGACCCCGCAAATGCTTGAGTTCCTCAAGCGTGAGCGTGCGGATCTGGGCGACGGCTTCCAGTCGACCTACATCGACAACCTGCAGGTACAACTGGACGGCGTCGACGATCGTGCCGACAAGACCATCGCCACCCTGACCTTCACCGGCGTGTCGAAAACCTCGCGTTTCGATCAGGGCGAAGTGTTCAGCGAAAGCTGGAACATGGAACGTCCGCAGGGCGACAACCAGCCTTGGCTGGTCGCCGGTATCCGCCAGAACGGCTGATCCCTGCTGCGCTTCACTTGCGGTAACAGAACCCCGGCCTCGGCCGGGGTTTTTCATTTCACGGTTGCATCTATGGCGAGCTACTGTATAAACCGGCCCATATAAACCGCGCCATTCAGCAAGAGGATCCCGGACGTGGAAGAAATCATCGAACAACTGCGCGAAGCCAACGAACCCGTACCGGTTCCTTTGGAATTGCCTGACGAAGACCTGCTGGTGGAAATCGAAGAACAACTGTTCATCGACATTCCATTCGTCTTCAAAGAATTTTTGCTGACCGTCAGCGATGTGGTCTATGGCAGCCTCGAGCCGGTGACCGTCACTGATCCGCAATCGCACACCTATCTGCCGGACGTGGCGGCCAATGCATGGGACGTGGGTGTTGATCGCAGCCTGATCCCGATCTGTCAGGACGGCGATGACTACTACTGTGTCGAAGAAGACGGCACCGTGGTGCTGTGGCAGGCCGAAGAAGAACTGATTGCCGAAGAAACCTGGGAATCGGTGTGGCACTGGGCGCGGGACGTCTGGCTGGAAAGCTGATCCGCCACACGCCCCGGCTGGTCAATGCCCCGACGACTCCTTGTGATTGTCGAGGGTTTCCAGCAAGGCCACCTGCATCCGCGTATGCACGCGGATGAACCAGCGCCACAGCAGCGCCGCTACGGCGGCCGCGACGACGGCGATCAGCACCAGCAGCTTGTTGGTCGGCAGGATACTGGCCGACAAGGCTGCCAACAGCAGGAAAATCACCAGCAGCGAGAGAATCGGGATCACTTCGGCGATCACCCGGCGCACTCGCTGCGTGTGACGCCCGGCCATCTCCGGCTTGACGCCCATCTCCGCCAACAGCATCGACAGCGCCTTGAGCTTGCGATAAGCCGCAATCAGGAACGGTAGCGAGACCAGCAACGCACCGCCCCAGATCAATGCCTTCTGCCAGCTCGGATCGCTGATCCAGTCCTGCAGCCACAACGACATGCGCTCGGCGAAGTATGCGCCGGCAAAGAAGATCGCAATCACCAGCGCCAGATTGACCCCGACCTGCAACAGGATCCGCCGGATCATCGACGCCAGCAGCGCACCCTCGCCCTGCGGTTGAATACTGCGCAACCATTCGCCATACATGCCGAGCACCCGCCCGAGCCGCTTGGGCACAGCGGCCGAGAGCTTGATCGACAACGGATCCGCCGCGCGAATCAGGTACGGCGTCAGCAGCGTGGTGATCACCGACACGGCTACAGCGACCGGATAGAGGAAGTTGCTGGTGACCTGCAAGGTCATGCCCAGCGCGGCGATGATGAAGGAAAATTCGCCAATCTGTGACAGACCCATGCCGACCCGCAGTGAGGTCCGTCCGTCGTTGCCAGCGATAAACGCACCGAGGCCGCAGGACAACATCTTGCCCAGCACCACGGCCACGGTGATCACCGCGATCGGCCAGGCGTATTCGATGAGAATCAGCGGGTCGAGCATCAAGCCGATGGCGACAAAAAAGATCGCACTGAACAAGTCGCGAACCGGCTCGACCAACTGCTCGATTTTCAACAACTGCTTCGACTCGGCCATGATCGCACCGATCAGGAAAGCGCCGAGCACCATGCTGTATTCAAGCTTGACCACCAGCAGGCAGAAGCCGAAACACAGGCCGAGCACGGTGATCAACAGCATCTCGTTGCTTTCGAATTTCGCCACATAAGCCAGCAGACGCGGCACCAACAGAATGCCGATGACCAGCGCGACGATCATGAACAGCGACAGCTTGCCGACCGTGGAAAACACTTCCCCCGAGCTCACCGTGCCGCTGACGGCGATGCTCGACAGCAGCGCGATGATGCCGATGCCAAGTATGTCCTCGACAATCAGCACACCGAAGATCAACTGCGCAAAGCGCTCGTTCTTCATCTTCAGATCGTTCAGCGCTTTGACGATGATGGTGGTTGAGGAGATCGCCAGAATCGCGCCGAGGAACAACGAATCCATGGTGTTCCAGTCGAACCAGCGACCGATTTCGTAGCCGATCCAGATCATCAGGATGATTTCGAGAAATGCGGCAATGAACGCCGTTGCCCCAACCTTGAACAACTTGCGCAGGCTGAACTCCAGGCCGAGGCAGAACATCAGGAAGATCACGCCGAGTTCGGCCAGGGTCTTGATGGTTTCTTCGTCGTGAATCAGGCCGAACGGTGGCGTATGCGGGCCGATGATGAAGCCGGCGACGATATAGCCGAGCACCACCGGCTGTTTGAAACGATGAAACAGTACGGTCACCACGCCCGCGACCAGCATGATCACTGCCAGATCCTGAATAAAACTGATGGCATGCATGGCGTGGGCTCCTTGATGACGAGGCGCGCGGACAGACGTCAGACGTTCTGCGCGAGCAGGGTAAAAATCCGCTTTTAATGTAGGAATTGCCCTTGGACAGGGCTTTTGCAGGTTAACACCGCGACTTCGCTCTGGAAGCCGGTGCAATATATGGAAACAGATCGCTACCGGCGTGACGGCGGCCCGCCGCGCGGCGTCCCGATAACGGTGCTTTTTGAAAAGCCACCAGGTGCCCGCAGAGGCGCTTCCTGCAATCAGCCTTGATCCGTGAGAACGTTATGGAACCCGGAAACGCCCAGCTGTCGATGACGGTACTGATGACCCCCGACATGGCCAACTTCTCTGGCAATGTCCATGGCGGCACCCTGCTCAAATACCTCGACGAAGTGGCTTACGCCTGCGCCAGCCGTTATGCCGGGCGCTACGTGGTGACCCTGTCGGTGGATCAGGTGATTTTCCGCGAGCCGATTCATGTCGGCGAACTGGTGACCTTCCTTGCCTCGGTCAACTACACCGGCAACACGTCGATGGAAGTCGGCATCAAAGTGGTCACCGAAAACATCCGCGAACGCTCGGTGCGCCACACCAACAGCTGCTTCTTCACCATGGTCGCGGTGGATGACCAGCGCAAACCGGCCGCCGTGCCGCCGCTGCAACCGCAGAACAGCGAAGACAAGCGCCGCTTCATGCAGGCGCAACAGCGCCGGCAGATTCGTCAGGAACTGGAGAAGCGTTATCAGGAGATCAAGGGCGACGCCTGATCAGCCTTGATTGATCGCTTTCGCGAGCAGGCTCGCTCCCACATTTGGAATGCATTCTTCCTGTGGGAACGAGCCTGCTCGCGAATAAAGACGACCCGGTCTCAGAGACTGATCGCGGTAGCCTCGAACTTCACCCGCGGATGCGCAATGCGATCCTGCGCCCGCACCAGTTGCAGCTCGTAACTGGCGCATGCCTGGGTTTCCAGCAACACCTCATGCACTGCCGCTGCGGTGAATTCGAACGCTGCCAGCAGGCTGTCGCCCAGCAACACCCGCGCCAGGAACAGACCAGAGGTCAGATCGCCGACGCCCACTGGCTGACGTGGAAACGCCAGCAACGGACGGCGCAGATGCCAGCTGCCCTCGGCGGTCACCAACAGCATTTCGAAGCCATCCGCCGGTTTGCCCGGATAATCCAGATGCTTGACCAGTACCGCTTTCGGTCCGCGCGCCAGCAGCGCCCGTGCCATCGCCAGGCAATCGAACAGCGACTGCGGCTTGCGCCCGGAAAAACTGTCCAGCTCCAACTGGTTCGGGCACATGATGTCCGCCACGGCCGCGGCCTCATCAAGAAGGAAATCGCTGACCTCGGTGGGCACGCTGCAACCCTTTTCCGGATGACCCATGACCGGATCACACAGATACAGCATCTTCGGATTGACCGCTTTGATCCGCGCCACACCGCTGAGAATCGCCCGTCCCTGCGCGGCGCTGCCGAGGTAGCCGGACAGCACCGCGTCGCAATTGCCCAGCTCGCCAATTGCGGCGATGCCTTCGATCAGCTCGGGAATCTGCTGCGGCGCCAGCACTTCACCGGCCCACTGACCATACTGGGTGTGGTTGGAGAACTGCACGGTGTTGAGCGGCCAGACATTGACCCCGACGCGCTGCATCGGAAAAACCGCAGCGCTGTTGCCGGCGTGGCCAAACACCACGTGGGACTGGATGGCGAGCAGATGAGGCGTACGTTTCATTCGGGTCATTCCGTAAAACGATTGAAATTCAAGCCGCGCAGTATGCGACGAAACACAGCCTGTACGACAGACCGGCGAGACAGTTAAGCTGACGCCATCATTTGGAGTTCGATGTAGATGCTGACCCTGGAAAACATCTTCGTGCTGATGCTGTTCGCCGCCGCTGGTGCCTGGCTATGGCACAACCACGGCTTGCGCGAGCGCGCGCTGGAGCGGGTCAAGCAACATTGCACCAACGTTGGCGTGGAATTGCTGGACGGTAACGTCGCGCTGAAAAAGATCGGTCTGATCAGGGATGCCAACGGTCGCCGACGACTGGCGCGGGTCTACAACTTCGAGTTCACCGTGACTGGCGAAAGCCGCCACAACGGCACCGTCACCCAGTTCGGCGCGCACAGTGCGCAGATTGAACTGGCGCCCTACCCTGCGCCGTTCGACGACACGCCGCCGGTGGTCGAAGTCCACAAGCCTCGGGCGGAAGTCATCGAGCTGAGCCAGTGGCGCCAGGAACATACCAAGTGGAAGCCTTGAAACGCCACAACACCGGCGCGTACATCCAAGTCCTGTAGGAGCTGCCGAAGGCTGCGATCTTTTGCTTCCTAAAGCTTGCGGCAAGCAGCGAGGCCCGCCTGAAGCACTTCAACTTCCTCAAGACCACTGAAAATCAGCTCGATCCGCGAATCTCTTCGCCATTCACTTACCTGCCATTCCAGCCCGGCATGCTCCAGCGCATTCCCCGAAACCCAGCCATCCGTGCTGTGGATAACCAGTTTCGCCCGCTTCCAGTCGAGTGAGCTCAGCCAATCGGCGATGCGAGCTTGATCAAAGACCTGCCGCGGATGCCAGCGCCAACCGATGCTCCACCCACCCTCCTGTGCCTGACTCAGGCAAATCGGTTCGGCCGGATCGCTCCAGACCGCTGGCAGCTGTGCCAATCCAGTGGGCAGCGGCAGATGCCCTGCGCCTTCGTTTGCTTTTACTTTCCCCCCCGGCAGCTCGCTCAGAGGCAGTTGCGCTTGCTGCGTCCAGATCAGCCTGACGGGCGGCAACTGGCTGGCGATTCTGTCTCGAGCCGTTTCATCAAGATCTTCGGCCTTGTTCAACAGCAACAACCCCGCGCTGGCCAACGCTTGCAGCTGGGCGTCCGGCAAGTCCCTACCTGCGTGCAATGCCTGAGCGTCCAAAACCAGAACACAGGGCTGAACCGCCAGCACGCCCAGCCACGGCGCCTCGTTGAGTTGCTTGAGCAACTGCCCCGGATGGCCCAGCCCGGATGGCTCGATAAACAGTCGATCCGGCCTGGCCTTTCGCAGCAGGCGGCCGAGGCCGATCTGGAATGGCGCGCCATTGACGCAACACAGACAGCCCCCGGCCACCTCACCCAGTGCGATACCATCGGCGTCATTCGTCAGCAATGCAGCATCCAGACCGATCTGGCCGAACTCGTTGATCAGCACCGCCCAGCGCTCGTCCGCAGGCCGTTGCGCCAGCAACTGGCGAATCAGGCTGGTCTTGCCGGCGCCCAACGAACCGGCGATGACGTGGGTCGGAATGTTCTGCAACATGGCGGGTACTTTCTGCGGACAGTTATTGAGGAGATCGAAGATGCGCTGGTCGGGATGGTCGTTGCTGTTGGCGCTGCTGTCGAGTGAAGCGTGGGCTCAGGCCTGCGTGGTGCACACACAGGGCGAACGGCTCGACGTCAAAGTCTGTCAGCAGAACAGGACGATTCCGCAGAAATTGTTCAATGACGGCTTCTGCCAACCGACGCTGGCCGGGCAGATAGTCGAGGTGCAATACGTCGATCAGTGCCCCAGCGGCGCTTTCGGCGTGTGCAGCAACGCGCAAGTCGCCAATATGCCCTATCGCCAGGATATCCACTATTACGGCGTGGCCACTGATGCGGCGTATCTCAAGCCGTATTGCGAAGGCCAGAGCCAGGGCGCCTGGCGCAAGCCCTGAATTTCAGCCGAGCCAGTCGAGGGTCAGCAGCAGACGGCGTTCACCGGGCGCCGGTTGCGGCGATCGATGGATCAGGCCGAAGCCTTCATTGCCGTGCCACTTTTCGCCTTTGAGCAACGCGACGTCGCCGCTGTTGAGCTGGCGAATCGACGCTGCACCTTGCGGTTCGGCATCGGCCTGGCCAAGTTGCAGGCGATCCATCGCGCCCTCCTCAAGCCATTGGCTGCCGATGCCAGCGTAAGTAGTGATCAAGCGCACCGGCACGTGATCGACGTGGAAGCGCGGACACATGGCCTTGTCCAGCACACGCAAACGCACGCCAATACGCCGCGCCCCCAGCAGGCAGGAGAAGGCACTGATCAGCCATTTGAGGTCGCTGATGAAACCTTCGAAACCTTGCAGATCATGCAGCCCTGCAGCCAGACCGGCGAGATCCGGTTCGGCATCTTCGTCGGGCAATTCCACACATAGCGACTCGGCCAAGGGCTCGTTGAGCGACAGCACCAATTGCGCAAAATCGGCAATGTGCACGGGCAGCTGACGTTGCCAGACGGCGAGATTGGTCTGGTCTTCGAGGATTCGCGTCAACGTTTCCGGTGTCAGGCCCTGGTGCTGATGACGGGTCAGCAGCGGCTGATCTTGGAGTGCGAGCATCAGGCGGCCTCTTCGTGCCAAGGACCGAATGGATCAGGCAGCAAGCGCCAGCCTTCTACACCCGTTGCCATTTCTTCGTCGGTCAGCAGACAGGCATCGAGTTCGGCGGAGAGCTGTAGGAAATCTATGTTCTGACCGATGAAAACCAGCTCCTGGCGGCAATCTCCTACGCTTGGAATCCAGTTTCCCATGATCGCCTGGGCGCTTTCCTGATCTTCGGGCCATTGATTTTTTGGCACGAAACGCCACCAACGCCCGGCGAATCCATGCCGCATCAAGCCACCGGCCTGCGACCAGCTACCGGCGTCGGTGGGTTTGCTGGCGAGCCAGAAGAAGCCTTTGGAGCGCAGCAGCTTGCCGTTCAGCCAAGGCCGATCGATGAAGCTGAAAAAACGTTGCGGGTGAAATGGCCGGCGGGCGCGGTAGGCCGTCGAGGCGATGCCGTATTCCTGTGTTTCCGGGACGTGCTCACCGCGCAATTCCTGCAGCCATCCCGGGGCTTGTGCGGCTTTCTCGAAATCGAAACGACCGGTGTTGAGAATTTTCTCCAGGGGGATTTCGCCCATCACCATTGGAATGATTTCAGCCTGAGCATTGAGGCGCTTGAGGATGGCGGTGAGTTCTTCACGCTCGTGCTGGCTGATCATGTCGATTTTGCTGATCAGCAGGACGTCGGCGAACTCGATCTGTTCGATCAACAGATCGGTGATGGAGCGCTCGTCTTCTTCACCGAGAATCTCGCCGCGAGAGGCAAGGCTTTCGGCCGCCTGGTAATCCACCAGGAAATTCACACCGTCGACCACGGTGACCATGGTATCGAGGCGAGCGATGTCGGCGAGGCTTTGCCCCTGTTCATCGCGGAAGGTGAAGGTTTCAGCGACCGGAAGCGGTTCGGAAATGCCGGTTGATTCGATGAGCAGGTAATCGAAACGATCCTCACGGGCAAGTTTGCTGACTTCTTCCAGTAAATCTTCACGTAACGTACAGCAGATACAGCCATTGCTCATTTCGATGAGTTTTTCCTCAGCGCGGTTCAGGCTGACATCGCGCTGGACTTCACTGCCATCGATGTTGATCTCGCTCATATCGTTGACGATCACCGCTACGCGCAAGCCGTCTCGGTTACGTAGTACGTAATTCAAAAGTGTACTTTTTCCGGCGCCGAGAAATCCTGAAAGTACGGTGACGGGCAATTTGGCTGACATTGGATAATCCTCATAAATGGCAGCCGATTTACGCTTTTAGGTGTGCGCTTGGCGTGTTGCGCTTCATTTAACCGGGTCAAAGAAGGCATACGATTGTGATCGGCAGCTCAGGCTGGTTGCGATTTATGTTATAGTATAACAACCTAAGTTTGCCAGTCCGACACAGAAGATTTCGCAAATTGCTGCACCACCGATCGTGGAAACTCGCAATGAACAAGGGGTTGAAATGCCTGCTTTTGAGCTTTGCCATGTCGCTGGCCAGCCAAGCACAGGCGCACATGCCGGGGCCGGCGCACTGCACACGCAGCGCTAATCTGCTGGCGTGTGTAGACGTCGACGGCAATGCCTATAGCGTCAATACGGTAGGCACCACGCTTTACCTGCGCGGATTCGAGAAGGACGACCATCGCTATTGGGCGCAGACCAACAGCCGCTTCGGCCAATTAACCTTTTTTACCGGTATTGCCTCCGATGGCGAGGCTTGGGTTGGCTATACCCGCCGTGTCGGCTGGACAACCATCAACCGCTTCTCCAGCTCGGGAGGGAGCAGCGCAAGGTTCACTTGCAGCCGGATGACGGGCTGCTAGTGAAATCCTTTTCATGAAAAAAGCATCGCTGAATGGATTGTTATAATGTAACGTAAATAGAGATCAATACGACGGTCTCAACCATGAATGCTCTTACTCTCCCGGATATCGCCGCCCAATCTGCACGCTTGGCACTGCCCCTCGACTGGGTAGGCATGCGTGGGATTGCTCTACCCGTTGTGCTTGAAGGCCAATGCCTCAGCGCCAGAGTCGACGCTGGCGTGAGTCTCGATGATGGTGAAGCGCGTGGTATTCACATGTCGCGCTTGTATCTGGCACTCGAAACCCTCGAACAGCGAAGCCTTTCTCCCGCTTTGCTGCATCAGGTACTCAAGTGTTTTCTGACAAGCCATCAAGGTCTATCCGCCTGCGCGTATCTGAATATTCACACCGAATTGTTGCTGAAACGACCCGCGTTGGTCAGCCCCTTGGCCGGCTGGAAATCCTATCCGGCGTCCATTTCAGCGAGCCTGAAACAGCAAATGTTCCACGTGGAACTAAAAATTGAACTGCCCTATTCCTCGACGTGCCCATGCTCCGCAGCCTTGGCAAGGCAATTGATCCAGCAGCAATTCGTCGACGATTTCGCCAACAAGGCTCTGCAACACGCAGATGTTTTGGCATGGCTTGGCTCAACCAAAGGGATCGTAGCCACTCCGCACAGCCAGCGCAGCTATGCGCAACTGCACCTGCATCTCGACAATTTCATCGACGAGCTACCGCTGACCGCGATCATCAATGACGCTGAAGCAGCCCTCGGCACCGCCGTGCAGACCGCAGTAAAGCGCCCCGACGAGCAAGCCTTCGCACTCGCCAATGGGCAAAACCTTATGTTCTGTGAAGACGCCGCGCGCCGCCTCAATCTGGCACTGCAGCGCACGCCCGGCATCAACCAATTCCACATCCGCGTGATCCACGCCGAAAGCCTGCATGCCCATGACGCCGTCGCCGAAAGCAGCTGGCGACGGGAGCAAAAATGATCCGCTGCCAATCCTTGGTATGGGGCGCACCCGGCCAACCGCTGACGACGCCTTTGAGTCTTGAGTTCGAAAGCGCCAGCCTGACCGCAATCATCGGCGCCAACGGCTGCGGCAAAAGCAGTCTGCTGAAAGTCATCGCCGGTTTGCAGAAGCCCTTGGCCGGCAAGGTGGAAATGGCTGTTCCACGCCAAAGCGGCATTTCCTTTCTGCCGCAACAGCAACATTTGGATCGGCAGTTTCCAATCAGCCTCGAAGAGCTCATCGCCGCAGGTTTCTGGGGCCGTCGGCTCTCGACACAGCTGCGCACGCAGCGACTGAAAAACGCATTGGAAGACTGGCATTTGAGTGGACTCGAACAGCGCCCGTTGATGGCCCTGTCCGGCGGTGAGCTACAACGTGCCCTGCTCGCGCGACTGAGCCTTGCTGACGCCCCGGTGCTGTTGCTGGACGAACCGCACGCCGCACTCGACGAACTCGGCCAGCAATTGCTCTGGCAGCACATTCACCACTGGCACGCCGAAGGCCGGACACTGGTCGTCGTCTGCCACGACCTGGCGGCTGTCCGCCAACACATTCCGAATACCCTGCTGATCAAAAACGGCCACTGCGTGTACGGAACCAGCAGAGAACTGATCCAGCCAACACCGCACATGCAGGTCGCCTGATGCTCGCCACCGTCAGCCATTTCTGGCAGCCGTTCAGCGAATTTGTGTTCATGCGCCGCGCCCTGCTCGGTGGCCTGGTGCTGGCGTGCAGCACGGCGCCCTTGGGTGTTTTTCTGATTCTCAGACGTATGAGCTTGATCGGTGACGCCGTCGCCCACGGCATTCTCCCTGGTGCAGCGCTGGGATTCTGGTTTGCCGGTTTGAGTCTTCCCGCACTCACCCTCGGTGGCTTGGGAGCCGGGCTGAGCATGGCCGGACTCGCGGCCTGGATCACCCGGCGAACGGGGTTGAGAGAAGATGCCAGCCTCGCCGCGATCTATCCGATCTCACTGGCCAGCGGCGTTTTGATCCTTGGCATCGCCGGCAAGCGCCTCGACCTTCTGCACTTGCTGTTCGGTTCGGCGCTAGCCGTGGATGGACCGACGCTGACCGGCATGCTGTGGGTCTCGGCGGTCAGCCTCATGGCGATGGCGGCGATCTACAAACCTCTGCTGCTGGACACACTGGACCCATTGTTCTTGCGCACGGTCAGTCGTCTCGGACCACTGGCTCATGGCGTGTTCCTGACTCTGGTCGTGCTGAATCTGGTGATCGGCTTTCAGGCCATCGGCGCACTTATGGTTGTCGGCCTGATGATGCTTCCGGCTGCTGCGTCGAGATTTTGGAGTCGCCGCCTACCGCTACTGATCGCCATCGCCGCGGTCATGGGCTGCGTGTCTGTGTGGCTCGGCTTGCTGCTGTCGTTCTACTACTCGCTGCCCAGCGGCCCGGCCATCGTGCTGGTCGCGGGGGTCGGCTATCTGCTGTCGGTGGTGTTCGGACCGGTTCACGGTTTGCTGCGCCGCCCGCCTTTGCTCACATCCCAATGAGGTGTTTCCCGATGCGCGCTCTACTCGTGCTGTTCAGCCTGATGCTGTCGATGTCCTTGTCAGCCGCCGAAAAACTGCCGGTGGTCACCAGCTTCAGCATCCTTGCCGACATGGTTCATCAGGTCGGCGGCGAGCACGTTGAGATCACCAGCATGGTCGGCGCGGACGCTGATGCGCACACCTACGAGCCGACACCGGACGATGCCAAGGCGTTGCTCAAAGCCAAAGTAATCATCAAGAACGGCCTCGGTTTCGAACCTTGGCTGGATCGCCTGGTGACCAGCACCGACAGCAAGGCAACGGTGATCAGTGCCAGTCGCGGGGTGATTCCACGTTCGCTCGATGAAGATGGCGAAACCGTTCCGGATCCACACGCCTGGCACAATCTGGCGAACGCTGAGTTGTACGTCGCCAACATCACCAAGGCGCTGATCGCCGCCGACCCGGCCAACAAGGCTGACTACGAGCGCAACAGCCAGACCTACCTCAAGCAGATCTATGCCCTGCTCGCCGAAGCCAAAAACAAACTCGGCGCGCTGCCGCCGGGTAATCGCAAGATCGTCACCAGCCACGATGCCTTTGGCTATCTGGGTCAGGCCTATGGCATCGACTTTATCGCGCCACAGGGTTTATCCACCGAACGCGAACCCTCCGCCGCCGAAGTCGCTGCGCTGATCACGCAGATTCGCCAGGCCAAGGTCAAGGCGGTGTTCATGGAAAACATCAAGGACGCGCGTCTGCTCAAGCAGATCGCGGATGAAAGCGGCGCACACATCGGTGGCACGCTGTACTCGGATGCACTGGCTTCCACCGGGCCTGCGAGCACTTTTACCGGGCTGTTCGAGTACAACCTTAATACGCTGTACAAGGCGTTGAGTCAGCCATGACCTGAGGTGCGCTTTCGATCTATTCGCGAGCAGGCTCGCTCCCACAGTTAGAATGGCTTCCAACTGTGGGCGTCACAGAGGTTTCAAGCGCGGGGTTTTACCGTGCCGCAATCCTGACCCAGCCAGACTGCCCGGGTTTCCAGGCTGCCCTTCTGGTTGATGCCGATAGCGTTGAAGGTGCCATTGGCGACGGTGGTGAATTCGCGGTCACTGAGGAATGTCGCCACGCCTGTGCCCTGGGCTTTCGGGCAGCTGAAGCGGAATTTCCATTGGTTGCCGGTGCGCTCGGTGATCTGCTGCTTGCAGCCCGATTGCGGATCGGCCAGCGGGATGTCGTTGGTCGCCACCTGCTGCGGCGTCAGGCAAGCGCGGATGCCTTTGCCGCCGATGTTGATGCCGTTCTTCTCCAGCGCCGCGCGCTGCTGCGGGGTGATCTGGCCTTGAATCTGGCCAAGGATCGATTGCACATCCATGGCCTGATCATCGACCTTCAGATTGCTCGAAGACATTTCCCACAACCCCGGCTGCAGCATTTGCGCCTGCGCAACCACCGGCAATGCCAAACCCAGGCCCAGCGCCAAACCCAGCAGACGAACGTTCATCGAGTAACTCCTGATCAGTTGTGGCCGTTAGACGCCGGCCGATTGTGTCGGTTCATGCGCCGATTAAATAGAGACATTCGCCGCAGAACATGGTCTGTTAAGCATTGCATCTCACGGAGCAAGGCTGCCCCATGGATTTTTTCGGACCGCACATTTTCGGTTATCTGATCGCCCTGTTGCACACACTCGGTTCGATCGCTGCGATCCATGCGGTGCTCACCGTGCGCACAGCGCAGGGCTCGATCGCCTGGGCATTGTCGCTGATCTTCATTCCCTACCTCACGCTTATTCCGTATCTGGTCTTTGGTCGCAGCACCTTCGATGGCTACATCAAGGCGCGGCGCCAGGCCAACGAGCAGATGCGCTTGGCCATTTCCGAATTGAACTGGCGCCCATGGGTTGAAGAAGCCCTGGCCGCTCGCGCGTCGAGTGCCTATGCCTCATTGCGCGCGATGCCGAAACTGGGGCGCATGCCGTGCCTGGCGAACAACGAGGTGCAACTGCTGGTGAACGGCACCGCGACCTTCGATGCAATATTTCAGGCGATCGAACAAGCCAGGGAAGCAGTGCTGGTCCAGTTCTTCATCATTCACGACGATCGGCTCGGCCAGCGCTTGCGTGATTTGCTGTTGAAGAAAGCCGCCGAAGGCGTGTCGATTCATTTGCTCTACGACCGCATCGGCAGCCATGCCCTGCCCCATCATTACGTGCAGGCGCTGCGTGATGCCGGCGTCGAGGTCAAAGCCTTTGCCACGCGCAGCGGCTGGCTCAACCGCTTTCAAGTCAACTTCCGCAACCACCGCAAAATCGTTGTGGTCGATGGCGTAGTCGGCTTTGTCGGCGGGCATAACGTCGGCGATGAATACATGGGTGAGAAGCCACCATTGGCGCCGTGGCGTGACACCCACGTGAAAGTCCGCGGGCCGGTGGTGGCCTGCATGCAGGAATCGTTCGCCGAAGATTGGTTCTGGGCTGCTCGTACTCTGCCGCCGTTGATCCTTCCGGATGCGTATCCGGAGGATGGCGTGCTTTGCCAATTGCTTGCCAGCGGTCCGGCCGATGCTTATGAAACCTGCTCGCTGTTTTTCGTCGAAGCCATTCACGCAGCGACGCAGCGGGTATGGATCACCAGCCCTTACTTCGTGCCTGACGAAGCCGTATTCGCCGCGCTGAGGCTGGCAGTGTTACGCGGGGTCGATGTTCGACTGCTGTTGCCGTCGCGGCCTGATCACCGCATCGTCTATGCCGCGTCCAGCCTGTATGCCTTCGAGGCGGTGCGTGCCGGCGTGCGGGTGTTCCGCTATCGTCCGGGTTTTCTGCATCAGAAAGTGGTGCTGATCGAC
Organism: Pseudomonas sp. AC083; assembly: GCF_979253165.1. Taxonomy (NCBI): domain Bacteria; kingdom Pseudomonadati; phylum Pseudomonadota; class Gammaproteobacteria; order Pseudomonadales; family Pseudomonadaceae; genus Pseudomonas; species Pseudomonas sp. AC083. The sequence continues at coordinate 205,685 of NZ_CEEDDH010000004.1, forward strand.
AGCGAAATCAGCGCCATCGGCAGCGCCAATCTGGACAATCGCTCGTTCCGTCTGAATTTCGAAGTGATGTTGCTGACCGTCGACAGCCAGTTCGCCGCCGCCGTGGAACACATGCTCAATGACGATTTCGCCCTGGCCGATGAAGTGGCCAAAGAAGAAAGCCGGGAGATCCACCGCATGCAACAGGTCGGCATGCGGATCGCCCGGCTGATTTCGCCGATACTCTGAGCGCCCCGTTTCAGGGGTGGTAGATGTCGTCGCGGGTCCAGGGCAGTTCGTGGCTGCCATCCGGATGCGCTTTCACGGCGAGGATCTGATGCAGATTGATCCAGCCCCGGGCAAAGGCGTACGCGCAACCGGCCAGATACAGACGCCAGATACGCAGTGCTTGCTCAGGCACCAGTTTCGCCGCAGCTTCGAGGTTATCCTCCAGTCGCTCACTCCAGTGATCGAGCGTGCGCGCGTAGTGCAGGCGCAAGCTTTCGACATCGACGATTTCCAGCCCGGCTTCACTGATCTCGGCTGAGATCATCGCCAGATGCGGCAACTCGCCGTTGGGGAACACGTATTTTTCGATAAAGTCGCCAGCGCCGCGTCCAACCGGGCGGCCATCGGTGTGTTTGGCGGTGATGCCGTGGTTCATCACCAGGCCGCCCTCTTTCACCGCGCCAAACAGCGTTGCGCAATACTCGGCGAGATTGGCATGACCAACGTGTTCGAACATGCCGACGCTGACAACCTTGTCGAAGCGGCCGTCCTGCGGCAGATCGCGATAGTCGAGCAATTGCAGTTCGACCTGATCTTCCAGACCCTCGGCCCTGACCCGCTCCTGCGCCAGCGCCAACTGCTCCTTGCTCAAAGTAATACCGAACACCTTTACGCCGAACTCTCGCGCCGCATACCGCGCCAGACCGCCCCAACCGCAGCCGACATCCAGCAAATACTCGCCCGGCTGCAAGCGCAGCTTGCGGCACAGATGGCGGAATTTGGCTTGCTGCGCCTGTTCGAGGGTTTCGCTACCGGTTTCGAAATAGGCACAGGAATACGCCATGTCGCTATCCAGCCAGAGCTGGTAGAACGCATTCGACAGGTCGTAGTGATAGGAAATGGCTTTGGCATCGGTGTCTTTGTCGTGATGCGCACGCACCGGCTGACTGCCTTCGTCTTCGTCGAGCAGCGCATTGCTCAACTCGTCGCAAACCCGAATGACCTCGCTGATCGAGCCCTCCAGTTCCAGCTTGCCTTCGACGAACGCCGCACCCAGCGCATCCAGGCTTGGGTGGGTGAATTGAGTAACCATCTGCGGGTCCTTGACGACGATGGTTACGCTGGGCGTCGGGCCCAGATTGAACTCGTGGCCGTCCCAGAGTCGCAGGCGAAGCGGTAACTGCAGATTCTGTAAGGCCGGTGGAAGTTGCGCGAGCATGGAAAATCCCCCCTTGTTTCAGACGTCTGATCTGAGGGTAGACCAACCTGGAAAAATAGCAGGCTATCGATTCGATCGGCCTTGTCTATCGTGATCGGCACATCGGCTGAACGCCACAGACGACGCGTCTTACGATAGATGACTGCCTGCGCACTCGGCGGTTCGATGAATTTTCTTTCATTTATTCTGAGCGTCGAGCCTGAGCAAGGGCTCCTGAAAGCGCAGCAAACGTCCGGCGTTGCCCAACACCAACAGCGTACTCAGGTTATGCAGCAGCGCCGCGATCATCGCCCCGGCCGCACCAAGCCAGCCGAACGCCGCGAAGACCACGATAGCCAGCGTCCAGCCGAGGCCGATGATCACATTGACCTGCAATGTACGCCGGCACTGACGACTCAAGCGCACGCAAGTACCGAGGCGGCGCAAATCGCTGCCGATCAAGACAATGTCCGCCGACGCCAGGGCAATGTCAGCGCCGCCAGCACCCATTGCCACGCCGACCACGCCGGCCTTGAGCGCGAGTGAATCGTTGATACCGTCGCCTACCACCATCGGACGAAAGCCGTGATCGATTTCCTTGAGCACGCGATTGAGTTTGTCCTCCGGAAGCGCTTGCGCCTGGACTTCGTTCAGCCCGACTTCCTGTGCCAGGGTCAGGGCAACGCTCTGACGATCACCGGTCAACAGGAGTTGGCGTCCCAGCCCCAATTCGCGTAACTCGTTCAAGGCAAAGCGCGCTTCCGGTTTGATGCTGTCTGCTAGCAGCAGCCAGGCGAGGAATTCGCCGTTCAGGGCCAACCCGGCGATCGGGCCATCGTGCTCAGGAACAAGGGTGGTTGTGATACCCAGTTGCGCGAACAACTCTGGACGACCGAGCGCAGCTTCGCCCTTCTCTGTCGTCGCCACTACGCCCAGGCCTTGGCGCTCATGGATGTCGGTCAGAGGCCAATAGGCTTCCTGATCGGCCATCCCGGCGAGTGCCCGGCTCACCGGATGACTGCTCGCCGCGCCGAGACTGGCGGCCAGTGTCTGCACTTCGGCGGTGTCCGCATTCAGGCTGTCGATCGACTGCAAACGCAAGGTGCCGTACGTCAGCGTGCCGGTTTTGTCGACCACCAGCGAGGTCAGATCGGCGAGTTCTTCGAGGAACGCCGAGCTGCGAATCAGAATCCCGTGACGCGCGGCGACGGCGACACCGGCAATCGCCGTGGCCGGCGCCGACAGCACCAACGCACACGGACACGCCGCCACCAACACCGCGACCATCGCCTGTGCATCATGGGTGACGAACCAGGTCACCGCCGCCAGCAACAAGACCAGCACCATGTAGCTGCCGGCATAGCGTTCGAGCAATCGCGTGATCGGCGGTTTCGAGCGCTCGGCGTTTTGCATCAGGGCGATGACTTTGCCCAAGGTGGATTCGCCGCCGGTGCGGGTGACTTCGACGCGCAGCAATCCATCGAGGTTGATCGCGCCGCCAAACACCAGCATGCCGACGCCCGCTTCCACCGGAACCGACTCACCGGTAATCGACGCGGTATCAAGGCTCGCCTGCCCCGATAAGACCCGACCGTCCGCCGGCACCCGATCACCGGCCCGCACCTCGACAACATCGCCAGCGCTGAGCGTGCCGTTGTCCACTTCAATGATCGAACCATCTGCTTGCAGCTTGCGCGCATGGCTGCGGGTCAACTGGCCAAGCGCATTGATCGCTTCCTGGGAGCCGATCACGCTGCGCTCCTCAAGCACATGGCCGAAGATCATGATGATCGGCAACAACGCCGCAGTGAGCAGATCACCGGTCGCCCAGGCACCGAGCATGGCCAGCGCGATCAACTGATCGGTGATGCCGTGCAGGCTCGGGTAACGCAGGCTGTACCAAGCCGAACGCATCACCGGAACCGCTACCAGCAACGAGGCGAAACCGAGCAGCAACTGGCTGACACCGGTTTGCTCCGGGAGCATCCAGCGCCAGATCAAACCCAGACCCAGCAACCCGAGCGCAAGCATCGCCAGGGTCAACTGACGCGCGGCGCGACGTTGTTCAGCCGAGGACAACAGACTCGGAGCAGCGGTGGTCGCCGTCATTGACTGGCTCCTTGAATGATCAACCGGGAATCGTCTTTCGGGTTGACGGTGGTGACCGACCCGGCCTGACCGAAAATTTTCGGCAGGCGTTCGCGATACAGACGCAGGAGCATTTGCGGGTCGGTAGATGTGGCCAGACCCGAAACGGTTGCGGTATCGGCCGAGGCTTTTGCAAGACGCTCGCCCGCCTGCGCGTGAGCCACCTGGAGTGTGCGGTCAGCCTGTTCGTTGGCCGACTGAGTGAGTTTTTCCGCCTCGGTCCGCGCATTGGCCACGGCCTTATCGGCTTGCTGACTGGCGGTCAGAACCGCATTGAAGGCACTGACCGCCGGCTCCGGCAGACTTGATTGCACATCCACCCGCGACACCTCGATGCCGATGCCCTGGCCGCTCGCCTTCAGTTCAGCGAGACGCGCGTTAATGCCTTGCAGCAGATCACCGCGCAATCGCTCACGGCGCTCGGCCGCCTGATTGTCGGCGCCGATCAATTCCGGGCGAGCGACCAGGATGGTGTCGAGATCTCGCGCGGCGGCCAGGGCCACGGCGCTGCGCGTCACCAGCCGATCGAGTGCTGGCAGCACATGCTCGCCTTGCAACACGAATTCGTACGGATCGGAGACTTGGTAAAACACTCGCACGTCCAGTTGCACTACACCGGCGTCACCGGTCAATAAATAACCAGACCCGGCGAGTGCATCGCTCAATGGCGTGGCGAAGGACGCTACCCGATCAGCCTTCAGAGCTTCGTCACTGCGCAACAGATTTTCCACTCGACGCTCGATCACCCGGTCAGCCGCCGGCAACAGAACAACCTGCTCAAAGGGTTGCGGCCACGCCCATAACAGCCCGGCATTCTGAACGCGATCGAGCGCGCCGAAGTGCAGCACCACCGCGCGGTTTTGCGGATCAATCTGCCGGACATTCGAGAACGCCCATGCCAGCGCCGCCAGCACAGTGATCGCATACAGGGCGATGAAGGTCAGACGTCCGGCCTGGATCCACGGACTGTTCAACGCATGTGTTCCACGTGGAACTTCTTCGCTCATGGCTGCGATCCGGCTTTGTTGTCGAGCATCGGTGGGCCGTCGACCAATACGCGGAAAGGTGCGGCATCGGTGCGCAGAATCAATTTGGTGTCCGGTGTGACAATCGTGCCGAGGGTATCGAGGGAGCGCAGCAGGTTGTAAAGCTGCGGCGAGCTGGCGTAGGCGCGCCCATAAATCTGCGCAGCCTCGACTCGCGATCGCGCTTCAATTTCAGCGGCTTTCACCGTCGCATCAGCCTGGACGATCCGCGCATCGCGCTCGGCGGCGGAACGGATTTGCGCCGCTTCGCGTTTGCCAACAGCCGTGCGTTCGGTAGCAATGGTTTCACGCTCGGCACGCATGCGGTCGACCGTGGCGCTGAGCGTGACCGATGGCAAAGTCAAACGCTCGACACCCACCTGCACCACGCGCACGCCATATGTAGCGAGCAACTGTTGGTCGATCTGCTGACGCAACTGCGTTTCAAAATCGCCGATGCGCACTTGTTTGGCATCAGTGTTGACCAGATTGGCCAGGTCAAAGCTGCTGGCCGTGGTCTCCAGCGCTGAGCCGACAAAGGTGCGAATCTGCCGCGCCGCTTCGTCCGGCTGATTCTGCACGGCACGCATGAAACGCTGCACATGTTCAGGATCACCCTGCACCTGCCACGCCACGTAGGCCTGAACGATGATGCGCAAACCATCCTTGGTGCCGACGTCCTGCAAACCACTTGAGGTGGTACGTAGACGCAAGTCCACCGGGATCGCCGCTTCTAACGGTGCCGGCCAGCGCCAGCTCAAACCGGGATCAAGCAATACCCGCGAAGGATTACCGAAACGGGTGATGACCGTGGCTTCACCGGAGCGCACTTGCACCAGACTCGCGGCGGCAATGGCAAACGCCACCAGCAACGCAGCCCAGCTCATACGCCGCCAAGGAAATGGTCCGACTTCTGGCACCTCGCCGTGATGGTGGTGATGACCATGATGATGGTGATGCCCGCCGTGGCCATGGTCGTGGTTGCTGTGGTCGTGAACGTCATGAACAGGCGACTGGCTCAATGGGTGGCTCCTGGTTGAGCGGTGGTACGGGCGGGCGACGGATCAGCCGGCAACGTAAAAGTGCGCAGATCAATGGTTGGCGCATTTGCGCTGCCGCCGAGTCGATGATCGAGCACCAGCAACCTGGCTTTACTCAAGCCCTGACTGAGCTGGCTGAGATATTGCTCCAGCACGAAGGCCTGGCCAGCACTGGCAAAGGCTTTCTGTTCGGCGCTGAATTTCAGGTCGGCGGTTTGCGCAGCGGCGTTGATCTCCCGCGCATTGGCCATTGCCTGATCCCGCGCCGTGCTCGCCTGCAACTGCGCCTCGTTAGTGGCCTGCGCAGCCGCCCCGCGTTCGCGAGCGATCAACGCCTGCGCGCCGATCTGCGCCGCTTGCACACTGTGATAGGCATTCGCCGCGCCGGCCGGTGGATGAATCGCTTCGACGACTGTGGCGAGGATTTCCACACCACTGTTCAATCTGTTCAGATCACTTTGTACTGCGCGACCGATTTCCTCGGCCAGCCCTGCCCTGTCGTCGCCGAGCAGACCGTCGAGGGTGCGCGAGGCAAAATCGTGAACCAGGATGCGGCTGGCGGTGCTGCGAATCAGTGTCGGTACATCTGCGCTGTTATAAGTCGCGGCGAGTGCCGCCTCGTCGTTCAAACCGATGCGATAAACAAAGCGCACGTCCATGTTGACGATTTGCAGGCCCTGTTGCGCGCCGCGGCTGCTGGCGATGACCTGGGATTTGTCGTTGACGTGGCTGGCGTCCCACAAACGGTTGGCGGTCAGCGGCGCCGGGCCTTCAGCGGAATCGGACTGCACGGCGATTGGCTTGTCGCCGACACTGGTTGCCAGTTCATGAACCACACCGTTTTCAACGGAAATCACACGCCCCAATGGCCAAGGCAAACCGGCATGCAAACCCGGGCCGAAAACCTGTACCGGTTTACCGAAGCGCTCGTAGATGCCGCGACCTTGCAGGGGAATCTCATGTACGCCGCTCAGCAGCCAACCGCTCAGGGCGACCACCGCCAACACCGGCAACAAGGCCCGGCGCATGTAACTGAAGGCCCAGATCTGGCGCAGATCGATGCCGAACCGATTGTGCATTTCATGCTGCAACGCCAGCCAGGGCTGCGGCGGCCAGCGCAGCATATCGGCGATAAAACTGCGCGCCAGCAGGGTCGGTTCCAGTTGTTCACGCCGCGGGCTGAAGACAGACAGTAACGCGCGCAACAGCAGTTCGCCGGCAACCAATATTGGCAGGACTGCGCTGAGCACCGCCACGCGTACCGGCCAGACTGCGTTTTCGCTGGCAAACAACAGACACAGCGCACCAATCAACAGAATGATGATCACCACCCGGGTCAGTTGCGCCAGGGCAGCCGCTTCCGGCCATTGCGCCGGCGGTTCCTGCGCCAGTTGCCGTTCCAGCACCAGCAGGGCAAACGCCAGCAACAACGCCAATGCCGCACCGATGCTCGCCGCCAGCCCCAAGGCCGCCGCAGGCAACGTGAGATTCCACACCTGCTCAATACCAAGCAGAACCAGCAACGCCCAGCCGCCGAGCCACAACGTCGGCGCACCGATTTGTCCAAGCAGATGGCGGCTCTGCTGACTCAATCGCTCCAGCAGCCTTTCGTACCAGCCTTCGGCTGCAGCGCCCTCCTCCACGACGGTCGATTGCGAAGCGGGCGGATGCATCACCCGCGCGCGCCAGCGCGTCACCCACCACGCCGATTGCAGACCGGCGACCAGCACCAGCAACGCTGCGCCCTGATTGACCAACAACGGCAACCACAGGGACTGCGGCGCAAACAGGCAGACGAAAAACGCCAGCACCCAGCCCGACCCCGCCACTGCGCCGAGTCCATACGCCAACCGACGCAATTTGCGTGACTGCACGGCTGCCTGCTGAAAGCGCGGCAGCCCGGTGACTGGCGTGGCGTCCAACTCAAGATCGACTTGCATAACACCCCGAAAATGTAGGCCCCCGCGTTCATAGCGTTACGATATAACGCAAACTGTGAAATATTCGTACACAATTGTGCTTATTCAAAAATCCCGCAGCTGTCGCTTGCCTGAAGCCTTGACCGAAATGTTCGGCGAAGCTCATATTACGCACATAATTTTTATCGCGACTAATCTTGGCTATCCCCTTCGAGCAATCTGGAGCAAGCGCATGAGCAACTATGACGTAGTGATTCTGGGCGGTGGCCCCGGCGGTTATAACGCGGCGATCCGCGCCGGCCAGCTCGGGCTCAAGGCCGCTTGCGTCGAAGGACGTGCAACCCTCGGCGGCACCTGCCTGAATGTCGGCTGCATGCCGTCCAAAGCCTTGTTGCATGCGTCAGAGCTGTACGCCGCTGCGGTGGGCACGGAGTTCGCCAATCTCGGCATCGAGGTCAAACCGACGCTGAACCTTGCGCAGATGATGAAACAGAAAGACGAGAGCGTCGCCGGCCTGACCAAGGGCATCGAGTTTCTGTTTCGCAAGAATAAAGTCGACTGGATCAAGGGTTGGGGCCATATCGACGGCCCGGGCAAAGTGACGGTGACCGACGCTCAAGGCAACAAGAGCGAGCTCAGCGCCAAGGACATCATCATCGCCACCGGTTCCGAGCCCACTCCCCTGCCCGGCGTCGAGATCGACAACCAGCGCATCCTCGATTCCACCGGCGCGCTGTCGTTGAGTGAAGTGCCCAAACATCTGGTAGTGATTGGTGCCGGGGTAATCGGCCTGGAGCTGGGTTCGGTATGGCGCCGACTCGGCGCGCAGGTCACCGTGGTCGAATACCTTGATCGTATCTGCCCCGGCGTCGATGGCGAGGCCGGCAAAACCTTGCAGCGCGCGCTGAGCAAGCAAGGCATCGCCTTCAAACTGAGCTCGAAGGTCACCAGTGCCACCAGCTCCGCCACAGGCGTGCAGCTTAGCGTCGAGCCTGCCGCCGGTGGCACGGCTGAGCTGATCGAAGCCGACTATGTGCTGGTGGCCATCGGGCGCCGTCCGTACACCCAAGGCCTGGGGCTGGAGAACGTCGGCCTGAGTACCGACAAACGCGGCATGCTCGCCAACAAGCAACATCGCACCGAAGCCGCCGGGGTCTGGGTGATCGGCGACGTCACGTCCGGGCCGATGCTTGCGCACAAGGCTGAAGACGAAGCCATGGCCTGCGTCGAGCAGATCCACGGCAAGGCCGGCGAGGTCAATTACGCGCTGATCCCTAACGTCATCTACACCCAACCGGAACTGGCCAGCGTCGGCCAGACCGAAGAACAGCTCAAGGCCGAGGGCCGTGCCTACAAGGTCGGCAAGTTTCCCTTCACTGCCAACAGCCGGGCGAAGATCAATCACGAAACAGAAGGCTTTGCCAAAGTCCTCGCCGACGAGCGCACGGACGAAGTGCTCGGCGTGCATCTGGTCGGGCCGAGCGTGAGCGAGATGATCGGCGAGTTCTGTGTGGCGATGGAGTTCAGCGCCTCGGCCGAGGACATTGCCCTGACCTGCCATCCGCACCCGACGCGTTCGGAAGCATTGCGTCAGGCAGCGATGAATGTCGAGGGGATGGCGACGCAGATGTAGGTTCCAAACCTTTCCGCCGTCTTCGCGAGCAGGCTCGCTCCCACTTTGGAATGCGTTCCCCCTGTGGGAGCGAGCCTGCTCGCGAATGGCGCCACCCGGTCTACAGCGGCAGATGGCCCAACGGCAACGCCCCCGGCGCTTTCACCGTGTGAATGGCAAAGTTGCTGCGAATATCGCTCACACCCGGAAGCTTGAGCAGATGGCCGCTGACAAAGCGGTCATAAGCGCGCAAATCAGGCACCACTACCTGCAACAAAAAGTCCGATTCGCCGGACACCAGAAATGCTGAGACCACTTCAGGCAATGCAGTAACAGCGGCATAAAAAGCTTCGGCGCGTTCTTCGTTGTGCCGCTCGACCTTGACCCCGACAAACACCGTCAGCCCCAGCCCGACTTCATCGCGATCCAGATTGGCCTGGTAGCCTCGAATCACCCCCGCCTCTTCCAGCATACGCACCCGGCGCAGGCACGGCGAGGCCGACAGGCCGATTTCTTCTGCCAGCTCGACATTGCTCAGGCGTCCGTTGCGCTGCAGCGCGGCGAGAATCTTGCGGTCATAGGCGTCGAGTTTCATCTTTGGCAGATTCCGATAGTCTGACGGTTGGAAACCAGCAGGTTATGCCAAAACCGCCATGGTTTGAAGCTGACTACGCAAGCACCTGCCCCGCCCCCTCGCTCTAGACTGGCGCGAGCATATAAACAACGAATGGGGGTGTGATGTGGCAAGTCTGTGGCTGTTTATCCTGACCCTGGCTGTGGTCCTGCTACTGCCGGGACCGGACATGATCCTGCTGTTGCAAACCGGTGCGCGGCAAGGTCGAGCTCCGGCGCTGGCCACCGCGCTGGGCCTGGCCATCGCCCGCGCCTGCCACGTGGGACTGGCAGCATTGGGGCTGGCGGCGCTGTTCAAAACGGCGCCGTGGACGTTTGACGTGGTGCGCATCGCTGGCGCGGCCTATCTGCTGTGGATCGGCATCCAGTGTTTGCGCAGCTCGCTGGTGCCGAGCCTGCAAGCCCAAGAGCAGGCGCCTGCCCAAGACCAGTGGCGCGGTGCGATCCGTCGCGGTTTGCTGACCAACCTGCTTAATCCCAAGGCGTTGCTGTTCTGCTCAGTGCTATTGCCACAGTTTATCGTCAGCGGCGGCGCGCCGGTGCTGACACAGTTCGCCGTGCTCGGCCTGGTGCTGGTCAGCGTCGGCCTGCTGTTCGACAGTGTTGTCGCCATGACCGGCGCGGCCCTAGGCCGTTGGCTGCAACACAGTCCGACCGCCCAGCGCATTCAGCAATGGCTGTTCGGCAGCCTGTTGATTGGCTTCGCCGTACGCCTGGGTTTTATTCAACAGGCCTAGCCTTTGCGCACCTTGCGCTGACGACGGGTAATCAGCATTAACGCAGCAACAGCGACCAGCAGCACCGCGCCGATCTGCACCGGCCACTTGTACGGCCGCAGCGTCGCACGCACCGCGTCGGTCACTTGGGTGACGTAGCGCTTGTCGACATTTTCGAAGTCCGGATACGGGCATTGATTGCCGAAGTCTTGCGCCCACGGCACATAAGGGCCTTCCTTGACGTAGCGCTGATACAGCGCGCTCTGGTCCTCAAGGCTGCTGTTCCAGCCGGCGGCATTGCACAACACCGCAGCAAACGCCTGACTGGTGTGCGGCAGGTTATCGGCGGCGCGACTGGCCAGTGCCGTGGCGACGAAACGATAGTGATAACGCTGATCCGGTTGCGCGGCGCTGGCCTGCTGGCGCTGCACTTCCGCAGTGGAGATCAGCGGGCCGACATCCAGCTTCGTGCTCTCCAGCGTGTAATTGCCGCCGAAGGTGGCGTAATCAGGCGCCATCTCATAACCGAGGATGTCCATGCCCCACTCCCGGGCCGTCCACGCGGCGTTGTACAACGCACTGGCGCGTTTGCTCGGCCACCACGCCGACTCGGCCTTGAGCCGTTGCTCGCCATAGAGCCGGGCCTTGTGCTGCAGATCGTCACTGGCGAAATAACCGACCGCTTCCTCGTATCGCCCCTCACGCAGCAAGCGCCGACCGAGCAGATTGCGCAGATTGGCGGCCACCGACAGCGGCACATAGTTGTCGCGCTCCTGCTGCGTCAATGGCGGCGGCGCCGGCACGTTCTCATCGACGTACTGCTTGAGCTCATCGACCGTCAGCACCCGCTCGGCAACGGTGGCGGCATCGAACCAGTAAAGGCTGTTGCTGCGATACAGCTGCACGAACGCTTGAAGGTATTCGCCGCGCTGCAACGCCAGGATCGCGCTTTCGCCCTCCACCCGGCATTTTGGCTGCACCGTTTCAAACGCCCAGTCCGGCGTGCGGCGATAGCCCCAGTCTTCATTCTGCGGAAAAGCCTGGGCGGCTTTGGCGTAGGCGGCGGCAGCGGCAGTCGTGTCGCCGTCACGCACTGCCAGTTTTGCCCGCAGCCACCAGGCCAGCCCGCCGTCCCCGGCGTTTACCAGAAAGGCCTTGGCGGACGCGTAGTCGCCCTGTTGATAACTCATCGCCGCCATTCGATCGGCATTGTCGAGGCTGCCACGGGTGCTGTTCTGCAACAGAGTTACCAGTTTCTTTTCATTCGGCGGCTGCTCACCAAATGACCAGCCCTGACGGCTGACCAGCGATGCCGTGACCAGTTGCTGCACCGCTGGCTGCTGCAGCAGTTTGGCCAGCTGAGATTCCGGCAATTCGGCCAGCTCGTTCATCAGTTGCTTGAGCGAGGTGTAACCGACGGCCGAACCGTGCAGGTTCTGTGCTTCGTACAGTTCGATGGCGCCGCTCCAGTCGCCCGCGCTGCGCAACACCCGGGCCTCTTCACCAAGGCTGGCAACGCCCAGTTCCAGTGGATCGCTGAAGCCGTCGATGCTCAGTTGCCGGGCCTGGCGGAATGCATCGCGCGCTTCTTCCAGCGCTTCGATGCGATCGTGCGCCTCGTTGCTCATGGCGAAGGCGATGCGCCCGAGGGAATACGCCGCCCACGTGCTGCGCAACGGACGCTGGTCTGCCGGCAGCGCCAGCACCTTGTTGAAATATGCCGTAGCCAATTGATGATCGCCGGTGGCAAAGGCCACGGCGCCGGCGACATACAAGCGGATTTCCGCCGGCAGACTGGCGCCCTGCTCCTCGGCCTGATGGGCATCGCTGAGCCCGCGCAGGCGCTTGACCAAAGTGTAGTGCTCGACGCTCAGGCCCACCTGCTCAGCCTGTTCGCGCGCCAGCTCTGACGCGTTATCTTCGGCATAATCGTTGGGGTTGTGGGTCGCAGCAGTGACATTTTTCAGCCCGGCAATGGTTTTACCCAGGCGACTGACTTCGAAGCTGAAACTGCCTTCGGGCAAATCCGCCAGGGTCTGCGCGCGGTTGTCGAGCAGGCGCATCGGGAAGTCCGGGCCGCACGCCAGCGCCGAACCCAGCGGCAGACTGAGGCTCAGGCAAAGCAGATGGCGGGGCCAGTTACGGGTCAACATGCGAACCTCCTTGATCAATATGTGCACAACGCGCCCAACCGACAGCGCGCTGTCCGCCCGCCGGCAAGCGACCGTCACGCAGGCGGGTGAAGGTAAGCAGATTGGCACTTTGTTGCAACGAGTAACCGGCGAGCGCATCGGCGCCAGCACAACCCTGCGCCTTAAGCGTGATTTGCGCAGGCCACGGGCTGTCGAGATTGCCGCGGTTTTCGAGCTGGATGTCATAGAGACCGCCCTGCTCTTTGAATGACAGGCGCAACTGACTGTTCAGCACATCGCCGCGAGCCACTGCGCGCAAAGTAGTCAGGCTCCAGGCGCGACGATCGCTGGCCAGCGGCAGGCGAAACCAGATCAATCCAGCCAGATGCTCGGGCGGATCCTCACGCAAGGTCTGGCTCAGTTGGCTGAGTTGCAGAGGATCGGCGAGCAATTCCCGGCGCTGCCCGCCGCGCTCCAGTTGCACTTCGCTTTCCACTACCGGCGCGCCACCGTCATCGCTCAACAGCGCAACGCCGTAGGCCGGCAGCGCCAGATAGAAGGGTTTGTCGCTGATACGTGCCCAGGCCTTGGCCCATTTCAACGCCTGCCCGGGATCGAACAGACCCAGTCGCGGATCGCTCACGGCGTGGACTTGCAGCACGCTGCTGTCGACGCTTCGCAACAGCGCCGGCAACTGCGCGCTATCGAGCCAGGCCGGCAGCGCGGTGATGCTCAAAGGCAACGATGGCGGCAAGGCCGCACGCAAATGTTTGAGGAATTCAGCGTACGCCGGCAGCCGCGCGGTGCCGGCATCGTGGTCGATTTCGATACCGTTCGGCGTAAGGCCTTGCGCTTGCCAATCGGCAATGATCTGCAGAATCTGCGTGGTGACCTGCTGCTGGTCCAGTGGCTGCAGCTGACCATCGAGGCGAATCACTGCGATCAGAGGGCGACCATCGGCTTTCAACAATGCCGGATCAACCCGCGCCCGGCTCCAGCGCTCGCCAGGAAGGGCCTGCAATGCCAGCACACGCAGCGTCGAGAAATCGTCGTGGCTGTTACGCAGTGCCGGTTCATGGGCAGGTGTCCATTGCCGTTGCCAGACGTAAAGTTGTTGGTCGAGAGGCGGCGCGACGTGTTGCTCGCAACCCGCAAGCAAGACGCCGAGAAACAGACCCACAATAAACCGCATACCTTGAAAATCCCCGAAACCACAGGCCGCAAGGTTACACAAAAACCGTGTAGGAGCTGACGAGTGAAACGAGGCTGCGATCTTTTGATCTTGCTTCAATGCTCCAGATCAAAAGATCGCAGCGTGCCGCAGCGCCTACAGGGATGCCGCTGGCTTGCGCGCGATAATCACCTGACTCTTGGCCACCACCGCATCCAGCGCCTGCTTGATCTGTGCACCGCGCGGGGAATCCAGCACCGCTTGCCAAGTATTGGCCCAGTGCTCGAGCATCGGGTGATCGGGGTTGCTGAGATCGACCCTGGCTTCCCAGAACAACATCATCCACATCGACCAGTAGAAGCCATATTTACTGTGGCTGATGATCTCCAGCCCGGCGTCGCTGACCATGGCCTTGAACTGGTCTTCGCTGATAATGCGTATGTGATTGGGTTTCTGGAAATACTCCGGCGCGGCGATGTCCTTTTGCAGGTCCTCGGAGCTGGGATGCGGCACGCTCAGCAGATACAAAGCGCCCGGCTTGCCGACACGCACCAGTTCGGCAAGAAACTGCGCGGGATCATCAACATGCTCGATCACCTCGGTGGAGACCACACGCGTCGCCGTTGCGTCGGCGATCGGTAGCGGGTTGCAGTCGGTAATGTGGCATTCGATGTCCCGGGCCGGCGTGTCGCTCAGACGCTGGCGGGTGGCTTCGACCTTGGCGGCATCAATGTCGGCAATGATGATCTTCGCCCCGCGCATGCCGCAGAAATGCACGTTGCCGCCGTCACCGCAGCCAACGTCGAGCAGCGTATCCTCGGCACTCACCGGGAAGCCTTTGAACAGCTCGCCGGTCTGCTGATTGAACCAGCCACTGAGCATCGCATCATGCAGCCCCAGAATGAACGGATCGATCTTTTCGGCAACCGGCGTAACCGGCGTCGCCGCCGTGAGTTTCTTCAAAAGACTCAGCATGAGATGGCTCCAGAGGAAGGGATGGCGGATCGGGACGTGCCGAGGCGTTTGACCAGCACGGCGCCGCGGTTGCGCATCGGCATTTCGATCAAGCGGTAGTTCAGTTCACTGAGCAGCACGATAAGTGCGCACGCCAGCAACAGCGTGAGCACCGAATGCCCGGAAGGACCCGGCAAACCGCTGCTCTGCAGACGGAAAATCAGTTCGCGCACCAGTTGATAAGCCGGAATATGAATCAGGTAAATGCCATACGACCGACTGCCGACCCATACCAGCAAACTTTGCACAGCACCGGCAGGTATCAGGTAATCGCGATTGTATGAAGCGATCCAGACCAGCACCGCACTGAGTACAGCGATCGAGCCGATGCGATGGGGAGCGAAGGTGAAACGGTCGGTAGCCATGAAGCTCAGCACCGAAGCGATGGCAATCAGCGCAGTGATCCCTGCCCATGGCCGCCGCAGGAACGTCGGCTGCCAGCGTTCATAACCTGGCTGCGAACTCCAGATCGCTAACAGCACGCCAAGCGCCAGAGCGACAGTGCGCACCATCATCAGCAACGGCGTGCGCACCGTCAGAATCTGCACGGCGACCAAGGCCAGCAATGCCCAGACCAGCCGCTGGCGAAACAGCAAAATCAGCAGCGGAAACAGCAGATAAAACTGTTCCTCCAGCGCCAGGCTCCAGTAGACGAAACTGCTGCCGTACTCGTAATGGAAGAAACTGTCGGCGAAAAGGAAATTGGCATAGTGCAACACACCGGCCAGGGTGGCCTGGAGGTTGGCGGAGAGCGTGCCGAAGGCGCCGGAGCGATTGAAAAACAGGCAGCTCAGCAGCATTAGCGCCAGCCATAGCCAGGCTGAAGACAACAGGCGAAACGCCCGTCGCAGCGAGAAATAGCGCGTCTGCTGCCAGCGTTGCTGGCGATTGGTACAACCTTGCAGCAGCGGAATCAGGCTGCGAGCGATGACGAATCCGGAGATGGCGAAAAACAGGTCCACTCCCCACCACGTTTGTACGCTGGCAGGGATCGCGTTCAGCAAAGGCACCGGATCGGTAAACAGACTGCCCTGCAAATGATGGAACAACACCCCAAGCACTGCGATCGCGCGTAGCACTTCGATGTCCATGATGCGCTTGCCGTTCATGCTTGGCAGGCTTCTCCAGCAGCGGCACGGTGTTCGAACAACTGCGCAAGAAATGCCCGCAGACGTTGCTCAGCCACAGCCTGACTGCAAAATGCCCGGAGGCTGGCGACGGCTTGCGCAGACATTGCCACATAGTGTTGCGGCTGATTTTTCGCAACCCCATAACTGGCTTGATAGGCCTCGCATAACGATGCCCAGTTGGTCACGTAACGCAGCGTGCGAAACGCTTTGCGCGGGTCATGTGGCCAGGCTGTAAGTTCGTCGGTGGACTCGATCAGAAAAGCATTTTCAGCGCTCAGGTAATCGATCATGGCCGTGGTTCGAGGCGCCACTGCAGGCTTGCCGCAAGACATGAACTCCATCAGCGGCAAACACTGGCCTTCACCGTAGGAAGTATTGACCACGTAACTGGTCGCCTGCACGAGCCGCTCGTAGTCAGGATCGGCGAGGTAGCCATGAATCAACACGATGCGGCAACGATAGGGCTGGTTTTTGTACAAATGATGAAGAATGTCGGTCAGGGCCTGCTCAGCATCGAAGTGCGTGAGTTTCAGCACCAGGGTGGCGTCCTCGACATCGCGAAAGCTCACGCAGAAAGCGCTGAGCATGTCCTCCCAATTCTTGCGCCCGTCGCCGGGATTGAACACCGAGGTGTAAACCACGCCGTCGAGCCATAACGTCTTCTCGGTTACCGGTGCAGCGAAGTCAATGCCCTCGCCGCTGCGCAAATGCGGCGGGCCAAAAGCATCAAGCTCGAGCTTGCGGCTGTCGGCGACCAGTCCCTTGATAGTCAAGCGCAGCGGCTCGTCGAGCGATTGACCTTGCGCCTGCGCGCCTCGCGCGGCGAAGCGATCCCACACTGGCGCCGCTATGGCGCAGATCGGGTAGTCCGCCGACATGGCTTCGCGGACCGCCTGGACTGTATAGCTGGAATGCGTGATGGCCGCGCCGCAGGCTTGCAAAACGCTGCGCCAGTCATTGAGCGGTTCGCCGGCAAACGGCTCGTTCGGGATCGTGCTGAATTCCCAGGCGAACACTGGCACCGTCGGACATGCCAGATCGACTGGAGTGCGGTGCGGTGGGGAAAACGAGAGGAATACACAAGGCTCGCCCCGAGCCAGGCATTCGCCATACAACGCATCGACTTCGGTCAATGGGTCAGCCACTTCGATAACGCGCCCGATTCGTTCGAGAACCGGTCGATATTCCTTGAGCACGAAGTAATAGCTGTACTCCGACCGCCCCAGATTTTGCGTAATGGTGTGCTGATTGGTTTCGGAGTGAATGATGATCAGCATGAGGCGTTATCCAGGACATGCGCGTTTTCAGCGGCATTGGTTGTCAGGGTAAGGAAATCCGCCATGCGCTTTTGCAGCAGGCCGAATGCGCAGTAATCGTGCATGCGCGCGATCGCGGCGGCCGACATCTTCTGATAGTCCTGCGGTTGCGTGGTCGCCATGCGGTAGCTGTCTTCGTAGGCGTTTTTCAGCGAGCCCCAGTCCGGCCGGTATCGCAGAGTGCGGTAGACGATGCGCGTGTCCTGAGGCCAGATCGTCAACTCTTCACTGGACTTGACCACGAATGCGACCGACTCATCGATGTAATCTTCCATGGCCGTATGGGCAGGCGCGATCACCGGTTTGCCGCTCGACATGAATTCCATCAACGGCAGGCACAAACCTTCGCACCTGGAAGCATTGACGTAAAAAGTGGCTGCCTTGTAGAGCTCGGCATACTGCGCATCGTCAAGATACCCGTGCATCACCACAACGCGGCAAGCGAACGGACTCAACTGCGCGAGCAATGTCATCAGTTCATTGTAGTAAGAGGCCAGGTCGTTCTGGGTGATTTTCACCACCAACGTAGCGTCCGGCGTTTCGCGAAATGCCCAGCAAAACGCTGTGATCAATTGATGCCAGTTCTTGCGACCATCCTTGGGATTGAACACCGAGACGTAAACCACACCGTCGACGCGCGTTTCGATGATCGCATCGGTGGGCGGCAGATTCAGCGGTAGTGGTTCGTTGGCCGGGATCGGTTGCGCACCGCAAATAGCCGGCAGGCGCTGTTCGAGCCAGACGTGAAGGGTGTCCGGGATCCGATCCCGGATGCCTTCCCAGTACCAGTTCTGCAGGAATTTCACCCGCGGTACTGGCTCTGCCATGTCACGCCCGAGATCCAGCGCCCACAGGCGCAGATAGTGCCGGGCGATGACGTAACGGCGCTTCAGTGTCAGCGGAGGTGGACGCGCGGCTTCTATTTCAGCCGCTAGCGCAGCCTCTTCTTCAGGCGTCAACGGAACGGGGATCAGCGCATCGGCCGACAAGTCGAGTTCGCGGCTATCGAAAATACAGCCTTTGATCGCCAAGGTTGCGCCCGCGTTGATCGATGTCGGGACATGCGCCTGACGAATATCAGAAAACTTTTCCCATAGCGCTGTCGGCAACACCAGCACCGGAAAATCCTCACCCATGGCTCTCCAGATTGACCGGGCCGTGTGGCTCGACAGCGTGATGACCCGACCCTGGCGCGCAAGCATTTGCCTCCAGTCCTGTCGTGGGTCGTTGTCCCACTGTTCGTCGGGAATCGAATCGAACTCCCACGCCACGACGCACATCGTCGGGCAATGAAGATCGGCCGGGGTTTTCTGCGGTGGGGCGAACGACAGGAATACGCTGTCTTCGCCAGCGGCGAGCAGTCGCCGATAGAGCGGGTCGACTTCTGCCACCGTGGATACGACGTGCACACGACCGAGGCTTTCCAGCAATGGACGATAAGCCTTGAGCACAAAGTAATAACTGTATTCGGGACGACCAAGACTCTGGCTGATGGAGTTGTCGTTGACGTCTGAGTAAAGAATGAAATTCATGGCATCCCACGATAAAGCAGCCATACCGGCAACTTCATGCTGTGACGAGCAGACACTGGATCGGCCCGGTAGTACCGGCACGCGTCCTTCATCAGGCACGTCTTAGTTCTTGTTTTAGTGGTCAGTTTCACTCTGCGCCGCAACCCCGAAACACCGTTCGGATTATCGCGACAAGGGGCATTCTAAACACATCCATCGAGGGTTCGGGAACCGTCCCGCGTGAATAAATCGGTCTACGCTATCCAGAACTGACCGGTCACGGTTTGGCCTGTTGAAATTGTCGTGCAATTGGCACAGATTGATCGCAGAACAAATACAACAACTGTTTCGCCTGTTGTCCTACCGGGTCTTTCTCTCGGTCTGACAGCCCCTTCTACACCGCGTGTAGGAAATGGCGAAAGATCAGCCCAAGGGGTCGTGGTTTTGAAAAATTGCCTGCTTGTCACGGGTCTCGCCAGTTTCGCACATCACTCTCCGCGCCTGAGTTTGGTGTCCGCAGGAGCGGCGAACACGGAGCGCGCGCTATGACTCGACTGTTGGTGGAGTGCACACACGTATTCAACCACCCGAAACTCAATTCGGGGATTCAGCGGGTGGTGCGCAATGTCATTAACAAACTGCCCTCCAGTGCTGGTGATAGCGAGTGCATACCGGTGGTATTGCTCAATGGCCAGCTCTATCGGGTCTTGCGCCTGGCGCCCCTGAACACGCCGGTGTTCAACGCCCTCGCGACATTCGCTGATCGCTTGGAACGCCTTGCTCATCGCTTCTGGCAATGGCATCAGCGCCGCGACGCCAAATGCCCGTCGAAGCTGACACGGAGGGCGCTGTATGTGGCGTATCGCCTGACCTCATTCGCCGTATTTGGTGTGCCGCTGCGATTGTTCACCCGCCTGCGGCATTTCCAGTTACTCAAGCGCTGTTCACCGTTGCAGCACCAGCCTGATGATCAACTGGTGTTGCTGGACTCGTCGTGGCATTCGGATTTCTTTCCCCATGTCGAACGGCTCAAGCGCGAAGGCGTCGCAATCATTGCGGTGATCTATGACCTCATTCCCCTGACGCATCCCCATTTCTACGAAGCCCGGCCCGCGCGAGTGTTCAGTGAGTGGTTTGACTGGGTGTGCCGCACTGCCGACGGTTACATGGCCATTTCCGCCACTGTGCGCGACGAGGTGCGCCATGAACTGCAGCGCCGACTAGGCCCCGCGCAGGCTGAAAAGCGCTGGTTCGACTACTTTCATTTGGGCTCCGAGCTGGACTTGCACAATTCGGCAGCAGCAGTGGAACCCGCTTTGCACCAAATGTTCGAGGCACCCGGCCCGGTTTTCCTGATGGTCAGCACGATCGAGCCGCGCAAGAACCATGCGTATCTGCTCGATGCTTTCGAGCGTGCCTGGGCGGGCGGTTCCGGCGCCAGGCTATGCATCGCAGGGCGCATCGGCTGGAAGTGCGACGAGTTGCTATCGCGAATACGGCATCATCCCGAGCTCAACCGACGCCTGTTCATGTTCAACAACCTGAGCGACACCAGCCTCGAGCATGCTTATACGCGAGCCAGCTCATTGGTCTTTCCATCATTTGTCGAAGGCTTCGGCCTGCCTCTGGTGGAAGCCATGCAACGAGGCTTGCCGGCCATGGGAAGTGACATCGCGGCCTTTCGTGAAATAGGCGGCGAGTTCATGGCTTATTTCGATCTGCAGGAGCCGCAAAGCCTGACCGACCTGATCAAGGCCTTCGAGGCCAGCGGCCAGTTCCCCGCCAGCAAGGATGTCAACGAATGGCGCTGGATTGACTGGCGCGAAGCAAGTCAGCAACTGGTTGAGCGCATTGCGCGACGTGTCCTTGCGGGACAGGCCACGCAAGCCGGCGTTACCCGCGAGAGCGCAAGTGAAGCGGTAGATGAGCCGGCGGGGCTTGGCGAATATCCGCGACTGCGTCCGTCAGGCAGTTTTCTGTAGCCCGGCCACCGTACGCGGCATCGCGACAAAACCCGACAACGCTTCGATCCGTGTCAGCCAGGCGCGAACGTTGGCGTAGTCATCCAGCGAGACATTGCCCTCCGGCGCGTGGGCAATGTAGCTGTAGGCAGACACGTCAGCGATGGTCGGCTCTTCGCCCGCCAGATACGCCGTTTTGCCCAGCTCCAGCTCCATGACCTTGAGCAGGTTGTGCGCACGGCCAATGACTTCCTCGGCATTCAGTTGCGCACCAAACACCGTGATCAGGCGTGCCGCCGCCGGGCCAAATGCAATCGATCCCGCCGCTGCCGACAACCAGCGCTGCACATGCGCTGCGCCCATCGGATCGGTCGGTAGCCAGCGACCGTTGCCATATTTCTGCGCCAGATAAACCAGAATCGCATTGGAATCGGCCAGCACCACGCCGTTGTCATCAATCGCCGGCACTTGGCCAAAGCTGTTGATCGCCAGGTACTGTGGCTGCTTGTGCTCACCTTTGGCCAGATCGACGAAGATCAGCTCGGTCGGCAGTTGCAGCAGCGACAGCATCAACTCGACGCGATGGGCATGGCCGGAACGGGGGAAGTTGTAGAGTTTGATCGCTTGCATGGACGACTCCGCTGAAAAGTGACGTCGCTACGGGGATGAGCGCGCCGATGGAGTCATCATCTATGGGTTGCCGGAATTACAGAATAACCAGCCACTGCAATCGATTATTTCATCTCGTGCAATAACGCCGCTGCGCTCAAGGCCGGATGCTCACGCAGCGCCTTCACGGCGAAGTCGACAAAACTGCGGATCCGCGCCGGTGCCTTGCGCCCGCCCTGATACACCACATGGATCGGCAACGGCGGCAGTTCAAACTCGGCGAGGACGATTTCCAGCTCCCCCGCTGCGACCTTGTCCGCTACTTGATAGGACAGCACTCGCGTCAGGCCCAGGCCTTTTCGCGCGGCGGTGATCGCCGACTGATTGGCCGTGACGGTCAGGCGCGGTTCGGTGCGCACACTGAGTGCTTCACCGCCGTCGAGAAACGGCCAGTTGCGTTGCTGACCGATCGCCGATGTCGCCACCACCGGCAACCCGGCCAAAGCCTGCGGATGCTCCGGGCGGCCGTGTTCAGCCAGAAACCCCGGCGAAGCGCAGATCACCCGCCGCACTTCCCCGACGCGAATCGCATGCTGATTGCTGTCCGGCAGCTCACCGATGCGCACCGCGACATCAATGCCCTCCTCGACCATGTTGACGACCCGGTCCAGCAACAGCGCGTTGATCGACACATCCGGGTAACGACAGAGGTAATCGGCCATCACCGGCGTGACGAACAGATCGCCGAACAGCACCGGCGCAGTAATCGTCAACTGCCCGCGCGGCAAGGCATGGCTGCCTGCCGCCGAATCCTCGGCCTCCTGCACCTCGGCAAGAATCCGCCGGCAGTCATCGCAGTAACGTTGCCCGGCTTCAGTCAGATGCACAGTGCGCGTGGTACGCACCAGCAACTGCGTACCGATATGCTGCTCCAGCGCCGCCACCGCCCGGGTGACGCTCGCCGCCGACAAACCCAGACGCCGCGACGCCGCCGAAAAGCCTTGCTCTTGGGCGACGACAACGAAGATCTGCATTTCCTGAAAGCGGTCCATGGGATTCCTCGGCGGCGGATACGACAATCGCAGCCGAGGCTGCGATTGGGGAAGCGTAGATCATCTGTGGATAACTTATTCCACGGTCACCGATTTCGCCAGGTTGCGCGGTTGATCGACGTCGGTGCCCTTGAGCACGGCGACGTAGTACGACAACAGTTGCAGCGGGATCGTATAAAGGATCGGCGAAAGAATGTCGTGGATGTGCGGCATTTGCACCACGTGGGTACCTTCGCCGTTGGTCATCGCAGCCTTCTCATCCGCGAACACGATCAACTCGCCGCCACGGGCGCGGACTTCCTGCAGGTTGGACTTGAGCTTCTCCAGCAGTTCGTTGTTCGGCGCGACAGTGACCACCGGCATGTCGTTATCCACAAGTGCCAGCGGGCCGTGCTTGAGCTCGCCGGCCGGGTAGGCCTCGGCGTGGATGTAGGAGATTTCCTTGAGTTTCAAGGCACCTTCCATCGCGACCGGGAATTGCGCGCCACGGCCGAGGAACAGAGTGTGGTTTTTCTCGGCGAACAGCTCGGCGATTTTTTCCACCGTGCTGTCCATCGCCAATGCTTCGCCGAGGCGGGTAGGCAGACGACGCAGCTCTTCGACCAGCGTGGCCTCAACACCGTCGGCCAAAGTCCCGCGCACCTGACCCAGCGACAAAGTCAGCAGCAACAGGCCGACCAGTTGCGTAGTGAAGGCTTTGGTCGAAGCCACGCCGATTTCGCGACCGGCCTGGGTCAACAGGGTCAGATCGGATTCACGCACCAGCGAGCTGATGCCGACGTTGCAGATCGCCAGGCTGGCGAGAAAGCCCAGTTCCTTGGCATTGCGCAGCGCCGCGAGGGTGTCAGCGGTTTCACCGGACTGGGAGATGGTCACGAATAGCGTGTCTGGCTGCACCACCACTTTGCGATAACGGAATTCGCTGGCGACTTCGACCTGGCACGGGATGCCGGCCAGTTCCTCAAGCCAGTAGCGCGCGACCATGCCGGCGTGATAACTGGTGCCGCAGGCGACGATCTGCACATTGCGCACTTTGGCAAACAGCTCGGCAGCTTGCGGACCGAAGGCCTCAACCAGCACTTGATTGTTGCCCAGGCGACCTTCGAGGGTGCGCTGGACCACGGCCGGTTGTTCGTGGATTTCCTTGAGCATGTAGTGGCGGAACTCGCCCTTGTCGGCGGCTTCGGCACCGTCGGTGTACTGCACGGTCTGACGCTCGACAGCGTTGCCGTTTACGTCCCAGATCTGCACGCTGTCGCGACGGATTTCAGCGATATCGCCTTCTTCCAAATACATGAAGCGGTCAGTGACCTGACGCAGAGCCAACTGGTCGGAAGCGAGGAAATTCTCGCCCAGGCCCAGGCCGATCACCAATGGGCTGCCACTGCGCGCGGCGACCAGACGATCCGGTTGCTGTGCGTTGATCACTGCCAGACCGTAGGCGCCATGCAGCTCCTTGACGGTCGCTTTGAGCGCGGCAGTCAGGTCCGGTTGTTCCTTGAGCTTGTGGGTCAGCAGGTGCGCGATGACTTCGGTGTCGGTGTCCGAGCTGAACGCATAGCCCAGCGCTTTCAGCTGTTCGCGCAGGGCTTCGTGGTTCTCGATGATGCCGTTGTGCACCACCGCAATGTCACCGGAAAAATGCGGGTGGGCATTGCGCTCGCACGGCGCGCCATGGGTCGCCCAACGGGTGTGGGCGATACCGAGGCGCCCGGCCAGCGGCTGTTCGGCCAGCGCGGTTTCCAGTTCACTGACCTTGCCCGGACGGCGCATGCGCTCCAGGGTCTGGTCGTTGGTATAAACCGCCACACCGGCGCTGTCATAGCCGCGATATTCGAGGCGCTTCAGGCCTTCAAGAAGGATGGCGGTGATATTACGTTCAGCTACTGCGCCGACAATGCCACACATGGTTATTTCTCCTGACTGACAGCCGCACAGATCAAAGTGATCCCACGGGCCTGAAGCTGATCGCGTGCCTCGACGGGCAGGCGATCATCGGTAATGAGGGTATGGATGCTGCTCCAGGGCAGCTCCAGGTTGGGAATCTTGCGACCGATCTTGTCGGCCTCGACCATGACGATCACTTCTCGCGCAACGTCGGCCATCACCCGGCTGAGGCCGAGCAGTTCATTGAAGGTGGTGGTGCCGCGCACCAGATCGATGCCGTCAGCGCCGATGAACAGTTGATCGAAGTCGTAAGAGCGTAGTACCTGCTCGGCGACCTGGCCCTGAAAGGATTCCGAGTGCGGATCCCAGGTGCCACCGGTCATCAGCAGCACCGGCTCGTGTTCCAGTTCGCTCAAGGCGTTGGCAACATGCAGCGAGTTGGTCATCACCACCAGGCCCGGTTGCTGGCCTAGTTCGGGAATCATCGCGGCGGTGGTGCTGCCGCTGTCGATGATGATGCGCGCGTGCTCGCGGATGCGCTTGACCGCCGCGCGGGCGATCGCCTGCTTGTACTTGGAAATACTCTGCGCCGTTTCTGCGACCAGCTCTTGCGGCATGGTGATCGCACCGCCGTAACGACGCAGTAAAAGACCATGGGTTTCCAGCGCAGCAAGATCCTTGCGAATCGTAACTTCGGAAGTTTCGAAGCGCTTGGCCAGCTCATCCACACTGACTTCGCCCTGCTCGTTGAGCAAGGCGAGGATGTTATGACGACGCTGAGGAGTGTTGCGTTTGGACATGGCGGCTTAGGTTTCGATTCGAAAGATAACGCAAGCAATGAAACTCTATCGAAAGGTTGCCGTCAAGACGCGGGGAGAAAAATTCAGAAAGATTGGAATGATTGTGGGAGCGAGCCCGCTCGCGAAAGGGAGTCTCAGCCACTGAAGACGTTACTGACAAACCGCATTCGCGAGCAGGCTCGCTCCCACAGGTGGTTGTGGATAAATCAGGATTTTTTGATTTTTTCCGGCCGCTTCCAGCCGTCAATGTTCTTCTGACGAGCTCGGCCCACCGCAAGCTGAGCGTTATCCACATTTTGCGTGATGGTCGAGCCGGCAGCGGTAGTTGCACCGTTGGAGATATCCACAGGCGCAACCAGCGAGTTGTTGGAACCGATGAATACGTCAGCGCCCAACACGGTTTTCCACTTGTTGGCGCCATCGTAGTTGCAAGTGATGGTGCCGGCACCGATGTTGGTGCGTGCGCCGATCTCGGCATCGCCCAGATAGGTCAGATGGCCAGCCTTGGCACCCTCGCCCATGTGGGCGTTTTTGAGCTCGACGAAGTTACCCACATGAGCGCGCGCATCCAGCACCGTGCCCGGGCGCAAACGCGCGAACGGCCCGGCGTCGCTGCCTTCACCGAGAACGGCGCCTTCGATATGACTGTTGGCCTTGATCACCACGCCTTTGCGCAGGGTGCTGTCCTTGATCACGCAGTTCGGGCCGATCTGTACATCGTCTTCAATGATCACCTTGCCTTCAAGGATCACGTTGATATCGATAAGCACATCGCGGCCCACAGTCACTTCGCCGCGCACATCGAAACGGGCCGGGTCACGCAGGGTCACGCCCTGAGCCATCAAGCGACGGCCGGCGCGCAACTGGTAATGACGCTCCAGTTCAGAGAGCTGCTTGCGATCATTGGCGCCCTGCACTTCCATCGGGTCTTGCGGTTGTTCGGTCGCCACGACCAAACCATCGCTGACCGCCATTTCGATCACGTCGGTGAGGTAGTACTCGCCCTGCGCATTGTTGTTCGACAGGCGACTCATCCAGTCCGCCAGACGATCGGCCGGCACAGCGAGGATGCCGGTGTTGCCTTCGGTGATCGCACGTTGCGCTTCGCTGGCGTCTTTGTGCTCGACGATTGCCGCGACCTTGCCGTCAGCATCACGCACGATGCGGCCGTAACCGGTCGGGTCATCCAGCTCGACAGTGAGCAAACCCATCTGGCCCGGCACGACATGCTTGAGCAGACGTTGCAGGGTTTCGACTTCAATCAGCGGCACATCGCCGTAAAGAATCAGCACAGTGTCGGCGTCAATGAACGGCACCGCCTGGGCGGTGGCATGGCCAGTGCCCAGTTGCTTGTCCTGCAACACGAAATTCAGATCATCAGCTGCCAGACGCTCACGCACCACATCGGCACCGTGACCGATCACCACATGGATGCGCTGTGGATCAAGTTGCCGAGCGCTGTGGATAACATGGCCGAGCATGGAGTTGCCGGCAATCGGGTGCAGCACTTTGGGCAGCGCCGAACGCATGCGAGTGCCTTGACCGGCCGCGAGGATAACGATTTCGAGAGACATGACTGCTACCAATCCTGGGTGGTCAGCAACTGCGACCGGTTTGTGGGAATTCGGAAAAGAAAAAAGGGTAGCCGAGGCTACCCTTTTTTATCAATCGCACAACAAGCGGCTGACGGATTAACCGCCAAACTTCTTGCGGATCTGCTGGACGGTGCGCAGCTGGGCTGCAGCCTCGGCCAGACGTGTGGCAGCGGCGCCGTAATCGAAGTCCGCGCCTTTTTCGTTCAGGGCATTCTCGGCAGCCTTGAGAGCTGCCTGAGCCTGAGCTTCATCCAGGTCGGCGGCACGTTGCACGGTATCGGCAAGTACCTTGACCATGTTCGGCTGAACCTCGAGGAAACCACCGGAGATGTAGAACACCTCGGCTTCCCCGCCTTGCTTGATCAGGCGGATCGGACCCGGCTTGAGATTAGTGATCAGCGGCGCGTGACCCAGAGCGATACCAAGATCACCCAGTGCACCGTGCGCAATCACCATCTCGACCAGGCCGGAAAAGATTTCCCCTTCCGCGCTGACGATATCGCAATGGACTGTCATAGCCATCTGATTGCCTCAACCTAAATTAGCGCCCGTTGCCGGGCGCCGGGATTACAGTTTCTTGGCTTTCTCGATCGCTTCTTCGATGCCGCCAACCATGTAGAACGCTTGTTCTGGCAGGTGGTCGTAGTCACCGTTGAGGATGCCTTTGAAGCCAGCAATGGTGTCTTTCAGGGAAACGTATTTACCCGAAGCACCGGTGAAGACTTCAGCCACGAAGAACGGCTGCGACAAGAAGCGCTGGATCTTACGAGCACGGTTAACCAACTGTTTGTCGGCTTCCGACAGCTCGTCCATACCCAGGATCGCGATGATGTCTTTCAGCTCTTTGTAACGCTGCAGAACATACTGAACGCCGCGAGCGGTGTCGTAGTGGTCCTGACCGATCACGTTCGGGTCCAGCTGGCGCGAAGTCGAATCCAGTGGATCTACCGCTGGGTAGATACCCAGGGAAGCGATGTCACGGGACAGAACGACGGTGGCGTCCAAGTGGGCGAAGGTGGTCGCTGGCGACGGGTCGGTCAAGTCGTCCGCAGGTACGTATACCGCTTGGATCGAGGTGATCGAACCTTCCTTGGTCGAAGTGATACGTTCCTGCAGAACGCCCATCTCTTCAGCCAGGGTCGGCTGGTAACCTACTGCCGAAGGCATACGGCCCAGCAGTGCGGATACTTCAGTACCGGCCAGGGTGTAACGATAGATGTTGTCGACGAACAGCAGAACGTCGTTACCTTCGTCACGGAACTTCTCGGCCATGGTCAGGCCAGTCAGTGCTACGCGCAGACGGTTTCCCGGCGGCTCGTTCATCTGACCGTAAACCAGTGCCACTTTGTCCAGAACGTTGGAGTCCTTCATCTCGTGGTAGAAGTCGTTACCCTCACGAGTACGCTCACCCACACCGGCGAACACGGAATAACCGCTGTGCTCGATGGCGATGTTACGGATCAGCTCCATCATGTTTACGGTTTTGCCTACACCGGCACCACCGAACAGACCGACTTTACCGCCCTTGGCGAACGGGCAGACCAGGTCGATAACCTTGATGCCGGTTTCCAGCAGGTCGTTGCCGCCTGCTTGCTCGGCGAACGAAGGTGCTGCGCGGTGAATGCCCCAGCGCTCTTCGGTGTCGATCGGGCCAGCTTCGTCGATCGGGTTACCGAGGACGTCCATGATCCGGCCCAGGGTCGCTTTACCGACCGGTACGGAGATGGCTGCGCCAGAGTCGGTGACTTCCAGACCGCGCTTCAAGCCCTCGGTGGAACCCATCGCAATGGTACGCACCACGCCGTCGCCCAGCTGCTGCTGAACTTCCAGGGTGGTTGCGGCCGCGCTTTGTACAGTCAGCGCGTTGTAGATGCTCGGTACGCTGTCGCGTGGAAATTCCACGTCGATAACGGCGCCGATGATTTGAACGATACGTCCGCTACTCATAGCTGGATCCTCTGAATATTTGAACCGTTAAACCGCGGCAGCGCCGCCGACGATTTCCGAGATCTCTTGGGTGATCGCAGCCTGACGCGCCTTGTTGTAGATCAGCTGCAAATCGCTGATCAAATCACCGGCGTTGTCGGTAGCGTTCTTCATCGCGATCATCCGCGCAGCCTGTTCAGCCGCGTTGTTCTCGACCACCGCCTGGTAGACCTGCGACTCGACGTAACGGACCATCAAGCCGTCAAGCAGCTCTTTGGCGTCCGGTTCGTAGAGATAGTCCCAGTGGTGCTTGAGATCCTGATCCGGGGTTGCCACCAGTGGAATCAACTGCTCCACGGTAGGCTGTTGCGTCATGGTGTTGATGAACTTGTTGGACACCACGGACAGGCGGTCGATACGGCCGTCCAGGTAGGCATCCAGCATCACCTTGACGCTGCCGATCAGGTCATTGATCGACGGCTCTTCACCCAGGTGGCTGATAGCTGCAACGACGTTACCGCCGAAGTTGCGGAAAAAGGCCGCACCCTTGCTACCGACTACACACAGATCAATCTCGACGCCGTTTTCGCGGTTTACCGCCATGTCCTTGACCAGGGCCTTGAACAGGTTGGTGTTCAAGCCGCCGCACAGACCACGGTCACTGCTCACGACGACATAACCGACGCGCTTGATTTCGCGGTCGATCATGAACGGGTGGCGGTATTCCGGGTTGGCGTTGGCCAGATGCCCAATTACCTGGCGGATACGCTCCGCATAAGGACGGCTAGCAGCCATGCGCATTTGTGCCTTGCGCATTTTGCTGACCGCCACTTTTTCCATGGCGCTGGTAATCTTTTGCGTGCTTTTGATGCTCGCAATCTTACTGCGAATCTCTTTTGCGCCTGCCATGTAACACCTATCAGGTTAGCAAGCGGGAGCCTCGCGGCTCCCGCTGCGGCTTACCAGGTTTGGGTGGCCTTGAACTTCTCGATACCGGCTTTCATGCCAGCGTCGATTTCGTCATTGAAGTCACCTTTAACGTTGATCTTGGCCATCAAATCGGCGTGATCGCGGTTGAAGAAAGCGATCAGCGCTTGTTCGAAGCTGCCGACCTTGGCGATTTCAATGTCAGTCAGGAACCCACGCTCAGCGGCATACAGCGACAGCGCCATGTCAGCGATCGACATTGGTGCGTATTGCTTCTGCTTCATCAGCTCGGTAACGCGCTGACCATGCTCAAGTTGCTTGCGGGTCGCTTCGTCCAGGTCAGAAGCGAACTGGGCGAATGCCGCCAGTTCACGGTACTGAGCCAGAGCGGTACGGATACCACCGGAGAGCTTCTTGATGATCTTGGTCTGAGCGGCACCACCCACACGGGATACCGAAACACCGGCGTTCACTGCAGGGCGGATGCCCGAGTTGAACATGGCCGATTCCAGGAAGATCTGACCGTCGGTGATGGAAATCACGTTGGTCGGAACGAACGCGGAAACGTCGCCAGCCTGGGTTTCGATGATCGGCAGTGCAGTCAGGGAACCGGTTTTGCCGGTCACTGCGCCGTTGGTGAACTTCTCTACGTATTCTTCCGAAACGCGGGATGCGCGCTCCAGCAGACGGGAGTGGAGATAGAACACGTCGCCTGGGTAAGCTTCACGGCCTGGTGGACGGCGCAGCAGCAGGGAAATCTGGCGGTAAGCCACTGCCTGCTTGGACAGATCGTCATAAACGATCAGCGCGTCTTCACCGCGGTCGCGGAAGAATTCACCCATGGTGCAACCGGAGTACGGTGCCAGGAATTGCAGCGCAGGAGATTCCGAAGCACTGGCAGCCACGATGATCGTGTTGGCCAGGGCGCCGTTTTCTTCCAGCTTGCGAACCACGTTGGCGATGGTCGATTGCTTCTGACCGATTGCAACGTAGACGCAGAAAATGCCGCTGTCTTTCTGGTTGATGATCGCGTCGATCGCCAGAGCGGTTTTACCGATCTGACGGTCACCGATGATCAGCTCACGCTGGCCACGGCCGACAGGGATCATGGCATCGACAGCCTTGTAGCCAGTCTGTACAGGCTGGTCTACCGACTTACGCCAGATCACGCCTGGAGCAACTTTCTCGACCGCGTCGGTCTCGGTGTTGCCCAGTGGACCTTTGCCGTCAACAGGGTTACCCAGAGCATCGACTACGCGGCCCAGCAATTCCTTACCAACAGGAACTTCGAGGATGCGGCCGGTGCACTTGGCGCTCATGCCTTCAGCCAGCGACTGGTAGGAGCCCAATACCACGGCACCTACGGAGTCCTGCTCCAGGTTGAGGGCCATACCGTAGACGCCGCCCGGAAACTCGATCATCTCGCCGTACATGACGTCGGCCAGACCGTGAATCCGCACGATGCCGTCAGATACGCTGACGACAGTGCCTTCGTTACGGGCTTGGGAGGTCACATCGAGCTTGTCGATGCGGCCCTTGATAATTTCACTTATTTCGGAAGGATTGAGTTGCTGCATTGCTCTGCTGCCCCTTCAAACTCAAGATTTCAATGCTTCGGCAAGTTTCGCGATTTTGCCGCGAATCGAGCCATCGATAACCAGGTCGCCGGCGCGGATCACGACACCACCAATCAAGGCAGCGTCCTCCGCAACTTGCAGGCGCACTTCCCGGTTGAGTCGTGCACTGAGAACCTTGGCGAGTTTGTCTTGCTGTTCTTGGTTCAATGCAAATGCACTGGTTACTTCAACGTCTACCGATTTCTCTTGTTCGGCCTTGTACAGGTCGAACAGAGCGGCGATCTCCGGCAGAAGCAGGAGACGGTCGTTCTCGGCAACGACGTTGATGAAATTGCGTGCCTTTTCATCAAACTTGTCGCCGCACACGTCAATGAACGTGGCGGCCTTTTCTGCGCTCGTCAGTCGCGGGGCCTTGAGCACGCGCTGCAGGGTGTCGTCTTGCGACACCGCTGCTGCCAGGCCGAGCATGGCTGACCAATTGGCCAGTTGCTGGTGGGCCTGAGCGTGCTCGAAGGCCGCCTTAGCGTAAGGTCGGGCCAACGTGGTCAGTTCTGCCATGATCGCCCTCGCTTAGATTTCAGCAGCCAGTTGGTTAACCAGCTCTGCGTGCGCGTTTTGATCGATTGTGGCACCCAGGATCTTCTCGGCGCCGCCAACAGCCAGCAAGCCCACTTGGGCACGCAGCTTGTCTTTGACGCTGTTCAGTTCCTGTTCGATCTCGGCTTGAGCCTGAACCTTCACACGGTCAGCGTCGATACGGGCTTTTTCAACAGCCTCTTCGACGATCTGGTTACCGCGTTTCTTGGCTTGCTCGATGATTTCAGCTGCCTGAGCTTTCGCTTCGCGCAGTTGCTGACCCGCTTTCTCTTGGGCCAACTCCAGGTCGCGAGCTGCACGGCTGGCAGCGTCCAGACCATCAGCGATCTTCTTTTGACGTTCGTGCAGAGCAGCGATGACCGGAGGCCATACATACTTCATGCAGAACAGTACAAAAATCAGGAACGCAACGGACTGGCCAATCAGGGTCGCATTAATGTTCACGCCAACACCTCGCAGTTACGTTGTCCATCACACCAAATTACCCGGAAGATCCGAGTAATCAGCCAGCGATCTGACCAACGAACGGGTTCGCAAAGGTGAAGAACAGAGCGATACCAACACCGATCATGGTTACGGCGTCGAGCAGACCGGCAACGATGAACATTTTCACTTGCAGCATTGGAACCATTTCTGGCTGACGCGCTGCGCCTTCCAGGAACTTGCCGCCCAGCAGGCCGAAACCAATTGCGGTACCCAGTGCGCCCAGGCCGATCAACAGTGCAACAGCGATAGCGGTTAGACCAACTACAGTTTCCATCTTTCCTCCCGACTTTTACGTCGTATGGTTTAGGTTTTTTAGATTAAAGCGGTAAAACAAATCGTTTCAGCTGCCCCGCAAGGAGCTCCCTCCCGTTTGACCGGGAGGAACATCAGACTAGTCGAGACTGGTCTTAATGGTTTTCTTCGTGCGCCATCGACAGGTAGACGATGGTCAGCATCATGAAGATGAACGCCTGCAGGGTGATGATCAGGATGTGGAACACTGCCCACGCCCACTGCAGAACAACGCCCAGGCCGCTGAGCCAGAGCAGGCCGCTGCCGAACATCACAGCGATCAGAATGAACACCAGCTCGCCGGCATACATGTTGCCGAACAGACGCAGAGCCAGAGAGATCGGCTTGGCGATCAGGGTGACGAATTCCAGCAGGAAGTTCACCGGGATCAGCAGGGCCTGAACGAAGATGTTCTTGCTGCCGAACGGGTGCAGGGTCAGTTCGCCGATGAAGCCGCCGATGCCCTTGACCTTGATGCTGTAGAAAATGATCAGTGCGAACACCGAGAACGCCATGCCCAGAGTCGCGTTCGGGTCGGTGGTCGACACGGCGCGGAACGGGATGTGGGCATCGCCGGAGATCAGGATGGCCAGCTGAGGAATCCAGTCGACCGGTACCAGGTCGACGGCGTTCATCAGGAACACCCAGACGAAGATGGTCAGCGCCAGCGGTGCAATCACCGGGCTACGGCCATGGAAGCTGTCTTTCACGCTGCCATCGACGAATTCGACCAATACTTCAACGAAGTTCTGCAAGGCACCCGGCTGACCCGACGTCGCTTTCTTTGCCGCCATGCGGAAAAGAAGAACGAAGATCAGACCCAGCGCGACCGACCAGCCGAGGGTATCGACGTGGAAAGCCCAGAAGCCCATTTCCTTGGCCTCTGCTGCGGTGTGGGCAAAGCCCCAGCCGCCGTTAGGTAGCTGACCGAAAGTCAGGTTCTGCAAGTGGTGCTGGATATAGCCCGAAGCGGTTGTCTCTGCCATGGTTGCCTCAAACGCCCTAAGGTCTCGAAAGTCTTGTTCTCATCAGCAGGGGAGCGAACCAGCTGACCGACTGCGTCAGCACGAACACGCCGAATACTGCGATCGGCGCCAGTGGCTTCACACCTGCGAACACCAGTGCAAACAGCACTGCCGTCAAAATAAGTTTGCCTGCCTCGCCGGCATAAAAAGACCGGACGATGGACTGGGCTGCTCGGGCGCCGGAAAACCGAAATGCCCTGTGAGCGAAATAAACATTGGGCAGCAAGGCTATCAGGCCTCCGCAAAGTCCCGAGTATCCGGCAACGACTCCATGCCATTGCCAGAGCGCCAAAGCGGCAATGAGCAGAATGACAAATTGAGCCATCAACACCGGAAAAACCGCCAGGCGATGGAAAGGCAAGCGGTTTGGCGTGCGGGTTTCCATCACAGTTGCTCTCCAATGGTCGGCTGCCGAAATTCAATAACTTGGCATAATTTGTGCCGACAAAATGCGCGCAGAGTATAGGGGCGGTTCTGCCCCTATTCAACTGTCAGGTAGTGATTTCCGACTGCGCGCTACATGAGGAAATGTTTCAGCGGATGTGTGCGAGCACACCTTGAAGCTCGTCGAGCGAGTTATAACCAATCACCAATTGGCCTTTGCCCTTCTTGCCATGGCGAATCTGCACCGCAGAGCCTAGGCGCTCGGCCAAACGCTGCTCGAGGCGAGCGATGTCCGGGTCGGGTTTTGCAGCTTCCACGGGCTCCGGTTTGCCACTCAACCACTGGCGAACCAGTGCCTCGGTTTGGCGCACAGTCAGTCCTCGTGCGACAACATGTCGCGCCCCTTCGACCTGCTGATTGTCCGGCAGACCGAGCAAGGCACGTGCGTGACCCATTTCCAGGTCACCGTGCGACAGCATGGTCTTGATCACTTCGGGCAGTGCAATAAGTCGCAACAGGTTAGCCACAGTCACCCGCGACTTACCCACAGCCTCGGCAACCTGCTGCTGAGTCAGCTGGAATTCCTGCTGCAAGCGCTGCAAGGCGACGGCTTCTTCGATCGGGTTGAGGTCTTCACGCTGGATGTTCTCGATCAGCGCAATCGCAATGGCGGTTTCATCCGGCACATCGCGAACCATCGCCGGGATGGTTTCCTGCCCGGCCTGCTGACTGGCGCGCCAGCGGCGTTCACCGGCAATGATCTCGAAGCGACCGCCGCCAATCGGGCGTACCACGATCGGCTGCATCACGCCCTGAGCCTTGATCGACTGCGCCAGCTCTTCCAGGGCCTGCGGGTCCATGTCGCGGCGCGGCTGATATTTGCCGCGCTGCAGCAGGTCCAGCGGCAGGTGTTGCAGTTCGCGGGTGTCGGCCTGCGCGGCTTGTTCTTCCAGCGCGCTGACCGTCGGACCACTCAGCAGTGCATCCAGTCCACGTCCGAGACCTCGTTTCTTGACGGCCATGGGGATTCCTTAAGTTGGCTGAGCAGCAGCAATGCGTGAATTTTTGCGCTGACGACGAACCATCTCGCCCGCCAGAGCCAGATAGGCCAGGGCGCCACGCGATTGCTTGTCGTAAGCCAGCGCCGGCATGCCGTAGCTCGGTGCTTCGGCCAGGCGAATGTTGCGCGGGATCACCGTGTCGTACAGCTGATCGCCGAAGTGTTCCTTGAGCTGCGCCGAAACATCGTTCATCAGGCTCAGGCGCGGGTCGTACATGGTCCGCAGCAGGCCTTCGACTTTCAGGTTCGGATTGAGCAGTTCAGCGATTCGCTTGATGTTATCCACAAGGTCGCTCAAACCTTCCAGCGCAAAGTATTCGCATTGCATGGGGATAATCACCCCGTCAGCGGCGACCAGTGCGTTGAGTGTGAGCATCGACAGCGACGGTGGGCAGTCGATCAGAATGTAATCGTAGTTGTCCCGGATCGGCGCCAGCGCGCTGCGCAGACGGCTTTCCTTCATCTGCATTTCCAGCAGCACCACTTCGGCCGCGGTCAGATCGCGGTTGGCCGGCAGCAGTTGATAACCGCCGTGCTCGGAGAAGTGCATGGCCTGGCCGAGGTCGCATTCACCGATCAGCAGATCGTAGACCGAGTTTTCCAGACCATGTTTATCCACACCGCTACCCATGGTGGCGTTGCCCTGTGGATCGAGATCGATCAACAGCACCCGGCGCTTGGTCGCGACCAGGGATGCTGCGAGGTTGATGCAGGTGGTGGTTTTGCCCACACCACCCTTCTGGTTCGCTATCGCGAATACCTTAGCCATTCTTGCTTGTGTTCCCAATCATGCCGTGCGGCGCAGTATCAGCAGATGGCGTTGGCCTTGGCAACCGGGGACGGCCAGGGCGTGTTCGCTATCGAGTTTGAAATCTGCCGGCAATGCTACCAGCTCATCGGCCGGATGAACGCCCTTCATTGCCAGCCAGCGTGTATCGGCATCGCCCAAGTGGCGAGTCCAGTTGGTGAAGTTTTCCATGCTGCTGAATGCCCGGGAAATGATCCCGTTGAACGGCTGCGCAGGCTGGAAGGCTTCGACGCGACTGTGGATAACTTGCAGGTTATCCAGCTTCAGCTCCAGTTTGACCTGAGTCAGGAAGCGGGTTTTCTTGCCGTTGCTGTCCAGACAGGTCACCTGCGAGTCCGGGTACAGGATCGCCAGCGGGATACCAGGCATGCCACCGCCACTGCCGACATCGAGCCAGCGACCGTTTTCGATAAACGACATCACGCTGAGACTATCGAGCAAATGCCGCGAAACCATTTCGTCCGGATCGCGCACGGCGGTCAGGTTGTAGGCCTGGTTCCATTTGATCAACAGGGCCAGATAACCCAGCAGCAATTCGTGCTGGGTTTGACTGAGATTGACACCGAGCTCGCGGGCTCCTGTGGATAACTCTTCGGCGTGTTGCGAAGTGATCTTGGCACTCAAGCGCTTTGCTCCAACTGACGGCCCGCGCCGCGTTTTTTCAAATGAATCATCAACAGCGAAATCGCCGCCGGGGTTACGCCCGGGATCCGCGAAGCCTGGCCCAGCGTTTCGGGACGTGTGGCGCCGAGCTTGCTCTGGATCTCCTTGGACAGACCGGAGATGTTGGTGTAATCGATATCCACAGGCAATTTCGTGTCTTCGCTGGCGCGCAGACGGGCGATCTCGTCCTGTTGGCGGTCGATGTAACCGGCGTATTTGGTCTTGATCTCGACCTGCTCGGCGACCTGTGGATCTTCGGCGCCCTGCCCGGTCACTTCGACCAGACCGGCGTAATCGATTTCCGGACGGCTCAACAGGTTGAGCAAGTTGTATTCGTGGGTCAGCGGCGTGCCGAATTTCTCGGCAATCGCATCGCCCTGCGGGGTGTTCGGCCGCACCCAGGTGCTTTTCAGGCGCTGTTCTTCAAGCTCGATGCTTTCGCGTTTCTTGCAGAAGGCCGCCCAGCGCGCGTCATCGACCAGACCGAGCTCGCGACCTTTTTCGGTCAGACGCAGGTCGGCATTGTCTTCACGCAGAATCAGGCGGTACTCGGCGCGAGACGTGAACATGCGGTACGGCTCTTGGGTGCCGAGGGTGATCAGGTCGTCGACCAGAACGCCGATGTACGCTTCATCGCGGCGCGGACACCAGGCCTCTTTGCCCTTGGCACGCAGCGCAGCGTTGGCCCCGGCGAGCAGACCTTGAGCGCCGGCTTCTTCGTAACCGGTGGTGCCGTTGATCTGCCCGGCGAAGAACAGACCGCCGATGACTT
This sequence comes from Pseudomonas sp. AC083, assembly GCF_979253165.1. NCBI lineage: Bacteria > Pseudomonadati > Pseudomonadota > Gammaproteobacteria > Pseudomonadales > Pseudomonadaceae > Pseudomonas > Pseudomonas sp. AC083. The sequence continues at coordinate 242,877 of NZ_CEEDDH010000004.1, forward strand.
TGGTTTCCAGGCTGTACTTCAGGTCGCGCGGATCGAAGTAGTCGTACTCAATCGCATAGCCCGGACGCACGATGTGTGCGTTTTCCATGCCGCGGATCGATTGCACGATCTGCAATTGCACGTCGAACGGCAGGCTTGTGGATATTCCGTTCGGATACAGCTCATGGGTGGTCAGACCTTCCGGTTCGATGAACACCTGATGGCTTTCCTTGTCGGCAAAGCGATGAATCTTGTCTTCAATCGACGGGCAATAACGCGGGCCGACGCCTTCGATTTCACCGGCAGCGGAATACATCGGCGAACGATCGAGGTTCGCCGCGATGATTTCGTGGGTGCGGGCATTGGTATGGGTGATCCAGCAGCTGACCTGACGGGGATGCTGTTCCTTGTTGCCCATGAACGACATCACCGGAATCGGCGTATCGCCCGGTTGCTCGGTCATCACCGAGAAATCCACCGACTTGCCATCGATACGCGGCGGTGTGCCGGTTTTCAGACGCCCGACACGCAATGGCAACTCACGCAGACGGTGGGCCAGAGCAATAGACGGTGGATCACCGGCGCGACCGCCGGAGAAATTCTGCAAACCGATGTGGATAAGTCCGCCGAGGAATGTACCGGTGGTCAACACCACGGAAACGGCGAAGAAACGCAGCCCCATCTGTGTAACCACACCACGGACTTGCTCCTGTTCGACGATCAGGTCGTCAGCAGCCTGTTGAAATATCCACAGGTTCGGCTGGTTTTCCAGGATTTCGCGAACAGCTGCCTTGTAGAGAATCCGGTCGGCTTGTGCACGGGTGGCCCGTACGGCCGGACCCTTGCGGCTGTTCAACACGCGAAACTGGATGCCGCCCTTATCGGTAGCCATGGCCATCGCGCCTCCGAGGGCATCGATTTCCTTGACCAGATGGCTTTTGCCGATGCCACCGATGGCCGGGTTGCAACTCATGGCACCGAGGGTTTCCACGTTATGCGTCAGCAACAGGGTTTTTGCCCCCATGCGTGCTGACGCCAGTGCTGCCTCGGTACCGGCATGACCGCCGCCGATGACGATCACTTCAAAACGGGAAGGGAAATCCACCACGCACCTCGTGCCTGCTTAAGTAGGTCATTCAGGAAATAGTTGAGCTCAGGTTTCTGGACCTGGTCGGCAAGTATAGGGACTTCGCCCTTTCTAAAGAACCCTTTGCACAAAATTTAACCAGCTGTGGAGAACTCGAGGTTAAAAGAATAAAAAAGAGAGAAATTTATAAAACCTTTGTTTTTATGTTTATTCTTACTGAACCACCTTTCTGTGGATAGATCGCTACAGGCCTTATTTCTCAAAGTGTACAGAGATTCAAAACTCTGTGCTCATGTGGCAATGAGGCCATTGGATAACCGGTTTAAGCCTGTGGATGAATGGGGTTGTTATCCACAGGTCAGGTTATATCCAGTTTTCAACCCCATTTATCAACTGCCCTCAGTGGCAGTTATTCACAGGGCTTAATCCACAGAAAATCGCCAACAAGGCTTTTTCCGGACGCAAAAAAAGCGCCAGCGAAGGATTGGTGACGCTTGGCAAGCCAAGGGCAGGAAAATGAAAAGGCTATTGTGAGAGGACGTAACAGAGGCTAATAATAGCCATTATCATTAACTCGTCAGTTTTCCCCCATGTCCCTACCCGCCCACACCGCTGCGATCGAGCGAATCTACGAGCAACATCATTCGTGGCTGTATGGTTGGCTCAAGGGCAGACTGCACAACGGCTGCGATGCAGCCGATGTGGCGCATGACACGTTTTTGCGAGTTCTGGCCGCGCGCAATGCAGCTCATATTCGCGAGCCGAGGGATTACCTGACGACCATTGCACGCGGGCTGGTCATTGATCGTTATAGACGCAGGGCCATTGAAAGCGCTTATCTGCAGGCCCTCGCAGCTCGGCCGGAGCCGACGATGGTCAGCGAAGAAGACAGAGCGCTGATCATTGAAACCCTGGTTGCTGTGGATAAAGCATTGACCGGCCTGGGCACGCGCACACGGCAGATCTTCATGCTTTCGCAAGTCGACGGACTGACTTATCAACAGATCGCCATGCAATTGAGGGTCTCGCTGACCACAGTAAAAAAACACATGATCCGCGCCCTGACTGAATGCGCCCTCATCATGGCGCAACCATGATGGCCGCCGCTGCAGATCGTCAGGTATTCGAAACTGCCGCCAGCTGGTATGTGCAGTTTCAAACCCAGCCACCGAGCCTTGCCGAACAAAAGGCCTGGCAGCTGTGGATAGACAGCGATCCGGCGCATCTGGCGGCGTGGAACCAGATGGAACAATTGCAGCGCCACCTCGGTACGCTGCCGCAGGATCTGAAACGACGTGCGCTCAATAGCGGCCAACAAAGACGCCAGGTACTCAAACTGCTGTTGCTTGCAGCGGGAACAGGTTTCGTTGGCTGGAACGTTCAACGACACACATCCCTGGGCAACGTCTGGGCCGACTATAAAACCGGTGTGGGTCAGCGTCGCACCATCAGCCTGGCCGATGGCAGCCAGATCCAGCTCAACACCGACTCGGCCATCGATGTTTCTTTCGACGCAGCGCAACGCCTGATTCAACTGCGTGCCGGTGAAATCCTCATCCAAACCGGCAAGCTTGGCGATCAGCGGCCGTTTTATGTGCAAACCCGCGACGGGCGGATTCAAGCTTTGGGCACCCGGTTCTCGGTGCATCAGATGCCGGACTCAACCCGGGTCGGCGTGCTGGAGGATCGAGTCAGCGTTCAACCCGCGCAGTCATCCACTGCTGCGCTCATTCTGAAAGCAGGCGAAGGCGCGGATTTCGATAGTCGACATATCGGCCTCAGTCATCCCTTCCAACCATCAGACGTCGGCTGGATCAACGGCCAGTTAATCGTTATCGACGCGCGCCTGGGCGACGTAATCGCGGAGTTGGGACGCTATCGCAGTGGTGTATTGCATTGTGATCGCCGCGCCCGGGATCTGCGGGTCTCCGGGACTTTCCGGCTCGATTCGACCGACGCAGTGCTGGCCAACCTTCAGGCCTCGTTGCCAATCAACGTGCGTTATTTCAGCCGTTACTGGGTCTCGATCAGCCATAGCGCTTGATCAAAAAATGCCTGGGGAAAAATAATTTCAAGCAGGGTTATCTTTTTTCGCCCTGACCCGGCCCTACAGGTAATCGCGATAAACGCGGCTCTTCGCCACCTTCAGGGCTAATCCACACATGCGTCTTCCCACGTTCCGTCAGCGCTTTTCTCCACATTGCATTGCATGCAGCTTATTGATGGCCAGCGCTGCGTCTTGTCTGGTGATCAGCAACAGCGCCTTCGCGGCGTCGGCATCCCAGCGCTACGCCATTGCCGCCGGCCCGCTGGATAGTGCCTTGAGCGAGTTCGCCGCTGCCGCCAATGTGATTCTGTCGTTCTCGCCGCAACAGACCAGCCGCCTGCGCAGTGCCGGGTTGAACGGTGACTACAGCGTCGAACAAGGATTCGCTCAACTGCTGCAAGGCTCGGGTTTACAGGCAGTGCCACAAGCACCCGGCAGTTACATTCTGCAGAACGTGCCCAACGGTGACTCCCTGGAACTGGCGCCGACCAACATCAATGCGCAGTTGGGCAATCCAATGAATCTCGATTACGCCGCCGACATCGGCTACAAGGCGCAAAACAGCCGGATCGGTACGAAAACCAGTACGCCGCTGTCGGAAACACCGCGTTCGGTGTCAGTGGTGACCGGTCAGCGGATCAAGGATCAGAAATCCCAGACACTCACCGACGTACTCGGCTACGTGCCGGGGATCTTCGCCCCACCTTTTGCCGCCGGCGACAGCTTGGCTGGCGACCTGTTCTATATCCGTGGTTTCAACGCCACCGATTACGGCTACGGTTTGTTGCGCGATGGACTGCGCGTGCAGGGCAATCGCTATGACACCAGCACCGAGCCGTACGGACTTGAGCGGGTCGAGGTGTTCCGTGGCCCGTCTTCGCTGCTGTATGGCGAAAATGCGCCAGGCGGTCTGGTCAACCTGGTCAGCAAACGCCCGACCGCCGCGCCTCAGGGCGAAGTGCAACTGGGCTATGGCTCGAACAATCGCCGGCAAATCGGCGTAGATGTCTCCGGCCCGCTCAATGACAGCGGCAACGTTCTCGGACGCGTGGTGATGCTGGGGCGCAAATCCGATACCCAGACAGATCACGTGCCTGACGACCGTATTTATATCGCCCCTTCGCTGACCCTGAATTTCGACGATTTCAATACGCTGACGCTGCTGGCCAACTATCAGAAAGACCACACCAACATGGAGCTTGGCCTGCCGGCCGCCGGCACATTGCTGAGCAATCCCAACGGCCAGTTATCCAAAGACACCATGCTAGGTGACCCGGACTGGAATACCTTCGAACGGGAAACCTGGAGCACCGGTTACGAGTTCAGCCACTCGTTCAACGATGACTGGCAGTTCCGCCAGAACTCGCGCTACATGCAGTCGCGTATCACCCGCCACGAAACCTGGCCGGGCAATCTGAACAACGCCGGTTTCGGCACGCGGTTGAACGTGACCGCCTATGATCGCTTCAACAAATCCATGGTGTATTCGCTGGATAATCAGCTGGAAGGCAAATTCCAGGCAGGCGAGCTGGAAAACACCGTGCTGTTCGGCGCCAGCTACGATCGCACCTCGTTCAATCAGGACTGGAATGCCGGCGTTGTCGGGCCGATCAATGTGTATAACCCGGTCTACCTGCGTGATCCGACCACCCCGATCGCTGTGCAGAACACTTTGCTTGAGCAGCAGATGAAAGGTGTTTATGCACAGATCCAGAGCAAGTACGACAACTGGCTGTTTCTGCTCGGCGGTCGCCAGGACTGGGTCGACAGTGACTTCCGCGACAAGGTGGCCCGAGGCAGCAACATCAGCTCCGAGGACAAGAAGTTCACCTATCAGGGCGGCGTGATGTATCAGTTCGACAACGGCATGACGCCATATGTCAGCTATTCCACGGCGTTCGTGCCGGTGCAGCAAATTTCCAACGCCGGTGCGCCGCTGGATCCGATCACCAGCAGCCAGTACGAAGTGGGCTTGAAGTACGAACCGATCGGCTGGGACACCGCTTTCACCGCTTCGGTGTATGACCTGCGCAAGAAGGACGACACCTATTTCGATGCAACGACTTCGACCTATCGCCAGGTGGGCGAAAGTCGCGCCAAGGGTGTGGAACTGGAACTCAACAGCAATCTGACGCAGAACCTCAATGTCACGGCGGCTTATACCTACACCGACGCCAAAATCACCAAGGATGCAGCGACATCGCTGGTCAAAGGCCATCAAATGACCGGTGTGCCGCGTAATCAGGCCTCGGTCTGGGCGAAATATCGCTTCCTCGACAGTGATTTGAAAGGCTTGTATGTCGCCGGTGGCGTGCGCTATTTCGACAGTGCGTTTGCCTACACTTCGCCTTCTCTATACGGAAAGCTGGATGCCGGAGACGTTACATTGGTCGACGCGGCTGTTGGATATCAGATCGACACACACTGGAGTGTCGATCTGAACGCGAAGAATCTGTTCGACAAGGAATATGTGTCGGGATGCAACGATGCCGGCCGTTGCTATTGGGGCGAAGACCGCACGCTGCTCGGTACGGTGTCCTATAACTGGTGAACAAAAAGGGGCTGTGGGTGAATTATCCACAGCCCCTTCTTTTATTTGCCGATGCAGAAGCTGGAGAAAATCCTTCCGAGCAAATCATCAGAGCTGAACGCCCCGGTAATTTCACCCAGGGAATGCTGAGCCTGGCGCAGATCTTCGGCGAGCAATTCGCCTGCCCCGGCCAGGGTCAGTTGCGCGCGGCCATGTTCCAGTGCCGCGCTGGCGTGACGCAGTGCTTCCAGATGCCGGCGACGTGCGCTGAAGCTGCTTTCCGAAGTCTGCTCGTAACCCATGCACGCCTTGAGGTGGTCCCGCAGCAGATCGAGGCCTTCGGCGGATTTGGCGCTGAGACTGATGGTCACGTGGCCGTCGTCACTGGTTTCCAGAGAAACCGCTTCACCGGTCAGATCGGACTTGTTACGAATCAGCGTCACTTTCGCCGGATCCGGTCGAGACTCGAGGAATTCTGGCCATAAGGCAAAAGGATCCAGTGCTTCTGGTGCGGTCGCATCGACCACCAGTAAAACCCGATCCGCTTCACCAATGGCTTTCAAGGCCCGTTCAACACCGATCTTTTCCACATGATCATCGGTGTCACGCAGGCCTGCGGTATCGACAACGTGTAACGGCATGCCGTCGATGTGGATATGCTCGCGCAGGATATCCCGCGTGGTGCCGGCAATCTCGGTAACGATGGCAGCCTCGCGACCGGCCAAGGCATTCAACAGGCTGGATTTGCCCGCGTTGGGACGGCCGGCAATCACCACCGTCATGCCATCACGCAATAACGCGCCCTGCCCTGCTTCGCGCAGCACTGTGGATAACTCATCGCGTACTTTGTCGAGCATGCTCAGCACATGGCCGTCGGCGAGAAAGTCGATTTCCTCTTCCGGGAAGTCGATGGCGGCTTCAACGTAGATACGCAAACCGATCAGTTGCTCGGTCAGGTTATGCACACGCTGAGAAAACGCACCCTGCAATGAACGCAGCGCATTGCGTGCAGCCTGGGCAGAACTGGCTTCGATCAAATCGGCGATTGCCTCGGCCTGGGCCAGATCGAGTTTGTCATTGAGGAAAGCGCGCTCGCTGAATTCCCCGGGACGGGCCAGACGACAACCCAATTCCAGGCAACGCTTGAGCAACATGTCCAGCACGATCGGGCCACCGTGGCCCTGCAATTCCAGGACGTCTTCGCCGGTAAACGAGTTCGGCCCCGGGAAATACAAAGCCAGACCTTCATCCAGCACTTGCTGATCGTCACTGAAAAACGGCCCGTAATGGGCGTAACGCGGTTTCAGTTCTCGGCCGCTGATGGCTTTTGCCGCGACGCTGGCCAACGGCCCGGAAATACGGACGATGCCCACACCGCCGCGCCCTTGAGCAGTGGCGACAGCAGCGATGGTTTCACGGGGTGTGCTCATAAAGCGGCATCCAGACAAAAGTGGCAGATAGCAAAACGCCCCACTAGGGGGCGTTTTGAGTGGTGTTATCCACAGTGCAAGTTACGCCTCGGCTTTTTTCGTCGCCGCTTCGATCTTACGCGTGATGTACCACTGTTGTGCAATCGACAGGCAGTTGTTCACAACCCAGTACAGCACCAGACCAGCAGGGAACCACAGGAAGAAGAAGGTGAAGATGATTGGCATCATTTTCATCACTTTCGCCTGCATCGGATCCGGAGGAGTCGGGTTCAACTGCTGCTGGATGAACATGGTTGCGCCCATGATGATCGGCAGAATGAAGAACGGATCCTTGATCGACAGGTCAGTGATCCACAGCATGAACGGCGCCTGGCGCATTTCCACGCTTTCAAGCAGAACCCAGTACAGCGACAGGAAGACCGGCATCTGCACGAGGATCGGCAAGCAGCCGCCCAGTGGATTGATCTTCTCTTTCTTGTACAGCTCCATCATGGCTTGCGACATTTTCTGCCGGTCATCGCCATGTTGCTCTTTCAGCGCAGCCAGTTTCGGAGCCACGGCACGCATGCGCGCCATCGATTTGTAGCTGGCAGCCGACAGCGGGAAGAAAATCCCTTTGATCAGCATGGTCAGGAAGATGATCGACCAGCCCCAGTTACCGACAATGGCGTGGATGTGTTGCAGCAGCCAGAAGATCGGCTGGGCAATGAACCACAGAATGCCGTAGTCGACGGTCAGTTCCAGACCTGGGGACAACTCTTTCAGCACAGCCTGGCTTTTCGGACCTGCGTACAGCACAGCGCTGGTTTCAACTTTTGCACCTGGAGCAGCGGTCAGAGTAGGACCGGTGTAACCAATGATGTAGTTGCCTTTGCTGTCTTTACGGGTCTGGACGATGTTGTTTTCGCCCTTGGCCGGAATCCACGCGGTCACGAAGTAGTGCTGCAGCCAGGCTACCCAACCACCGGTGACGGTTTCCTTGAGCTGTGCCTTGTCCATGTCCTTCATCGACACTTTCTTGTACGGCTCGGAACTTGTCCACAGGGCAGCGCCCAGGTAAGTCGCGGTGCCAGTAGCAGTGGTCGACGAAGGATCAGCGCTGGCATCGCGCTTCAACTGGGCAAACATTGCGCCGTTCCAGGGCTGAGCGCTCTGGTTATCCACAATGTAGGAGACAGCGACGTCATACAAGCCACGTTTCAGGGTGAAACGCTTGATGTAGTTGACGCCGTCCTTGCTGAATTTCAGGTCAACAACGAGTTGATCCTGACCGTCAGCCAGTTGGTAAACCTTCTTCTCCGAGGAATAAACCGGACGACCGGCCGGGTTTGCATCCGGGCCGTTGGTACCGATCAGACCGCTTTGCGCCAGATATACACGTTCGCCGCCGTTATCGAACAGCTGGAACGGAACGTCAGGACGATCCTGACGACGTGGATACAAAGGCAGAGTCAGTTGCGCAACGTCGCCACCCTGTGGATCGATCGCCAGATCGAGCACATCGGTCTTGACCTGAATCAGATCCTTGCTGGCGGCGACCGGCGTTTCGGCAGGTGCGCTGGTATCGCTGGCGGCGCGCGGAATATCGTCACTGGCAGCATTTGTGCCAGTGGCGGTGTCCGGCAAACCGGATGTAGTCGTACTGGAAGCAACATTCTGAGTCGGCAGGGCAGCCTGGCCATAATCCTGGTTCCATTTAAGAACCATGACGTAGGACACGATTGCCAGGGCGACGATCAGGATCGTGCGTTTGATATCCATGATTACTCGGCCATCGAAGAAGAACGGGAGGTAGGGACAGGTGGAACCGGGTCATAACCACCGGGATTCCACGGATGACAGCGACCTAAACGACGAAAGGTCAGCCAGCCACCGCGCAGAAGGCCATGATTTTCAATGGCTTCATACGCGTAGCAGGAACAACTGGGGTAGAAGCGACAGTGGCTGGCCATTAAAGGACTAATGGCATAGCGATAAAACTGGATCGGAACGAGGGCCAGTTTACGCATCGGTACTGTCTACCCCTACAGTTTCGGTTTTGACTGCCGGAACGGGCTTGTTGCGTGCCAGACGCTTCCAGAGTTTGCCGAAATGCTGAATCAATTCGGGGTTTTCTACATCACCCAAACCTTTGCGCGCGACGATAACGATGTCCCAGCCGACCAGTGAATCCTGGTGCAGACGGAACGATTCGCGCATCAGACGTTTGAGGCGATTGCGCTCAACGGAGAGCTTTACGCTCTTTTTCCCGATAACCAGCCCGAGACGGGGGTGATCAAGATCGTTGTTGCGTGCAAGGAGCAGGAGATTTTTCCCCGGAACCTTGCCGGTAGGGGAGTCAAAGACTGCCTTGAAATGCCGGGGGGTAAGCAGACGCTTTTCCCGACTGAAGTCCTGACTCACCTCCAGTACCGGATTATCAAACTGCCAGACGCGCACGACCTTTGGCGCGACGACGCGACAGGACTGCGCGGCCGTTCTTGGTAGCCATGCGAGCACGGAAACCGTGGGTACGAGCGCGTTTGATAGTGCTTGGTTGGAAAGTACGTTTCATGTCGTGTTACCTGGTTCGTCCACAACGGGCCGGAATGGCCCCCGTTTTAAGAGACCGGGGATTCTAGAGAAAGCAAGCCTTCAGGTCAATTTCCAACCAGCGTTTCCTTATAAATAGATCCGGGCAGGTTTTTAGCTTGAACGCCTGTCAGCCAGATATAGAAATAAAGAAGGGAATTATTTAAAGCTTTTCTGTAAAGCTTGTAAAAACTAGGCACGCCATCTTCTGTGGATAACTGCCATGAAGCCTTATTCCACGGGATGTACAGAGAATGACAACTACAGTGGAAAACCGTGTTCAGCCTGTGCTGCGCTATCGGATAAGCTGTGCGTGGAATGGCCTGTTATCCACAGGCTGGTTATCCACCGGGTTTAGCCCCCAGTTGTCCAGTGCCCTCAGAGGCGTTTATCCACAGGGCTTATTCACATGCCGTTGGTCGCCTTTTAATGCGTTAACGCGTTGATAAATGATGGTGACGAACCTACCTGCATGTGGATAAGTGAATCGCTCGCCGCTACAATGGCCGCTTGTTTTTGCCTCACCGGCTTTCAACTTAGGGGATATCCGTGTCAGTGGAACTTTGGCAGCAGTGCGTGGAGCTTTTGCGCGAAGAGCTGCCTGCCCAACAATTCAACACCTGGATCCGTCCACTACAGGTCGAAGCCGAAGGCGACGAGTTGCGCGTCTACGCACCGAATCGTTTCGTGTTGGACTGGGTCAACGAAAAGTACCTGGGCCGCGTCCTTGAACTGCTGGATGAGCACGGCAATGGTTCGACGCCGGCGCTGTCCTTGTTAATAGGCAGCAAACGCAGCTCGGCACCTCGTGCTGCACCCAATGCGCCGCTGGCGGCCGCGCAGGTTGCTCAGGCGCAGGCGAATAATGTGCCAGCGAGCAATCCGGCACCGACGCCAGCCCCTGCTCCGGCCAAACGTTCCACACAGAAGGCCGCTGAAGTCAGCGAAGAACCTTCCCGCGACAGCTTCGACCCGATGGCTGGCGCCGCTTCGCAGCAGGCCCCGGTTCGCGCGGAGCAGCGCACCGTGCAGGTAGAAGGTGCGCTCAAGCACACCAGTTACCTGAATCGCACGTTCACCTTCGAAAACTTCGTTGAAGGTAAATCCAACCAGCTCGCCCGTGCGGCGGCCTGGCAGGTGGCGGACAATCCCAAGCACGGTTACAACCCGCTCTTCCTTTATGGTGGCGTCGGCCTGGGTAAAACCCACTTGATGCACGCGGTGGGCAACCATCTATTAAAGAAGAATCCGAATGCCAAGGTCGTGTACCTGCATTCCGAGCGCTTTGTGGCCGACATGGTCAAGGCGTTGCAACTGAACGCCATCAACGAATTCAAGCGTTTCTACCGGTCGGTGGACGCCTTGCTGATCGACGATATTCAGTTCTTCGCTCGCAAGGAGCGTTCCCAGGAAGAGTTTTTCCACACCTTCAACGCGTTGCTTGAAGGTGGTCAGCAGGTCATTCTCACCAGTGACCGCTACCCGAAAGAAATCGAAGGCCTTGAAGAACGCCTGAAATCCCGCTTCGGTTGGGGCCTGACGGTTGCCGTCGAGCCGCCGGAACTGGAAACCCGCGTGGCGATCCTGATGAAGAAGGCCGATCAGGCCAAAGTCGAGTTGCCTCACGATGCCGCATTCTTCATTGCCCAGCGCATTCGCTCCAACGTCCGTGAGCTGGAAGGTGCGCTGAAACGCGTAATCGCCCACTCGCACTTCATGGGCCGCGACATCACCATCGAGCTGATCCGCGAATCCCTGAAAGACTTGCTGGCGTTGCAGGACAAACTGGTCTCTGTGGATAACATCCAGCGCACCGTCGCCGAGTATTACAAGATCAAGATTTCCGACCTGCTGTCCAAGCGCCGTTCGCGCTCGGTGGCTCGTCCGCGTCAGGTGGCCATGGCGTTGTCCAAGGAACTTACCAACCACAGCCTGCCGGAAATCGGCGATGTGTTTGGCGGCCGCGACCACACCACCGTGCTGCACGCCTGCCGCAAGATCAACGAACTTAAGGAATCCGACGCGGACATCCGCGAGGACTACAAGAACCTGCTGCGTACACTGACCACTTGATGAACACCAGCGCAGCTTATTAAGGCAAGGGACTAGACCATGCATTTCACCATTCAACGCGAAGCCCTGTTGAAACCCCTGCAACTGGTCGCAGGCGTCGTCGAGCGCCGACAGACCTTGCCGGTACTGTCCAACGTGCTGTTGGTCGTCGAAGGCCAGCAACTGTCGCTGACCGGTACCGACCTGGAAGTCGAGCTGGTCGGTCGTGTGCAACTCGAAGAGCCGGCCGAAACGGGCTCGATCACCGTGCCGGCGCGCAAGCTGATGGACATCTGCAAAAGCCTGCCCAACGACGCGCTGATCGATATCAAGGTCGACGAGCAGAAACTGGTGGTGAAGGCCGGCCGCAGCCGCTTCACCCTGTCGACCCTGCCGGCCAACGACTTCCCGACTGTTGAAGAAGGCCCGGGCTCGCTGACCTGCAGCCTGGAGCAAAGCAAACTGCGTCGCTTGATCGAACGCACCAGCTTCGCCATGGCCCAGCAGGACGTGCGTTACTACCTCAACGGCATGCTGCTGGAAGTTTCCGCTGGTGTGATCCGCGCCGTGGCCACCGACGGTCACCGTCTGGCAATGTGCTCGATGCAGGCCGATATCGGTCAGCCGGATCGTCATCAGGTGATCGTGCCGCGCAAAGGTATCCTCGAACTGGCGCGTCTGCTCACTGAGCCAGACGGCAATGTCAGCATCGTCCTCGGCCAGCACCACATCCGCGCCACCACGGGCGAGTTCACTTTCACCTCGAAACTGGTCGACGGTAAATTCCCGGATTACGAGCGCGTACTGCCGAAAGGTGGCGACAAACTGGTACTTGGCGATCGTCAGGCATTGCGTGAAGCGTTCAGCCGTACCGCGATTCTGTCCAACGAGAAGTACCGCGGTATCCGTCTGCAACTGGCCAGCGGTCAGTTGAAGATCCAGGCCAACAACCCGGAGCAGGAAGAAGCTGAAGAAGAAGTGGGCGTTGAGTACAACGGCGGCTCGCTGGAGATCGGTTTCAACGTCAGCTACCTGCTCGACGTGCTGGGCGTGATGACCACCGAGCAGGTTCGCCTGATCCTGTCCGACTCCAACAGCAGTGCGCTGGTGCAAGAGTCCGACAATGACGATTCGGCTTACGTTGTCATGCCGATGCGTCTGTAATCAGCTGATCCTGAATGTCGTTAAGTCGTGTTTCGGTCACCGCGGTGCGCAATCTGCACCCGGTGACCTTCTCCCCCTCCCCCCGCATCAACATTCTTTACGGCGCCAACGGCAGCGGCAAAACCAGTGTTCTGGAAGCCATTCATCTGCTGGGGCTTGCCCGTTCGTTTCGCAGCACGCGGCTGTTGCCAGTCATTCAGTACGAACAGCTCGCCTGTACTGTATTTGGTCAGGTTGAACTCGCTGAAGGCGGACACAGTGCGCTGGGGATTTCTCGCGACCGTCAGGGCGAGTTCCAGATTCGCATCGATGGCCAGAACGCCCGTAGCGCTGCGCAGCTGGCGGAAATTCTGCCGTTGCAGTTGATCAACCCGGACAGCTTCCGTCTGCTGGAAGGCGCGCCGAAGATTCGCCGGCAGTTTCTCGACTGGGGTGTGTTCCACGTCGAACCGCGTTTCATGGCCACTTGGCAGCGTTTGCAGAAGGCGCTGCGCCAGAGAAACTCCTGGCTGCGGCATGGTACACTTGACGCCGTTTCGCAAGCGGTTTGGGACAGGGAACTGTGCCAGGCCAGCGCTGAAATCGATGAATACCGCCGCGCTTACATCACAGCCTTGAAACCGGTCTTCGAACAGACCTTGAGCGAACTGGTTGAGCTCGAGGGTTTGACGCTCAGCTATTACCGAGGCTGGGACAAGGACCGCGAATTGAGCGCCGTACTCGCCGGTTCCGTGCAACGGGACCAGCAGATGGGGCACACCCAGGCCGGACCGCAACGAGCTGATTTGCGTCTCAGATTGGGCGCACACAATGCCGCGGACATCCTGTCCCGGGGTCAGCAGAAGCTTGTGGTCTGTGCACTACGGATTGCCCAAGGGCACCTGGTCAGTCAGGCCCGTCGCGGACAGTGTATTTATCTGGTGGATGACTTGCCGTCCGAGCTGGACGAGAGCCACCGTCGCGCGCTGTGCCGCTTGCTGGAAGACTTACGCTGCCAGGTGTTCATCACCTGTGTAGATCACGAATTACTGAGGGAAGGCTGGCAGACGGAAACGCCAGTCGCTTTGTTCCACGTGGAACAGGGCCGTATCACCCAGACCCACGACCATCGGGAGTGAAGGCATTGAGCGAAGAAAATACGTACGACTCAACGAGCATTAAAGTGCTGAAAGGCCTGGATGCCGTACGCAAACGTCCCGGTATGTACATTGGTGACACCGATGATGGCAGCGGTCTGCACCACATGGTGTTCGAGGTGGTCGACAACTCGATCGACGAAGCCCTCGCCGGCCATTGCGACGACATCAGCATCATCATCCACCCGGACGAGTCCATCACCGTTAAAGACAACGGTCGTGGCATCCCGGTAGACGTGCATAAAGAGGAAGGCGTTTCCGCCGCCGAGGTCATCATGACCGTCCTCCACGCTGGCGGTAAGTTCGACGACAACTCCTACAAGGTTTCCGGCGGTCTGCACGGTGTAGGTGTTTCGGTAGTGAACGCACTGTCTGAAGAACTGGTCCTGACTGTTCGCCGCAGTGGCAAGATCTGGGAACAGACTTACGTTCACGGCGTGCCTCAGGCACCGATGGCCATCGTTGGCGACAGCGAAACCACCGGTACCCAGATCCACTTCAAGGCTTCCAGCGAAACCTTCAAGAATATTCACTTCAGCTGGGACATCCTCGCCAAGCGCATTCGTGAACTGTCCTTCCTCAACTCCGGTGTCGGCATCGTCCTCAAGGACGAGCGCAGCGGCAAGGAAGAGCTGTTCAAGTACGAGGGCGGCCTGCGTGCGTTCGTTGAATACCTGAACACCAACAAGACCGCGGTCAACCAGGTGTTCCACTTCAACATCCAGCGTGAAGATGGCATCGGCGTGGAAATCGCCCTGCAGTGGAACGACAGCTTCAACGAGAACCTGCTGTGCTTCACCAACAACATTCCGCAGCGCGACGGTGGCACCCACCTGGTGGGCTTCCGCTCGGCACTGACGCGTAACCTGAACAACTACATCGAGCAGGAAGGCCTGGCGAAGAAGCACAAAGTCGCCACCACCGGCGACGACGCCCGTGAAGGCCTGACCGCAATCATCTCGGTGAAGGTGCCGGATCCGAAGTTCAGCTCGCAGACCAAAGACAAGCTGGTGTCTTCCGAAGTGAAGACTGCGGTCGAGCAGGAGATGGGCAAATACTTCTCTGACTTCCTTCTGGAAAATCCGAACGAAGCCAAGCTGGTGGTCGGCAAGATGATCGACGCCGCCCGCGCCCGTGAAGCCGCGCGCAAGGCACGTGAGATGACCCGCCGCAAAGGCGCGCTGGACATCGCCGGCCTGCCGGGCAAACTCGCTGATTGCCAGGAAAAAGACCCGGCGCTGTCCGAACTGTACCTGGTGGAGGGTGACTCCGCGGGCGGTTCTGCCAAGCAGGGACGTAACCGCAAGACCCAGGCGATCCTGCCGTTGAAGGGTAAGATCCTCAACGTCGAAAAAGCCCGTTTCGACAAGATGATCTCGTCCCAGGAAGTGGGCACGCTGATCACCGCGCTGGGCTGCGGCATCGGTCGCGAAGAGTACAACATCGACAAGTTGCGCTATCACAACATCATCATCATGACCGATGCTGACGTCGACGGTTCGCACATCCGCACCCTGCTGCTGACCTTCTTCTTCCGTCAGCTGCCGGAGCTGATCGAGCGTGGCTACATCTACATCGCCCAGCCACCGCTGTACAAGGTCAAGAAAGGCAAGCAAGAGCAATACATCAAAGACGACGACGCCATGGAAGAGTACATGACGCAGTCGGCCCTGGAAGATGCAAGCCTGCACCTGAACGAAGAAGCCCCGGGCATTTCCGGTGAAGCGCTGGAACGTCTGGTCAACGACTTCCGCATGGTCATGAAGACGCTCAAGCGTCTGTCGCGCCTATACCCTCAGGAGCTGACCGAGCACTTCATCTATCTGCCGGCCGTCAGTCTGGAAACCCTGGGCGACCACGCAGCGATGCAAGAGTGGCTGGCCCAGTACGAAGTTCGCCTGCGCACCAACGAGAAGTCTGGCCTGGTCTACAAGGCCAGCCTGCGCGAAGACCGTGAACGTGGCGTCTGGCTGCCAGAAGTCGAACTGATCTCCCACGGCCTGTCGAACTATGTCACCTTCAACCGCGACTTCTTCGGCAGCAACGACTACAAAACCGTGGTCACCCTGGGCGCGCAACTGAGCACCCTGCTCGACGAAGGCGCGTACATCCAGCGTGGCGAACGCAAGAAAGCCGTTACCGAGTTCAAGGAAGCCCTCGACTGGCTGATGGCCGAAAGCACCAAGCGCCACACCATCCAGCGCTACAAAGGTCTGGGCGAAATGAACCCTGATCAGCTCTGGGAAACTACCATGGACCCAAGCGTGCGACGCATGCTGAAAGTCACCATCGAAGACGCCATCGGTGCAGACCAGATCTTCAACACCCTGATGGGTGATGCGGTCGAACCTCGCCGAGACTTCATCGAGAGCAACGCATTGGCGGTTTCCAACCTGGATTTCTGATCCTGATTGCTGCCCGCTCATGAAAAACCCCGGCCAATGCCGGGGTTTTTTTGCCTCACTCATTCCCAGTGCCGACACTTTCCAACCGATACCCATACCCATAAATCGTCAGCAGCTGCCAACCCCGATCCGCTGTCAGCCCGAGCTTGTTACGCAATCGGTATATATGCGTATCCAGCGGCCGCGAGGAAGTTGTCTCCTCGTTTGGCCAGAAGCGCTCGTACAGGTAATCCCGCGACAATGGCCGCCCCAGGTTGCTGAACAGGCAGCGCGCCAGGCGGTATTCGCGTTCGGTCATCAGGATCGGTTTGCCTTCACGGGTGACGGTCAGTTCGGCGTCGTCGAAAGTCAGATCGTGGAACGTCTGTACTTCGCCCGCCGCGCTGCGCGGTTGGCTATGCCGACGCAATACCGCTGCCACCCTCGCCTTCAACTCATTCGGGCGAAACGGCTTGCTGACATAATCGTCAGCCCCGGCATTCAAGGCTTGAACGATATCGCTTTCGCCGTCGCGGCTGGTGAGCATGATTGCAGCGGGTGGCGCGTCCATGTGTTCGCGGGTCCAGCGCAGCAGTGCCAGGCCTGTGAGGTCCGGCAGTTGCCAATCGAGGATCAGCAGGTCAAAAGTCTCCCGACGCAACTGGCGCAACAAGTCTTCGCCGCGCTCGAAGCTGTGCAGCGACCACGGCTGTTCGCCAGCTTCGGCCATTTGCTCCAGGGTTTGCTCGACCCGGCGCAGTTCGGCGGGTTCGTCGTCCAGAATGGCAACGCGCATCGGCGGTGTTCCTTGTCGCTGGGGCTGGGATGTCGACAATAGCGACTCCCCGGCCGCGATGAAAGAAGCAGCCCGTCGGTGGTCGACGTCCGCTATGATTCTTCGGGTCTACGCCTCAGACCTGAGACCTATGAAACCATTCCCACTGCCCTGCCCTGTGCCTCATGCATAACACTCAACGCCGACGTGAAAGTCGTGAGCCGAGTCAGGTCCAGCGTTTGTTCCGCCGGCTGGTGCGCGAGTGGTTGTGGATAAGTCTAGTGCTGTTGCCCCTGACTGCCTTGTTGTCTTATCGCGCCCAGATCAATCTGCACAATCCGTCGCCAGCGCCCGGCGCGCTGTTGTCCGTGGCGATGGTCGCGGGTGTGCTGGGATTATTGCTGTGGCGCCCGCGTTGGGCGCTGTGGGTAACCTTGGTCGGTATGGCCTGTGCGCTGATCGCCAGCGCCCTGCTGGCCGAAGTCCGCTATTGGTGGTCGCCAACGCTAGCAGCCTTGGGGATGTTGTTCGGTTACCTGATCTGGAACTGGCGACGCCTGAGCGTGGTGCTGACCTACTTCGGTTGGGAGCTGGCGCGCCTGGACAGTGAGCCGAAAGTCTTCCCGGAACGACGCCGGACCCGCTTCACCGGTGCCGATCAGTTGCAAGGCCAGATCATGGCGCTCGAACAAGCCATGAGCCGCACCCGCGACACCCGGCGGTTCATTGCCGATGGCCTGGAATACCTGCCGGTAGCGACGCTGATCAGTGATCCGCAGGGCAAGATCCTGCTGGGCAATCGCAAGGCGCGCGAGTTGTTCGAGGATCCGCTGGTGGGCGTTGAAGTACTCGAGCAACTGGCGCGGCTCGGCTATCCGGAATTATCCACAGCGCCGCGACCGCCGCTGGCCACCCTGCCGCTGCTGGAATTTCGCGATCACAAGGAACGCAGCCTGCGCTTGGAAAGAGCGGCGCTGCTGCCGGTCGATGGCGATACGCCAATCGGCTGGTTGCTCAGCCTGACTGACTTGAGTGCCGAGCGTGCGGCCGAGGAGCAGCGCGGCGTTCTGCTGCGCTTTCTCTCCCATGATCTGCGCGCGCCACATTCGGCCATCCTCGCCTTGCTCGATGTGCATCGCCATCAGGCGGGCGCTGATGCGCCATTGTTCGAGCAGATCGAGCGTCAAGTGCGCCGCGCGCTGGATCTGACCGATGGTTTCGTCCTGTTGGCGCGAGCTGAGTCCGAGACGTACCAGTTCCGCCCGACGTTATTCGCGATGCTGGTTTTGGACGTGCTGGATCAGGCCTTGCCTATCGCGCAGCAGAAACATATCGAACTGCTGAATCAAGTCGATGAAGAATGTCAGGAGCGGCTGCTTCTGGCCGATCAGGGATTGCTGACGCGCGCCCTGTTCAACCTGCTGGAGAACGCGATCAAGTACAGCCCGGCAGACACCACTGTGCAACTGAAGGTCAGTTGTCACGGGCCGTGGCTGCGTTGCGAGTTGACGGATCAGGGCAAGGGGATTGCTGCCGATGAACTGCCTGACCTGTTCAGTCAGTACCGGCGTTTCTCCTCGGCTCAGGGCATCGACGGCGTGGGTCTGGGTCTGTCGATGGTTAAAGCCGTTATCGATCATCATGGCGGTACGATCGAATGTCGCAGCGTGGTCGATGCGGGAACCACATTCCGCATCGAGTTGCCGCTGATTGCTGAATGAACGGGCACAAAAAAACCGGCTATAACAGCCGATTTTTTTACATCCGAATAAAACTTATGCACGGATTTCGTTCAACTTATTGATTTATAAATATCTATTAAAATCAATAAGTTAGAAAACGATTACGGACTTTCGAAGCAAAAGCGTACACAGGTTATCCACAAAATTCAGACAGCAAGTTGATCACGCGCGGCCGGTGCCGGTGGCGTCGGTGGCAGCGAGCCCATATCGCGCTGGGTTTTCTCGTTCCACGCCTGCACACGGTCATTCAGATCAGCGATGGCGCGCGGCCCGCTGCCTTCGGCATACATCGGTTCGCCGATGACCACGGTGATCACTCCGGCCTGTTTGCCCCAGCCGATTTTTGGCCAGAATTTGCCGGCATTGTGTGCAATCGGCAGCACCGGAAGCGCCGCATTCACAGCCAACGCGCTGCCACTGCGGGAGAACTTCCCAACGGTGCCGTACGGGACTCGTGTCCCTTCGGGAAAGATCAGCACCCAGACGTTGTCCTTGAGCAGCTCGTCCCCTTTGGCCGCGACCTGTTTGAGCGCGGCTTTCGGGTTGTCGCGATCAATGGCGATCGGGCGCAGCATGGCCATGGCCCAGCCGAAGAACGGCACGTACAGCAGTTCGCGCTTGAGCACTTGGCTCAATGGCGAGAAATAAGCGGAGAGAAAGAACGTCTCCCATGTGCTCTGGTGGTTCGATTGAATCACGCAGGGCCGGTCCGGCACGTTTTCCGCGCCTTTGATTTCGTAGCGGATGCCGAGGAAAACCTTGGTCAGCCACAGGGCGCAACGGCACCAGTACACGTTGATGAAACGATAGCGCGCCTTGAAGGACAGAAACGGCGCGATGAAAAAGCTCAGGCTGCACCACAGCAACGCTGTTGTGCCCAGCAGCAGATAAAAAACAAAGATTCTGAAGGCCCGCAGTATCGACATGGCGACGGTTACCGTTACGGGGCAATGCCCCGACTGTTCAAGCGCACTCCCGAGCAATCCTTGGCCAGGAAATTCAGAAGTACTCTAGTTGTGGATAAGTTCTGCGGCAATCGCCGCCAGATCGTCAAAAATCAGAGTGCCAACCGGCAGGGTTTTGCCCTGAGTCTTCTCGCCTTTCCCGGTCTTCACCAAAACTGGCTGTGAATCGACGGCTTTGGCGGCCTCCAGGTCACCAAGGCTGTCGCCGACGAACCAGACGTTGGTCAACGGCACCGTGTAATGCTCGGCAATGGTTTTCAACATTCCTGGTTTCGGTTTGCGGCAATCGCAACCCTCATCCGGGCCATGCGGGCAATACACGATCAAGCCAACTTCACCGCCCTGCTCCGCGACCAGCTCGCGCAGGCGCGCGTGCATGGCCTCGAGGGTGGCGAGGTCGTAATAGCCGCGAGCAATGCCCGACTGGTTGGTGGCCACCGCCACCGTCCAGCCGGCCTTGCTCAACTGCGCAATCGCTTCGATCGAGCCGGGCAGCGGAATCCACTCCTCCACCGACTTGATGTAGGCATCGGAGTCATAATTGATCACGCCGTCACGATCGAGAATCAGCAGTTTCAACAGCAATCCCTCAACCCAGCAGCGAAATGTCGGCAACACCGAGGAACAGCCCACGCAGACGCGCCAGCAGCGCGTAACGGTTGGCCCGCACATTGGCATCGTCGGCATTGACCATCACTGCGTCGAAAAACGCATCGACCGGCTCGCGCAGTGCCGCCAGGCGTGCCAGCGATTCGTTGTACTGACGCGCCGCGGCCATTGGCTGCACCGCTTGATCCGCTTGCTGGATTGCCGAATACAGCGAGAACTCGTTGGCGTTGTCGAAATACTTGGCTTCGACCACGGTCGGCACCGAGCCTTCGACCTTGCTCAACAGGTTCGACACACGCTTGTTCACCGCCGCCAGCGCTGCCGCTTCCGGCAGTTTGCGGAAGGCCTGCACCGCCTGCACACGCTGGTCGAAGTCCAGCGCCGAGCCCGGCTTGAGCGCACGTACCGACAGGTAAGTGGCGACGTCGACGCCTTCATCTTCATAACGCGCACGCAGACGGTCGAAGATGAATTCCAGCACGGCTTCGTTGAGGCCGGCAGCCTTGACCTTGCCGCCGAACGCATTCACCGCGAAAGCCACGGCGTCGTTCAGGTCCAGATCCAGTTGTTTCTCGATCAGGATCCGCAGCACGCCCAGTGCTGCACGGCGCAGGGCATACGGGTCTTTGCTGCCGGTTGGCAGCATGCCGATACCGAAGATGCCGACCAGAGTGTCGAGCTTGTCGGCGATGGCGACGGCTGCACCGGTCAGGGTCGCCGGCAATTCGGCACCGGCACCGCGTGGCATGTACTGCTCGTTCAAGGCCAGCGCGACGTCCTGCGGCTCGCCGTCATTGAGGGCGTAGTAGTAACCGGCGACACCTTGCATCTCCGGGAACTCGCCGACCATTTCGGTTGCCAGGTCGCACTTCGACAGCAGGCCCGCGCGGGCAGCCCACGAGGCGTTGCCGCCGATACGTGCGGCTATGTACGCGGCCAGTTTCGATACGCGCTCGGCCTTGTCGTAGACGCTGCCGAGTTTTTCCTGGAACACCACGTTCTGCAGGCGCAGGTTGAAGTCTTCAAGCTTCTGCTTCTTGTCCTGCTTGAAGAAGAACTCGGCGTCGGTCAGGCGTGGGCGAACCACTTTCTCGTTACCGGCGATGATCTGCTGCGGGTCTTTGCTTTCGATGTTGGCCACGGTAATGAAACGTGGCAGCAACTTGCCGTCGGCATCCAGCAGGCAGAAATACTTCTGGTTGTCCTGCATGGTGGTGATCAGCGCTTCCTGCGGCACGTCGAGGAAGCGTTCTTCAAACGAGCACACCAGTGGCACCGGCCATTCGACCAGTGCGGTCACTTCGTCGAGCAGCGCCGGTGGCACGATCGCCGTGCCTTCCTGACGAGTGGCCAGCTCTTCGGTGCGCTTGCTGATGATCTCGCGACGCTCGTTGGCATCGGCCAATACGTAAGCGGCACGCAGGTCGGCGAGGTAGCTCGACGGCGAACCGATGCGTACGGCTTGCGGATGGTGGAAACGGTGACCACGAGATTCACGGCCAGCCTTCTGCGCGAGGATCGTGCAATCGATGACCTGGTCACCAAGCAGCATCACCAGCCACTGGGTCGGACGCACGAATTCTTCCTTGCGCGCACCCCAACGCATGCGTTTCGGGATCGGCAGGTCGTTCAGCGAATCTTCGACGATGGTCGGCAGCAGGCTCGCGGTCGGCTTGCCGGCGATGTTCTGGCTGTAGCGCAGTTTCGGACCGCTCTGGTCGATTTCGCTCAGCTCGACGCCGCACTTCTTGGCGAAGCCCAGGGCGGCCTGAGTCGGATTGCCATCAGCGTCGAACGCGGCCTGACGTGGCGGGCCATCGAGGTTGATGCTGCGATCCGGCTGCTGAGTGGCCAGCGCAGTGATCAGCACGGCCAGACGACGTGGCGCGGCATACACGGTTTTGCTTTCGTAGCTCAGGCCGGCGGCTTGCAGGCCCTTGTCGATACCGGCGAGGAACGCATCAGCCAAAGTGTTCAGGGCTTTGGGTGGCAGTTCTTCGGTGCCCAGTTCAACCAGAAAATCTTGCGCACTCATTGTGCAGCCTCCAGCTTGGCCAGTACTTCATCACGCAGGTCCGGGGTCGCCATCGGGAAGCCCAGCTTGGCGCGGGCCAGCAGGTAGGCTTGCGCAACGGAACGCGCCAGGGTGCGTACGCGCAGAATGTATTGCTGACGCGCGGTCACCGAGATCGCCCGGCGCGCATCCAGCAGGTTGAAGGTGTGCGACGCCTTCAGCACCATTTCGTAGCTCGGCAACGGCAGCTGCTGGTCGAGTTCGATCAGGCGCTTGGCTTCGCTTTCATAGAAGTCGAACAGCTCGAACAGTTTGTCGACGTTGGCGTGTTCGAAGTTGTAGGTGGACTGCTCCACTTCGTTCTGGTGGAACACATCGCCATAGGTGACTTTGCCGAACGGGCCGTCAGCCCAGACCAGATCGTAGACCGAATCGACGCCTTGCAGGTACATCGCCAGACGCTCGAGACCGTAGGTGATCTCGCCGGTCACCGGGTAGCACTCGATGCCGCCCGCTTGCTGGAAGTAGGTGAACTGGGTGACTTCCATGCCGTTGAGCCAGACTTCCCAGCCCAGACCCCAGGCGCCGAGGGTCGGCGATTCCCAGTTGTCTTCGACGAAGCGGATGTCGTGCACCAGCGGGTCGAGGCCGACATGCTTGAGCGAGCCCAGGTAAAGTTCCTGGAAGTTGTCCGGGTTCGGCTTGAGCACGACCTGGAACTGGTAGTAGTGCTGCAGACGGTTCGGGTTTTCGCCGTAACGGCCGTCAGTCGGACGGCGGCTTGGCTGCACGTACGCGGCGTTCCAGGTTTCCGGGCCGATGGCGCGCAGGAAGGTCGCGGTGTGGAAAGTGCCGGCGCCTACTTCCATATCGTAGGGCTGAAGTACCACACAACCTTGCTCGGCCCAGTATTGCTGGAGCGCGAGGATCAAGTCTTGGAAGGTACGCACGGCTGGCGTAGGCTGGCTCACGAAATTCACCTGTTTCTTGGGCTGCGATTTAAAGAGCGGGAGTATACCCGATTCGTTGCTGCGCACGCCCCCTGGAGCCTTATGCCACGCTGCTTTTGGTGTACCGAAGATCCGCTGTACATGGCTTATCACGATCAGGAGTGGGGCACGCCGCTGCGCGATGCGCAGGGTTTGTTCGAGTTGCTTTTGCTCGAAGGGTTCCAGGCCGGGTTGTCGTGGATCACGGTGCTGCGCAAACGTGAGCGCTATCGCGAGGTGTTGTTCGGCTTCGATGTGCAGCGCGTGGCGCAGATGAGCGATGCCGAAATCGACGAGCTCATGCTCGACCCGGGCATCATTCGCAATCGCCTGAAACTCAACGCCGCGCGGCGCAATGCCCAGGCGTGGCTGGCGCTGGAGGATCCGGTGGCATTTCTGTGGTCGTTTGTTGGCGAGCAACCGATCATCAATCATTTCAAGGATCGCAGCGAAGTCCCGGCGATCACCCCCGAAGCGCTGGCGATGAGCAAGGCGCTGAAAAAAGCCGGCTTCACCTTCGTCGGTCCGACCATTTGCTACGCGCTGATGCAGGCCTCGGGCATGGTCATGGATCACACCCAGGATTGCGACCGCTACGCGCAGCTTGCCAACGCCGGTTAGAATGCCCGCCTTGCGCACAGCACAAAGATCAGGAGTGACCTGTGGAAAAGTTTAAAGGCGCCTTGCTGGTAGGCGCTCTGCGGCTGTTTGCCCTGCTGCCATGGCGAGCCGTGCAGGCCGTGGGTTCGGCGATCGGCTGGATCATGTGGAAAACCCCCAACCGTTCCCGCGACGTGGTGCGGATCAATCTGTCCAAGTGTTTTCCCCAGATGGATGCGGCCGAACGTGAGCGTCTGGTCGGGCAGAGTCTGAAGGACATCGGCAAGTCGCTGACCGAAAGCGCCTGCGCGTGGATCTGGCCGGCGCAGCGCTCGATCGATCTGGTCCGTGAAGTTGAAGGCCTCGATGTGTTGAAAGACGCGCTGGCCTCGGGCAAAGGCGTGGTCGGCATCACCAGCCACCTCGGCAACTGGGAAGTGCTCAACCACTTCTATTGCAGCCAGTGCAAACCGATCATTTTCTACCGTCCGCCGAAGCTCAAGGCAGTGGATGAATTGCTGCGCAAACAGCGCGTGCAGCTGGGCAACAAGGTCGCGGCGTCGACCAAGGAAGGCATTCTCAGCGTCATCAAGGAAGTGCGTAAGGGCGGTGCCGTGGGCATCCCCGCCGACCCGGAACCGGCCGAATCCGCCGGGATTTTCGTGCCGTTCTTCGCCACTCAGGCGCTGACCAGCAAATTCGTGCCGAACATGCTGGCCGGCGGCAAAGCGGTCGGTGTGTTCCTGCATGCCCTGCGCCTGCCTGACGGCTCGGGCTACAAAGTCATTCTCGAAGCTGCGCCAGAAGCCATGTACAGCACCGATACCGCCGAGTCCTGCGCGGCGATGAGCAAAGTGGTCGAGCGTTACGTCGCGGCGTATCCGAGCCAGTACATGTGGAGCATGAAACGCTTCAAGAAGCGTCCGCCGGGCGAGGCGCGCTGGTACTGAGCCGCCTCCATGTGGTGACGGTAAATGCAGACGCTTTGCGCTATCTGTAGCTCAAGGCGTCTGCCGCTCGAGCCTCCTCAGAAACACTGTCATCTCCTTCTCGGCCTGTTTGTCCCCATGAGCGCGGGCCGCTTCGAGGCCCTGTTCCCAGGCCTGACGCGCAGCGGCGTGATCGCCTAGCGCCAGCTGCGCCTTGCCCAGCAGCTTCCACGCCGCCGAGTATTTCGGATCGAACGCGACACAACGCTGAAAATGCTCGGCAGCCTTGGCGTTTTCGCCCAAGTCCAGATAACCCTTGCCCAGACCGAAGCGCAACAGAGCGTTATCCACACCCTTGGCGAGCATTTTTTCCAGGGATTCGAGCATTGGCGGATTCCTTTCTATTGTTCGTCAGAGAACCTGCAAGTCTGTCAGACCGCTTTCGCGAGCAGGCTCGCTCCCACCTTTGGAATGCATTCCACTGTGGGAGCGAGCCTGCTCGCGAAGGGGCAATTACGGGCAACGTTGTTTTCAGGTCAGAAAAAGCTCAACCCCACATGAAACAGTTTCTCCACATCGCGAATATGCTTTTTATCCACAAGGAACAGAATCACGTGGTCGCCCGCTTCGATCACCGTGTCGTCGTGGGCGATGATCACTTTCTCGTTGCGGATCACCGCGCCGATGGTGGTGCCCGGTGGCAGGCCGATCTTCTCGATCGGCTTGCCGATGACCTTGCTCGATTTCGCATCACCGTGGGCAATCGCCTCGATCGCTTCCGCCGCGCCGCGGCGCAGTGAGTGCACGCTGACGATATCGCCGCGGCGCACATGGGCGAGCAAGGTGCCGATGGTTGCCAGTTGCGGGCTGATGGCGATGTCGATGTCGCCGCCCTGGATCAGGTCGACGTAGGCCGGGTTGTTGATGATCGTCATGACCTTCTTCGCCCCCAGCCGTTTGGCCAGCAGCGACGACATGATGTTGGCTTCGTCATCGTTGGTCAGGGCGAGGAAGATATCGGCGTCGGCGATGTTCTCTTCCAGCAGCAGATCGCGGTCCGAGGCACTGCCCTGCAACACCACGGTGCTGTCGAGGGTGTCGGAGAGGTAGCGGCAGCGCGCCGGGCTCATCTCGATGATCTTCACCTGATAACGGCTTTCGATGGCCTCGGCCAGGCGCTCGCCGATCTGTCCGCCACCGGCGATGACGATGCGTTTGTAGGTTTCGTCGAGGCGGCGCATTTCGCTCATCACCGCGCGAATGTCTTCGCGGGCGGCGATGAAGAACACTTCGTCATCGGCTTCGATCACCGTGTCGCCCTGAGGCAGGATCGGCCGGTCACGGCGGAAGATCGCCGCGACGCGGGTTTCGACGTTCGGCATGTGCTCGCGCAACTGGCGCAGTTGCTGACCGACCAGCGGCCCGCCGTAATAAGCGCGCACCGCCACCAGTTGCGCCGCGCCTTCGGCGAAGTCGATCACCTGCAAGGCGCCGGGGTGCTGGATCAGGCGCTTGATGTAATTGGTCACGACCTGCTCGGGGCTGATCAGCACGTCGACCGGAATCGCTTCGTTCTGGAACAGCTGTTCCTCGCGATTGAGGTACGACGCTTCGCGCACCCGGGCGATTTTGGTCGGCGTGTGGAACAGCGTGTGCGCGACCTGGCAGGCGACCATGTTGGTCTCGTCGCTGTTGGTCACCGCGACCAGCATGTCGGCGTCGTCGGCACCGGCCTGGCGCAGCACCGACGGCAGCGAGCCCCGGCCCTGCACGGTGCGGATGTCGAGGCGGTCGCCGAGGTCGCGCAGGCGCTCGCCATCGGTGTCGACCACAGTAATGTCGTTGGCCTCGCTGGCCAGATGTTCGGCCAGCGAACCGCCGACCTGTCCCGCACCGAGGATGATGATTTTCATCCAGTCACTCCATGAATCCGTTTAGCCGCGCGCGGCGGCGATCTTGATCAGCTTGGCGTAGTAGAAGCCGTCATGCCCGCCCTGCTGGGCCAGCAACTGGCGACCATGGGGCTGCTTGATGCCGGCCGCGGTGGCCAGATCGAGTTCCCGCGCGCCGGGCGTGCGTTCGAGAAACGCAGCGATGACTTCGGTGTTCTCGGTCGGCAGCGTCGAGCAGGTGGCGTAGAGCAGGATGCCGCCGACTTCGAGGGTTTTCCACATGGCGTCGAGCAGTTCGCCTTGCAGTTGCGCGAGCGCGACGATGTCGTCGGGCTGGCGGGTTAGCTTGATGTCCGGATGGCGACGAATTACCCCGGTGGCCGAGCATGGCGCATCGAGGAGGATGCGCTGGAACGGTTTGCCGTCCCACCATTTGTCGATATCGCGACCGTCGGCGGCGATCAGTTCAGCGTCGAGGCCGAGGCGCTCGAGGTTTTCCTTCACCCGCACCAGACGCTTGGCCTCCAGATCCACCGCCACCACCGCGGCCAAGGCCGGTTCGGCTTCAAGGATGTGGCAGGTCTTGCCGCCGGGGGCGCAGCAGGCGTCGAGCACCCGCTGGCCCGGCGCCAGATCGAGCAAGTCGGCGGCCAGTTGCGCGGCTTCGTCCTGCACGCTGATCCAGCCTTCGGCGAACCCCGGCAGACTGCGCACGTCGGCAGCCGCTTCGAGGATGATGCCGTCGCGGCTGTAAACGCACGGTGTCGCGGCGATCCCGGCTTCGCCCAGCAACGCAAGATAAGCATCGCGGCTGTGATGACGGCGGTTGACCCGCAGGATCATTGGCGGATGCGCGTTGTTCGCTGCGCAGATGGCTTCCCACTGTTGCGGCCAGAAGGCCTTTAGGGATTTTTGCAGCCAGCGCGGGTGGGCCGTGCGCACCACCGGGTCGCGCTCCAGTTCGGCGAAGATCGTCTCGCTTTCGCGCTGGGCATTGCGCAGCACGGCGTTGAGCAGACCTTTGGCCCAGGGCTTTTTCAGCTTGTCGGCACAACCGACGGTTTCGCCGATCGCGGCATGGGCCGGTACGCGGGTGTAGAGCAGTTGATACAGACCAACCAGCAGCAACGCCTCGACATCAGCGTCGGCGGCTTTGAAAGGTTTCTGCAGGAGTTTTTCCGCCAGTGCCGACAGGCGTGGCTGCCAGCGTGCGGTGCCGAAGGCCAGGTCCTGAGTGAAACCGCGATCGCGATCCTCGACCTTGTCCAGTTGCGTCGGCAGGGAGCTGTTCAGCGAAGCCTTGCCGCTGAGTACGGCAGCGAGAGCCTTGGCGGCGGCCAGACGCGGATTCATTGCGCTTCCACCGCAGCGCCGAGCACGCTGCCGACGGCGAATTTCTCGCGGCGGCTGTTGAACAGGTCGCTGAAGTTCAGCGCCTTGCCGCCGGGCAATTGCAGGCGGGTCAGACACAGCGCTTGTGTACCGCAGGCGACAATCAGGCCGTCCTTGCTGGCGCTGAGGATTTCACCCGGAGCGCCATTGCCGTCGGCCACGGTCGCGGCCAGCACTTTCAACGCTTCGCCATTGAGCGTGCTGTGGGTGATGGGCCATGGATTGAAGGCGCGCACCAGACGTTCCAGCTCCACCGCCGGACGGCTCCAGTCGATGCGTGCTTCGTCTTTGTTGAGTTTGTGCGCGTAAGTGGCGAGCTCGTCGTTCTGCACCTCACCTTGCAGGGTGCCGGCAGCCAGACCGGCAATCGCCTGCACCACAGCGGGCGGACCCATCTCGGCGAGGCGATCATGCAGGGTGCCGCCAGTGTCATCGGCGCTGATCGGGGTGACGACCTTGAGCAGCATCGGCCCGGTGTCGAGACCGGCTTCCATGCGCATCACGGTCACACCGCTTTCGGCATCGCCGTGTTCGACCGCGCGCTGGATCGGCGCCGCACCGCGCCAGCGCGGCAGCAGCGATGCATGACTGTTGATGCAACCGAGACGCGGAATATCCAGCACCACTTGCGGCAGAATCAGACCGTAGGCGACCACCACCATCAAATCCGGCTTCAGCGCGGCCAGCTCCGCCTGAGCGTCGGCATTGCGCAAGGTCGGCGGCTGCAACACCTGGATATTATTTTCCAGGGCCAGTTGTTTGACCGGGCTTGGCATGAGTTTTTGCCCACGGCCGGCCGGCCGATCCGGCTGGGTGTAGACCGCGACGATCTCGTACGGGCTGCTCAGCAGGGCCTTGAGGTGTTCGGCGGCGAATTCCGGGGTGCCGGCAAAAACAATGCGCAGTGGCTCAGTCATGAAGGGCGTCTCATAAAAAGAAAAAGGCTTGCCGCAGCAAGCCTTTGAAGAGGGGCATCAAGCGTTCTGGCGGTGCAGCTTTTCCAGCTTCTTCTTGATCCGGTCGCGTTTGAGCGTGGACAGGTAATCGACGAACAATTTGCCGTTGAGGTGGTCGCATTCGTGCTGGATGCACACCGCGAGCAGGCCTTCGGCAATCAGCTCATAGGGCTTGCCGTCGCGGTCCAGCGCCTTGATTTTGACCTTCTGCGGGCGGTCGACGTTTTCGTAGAAGCCCGGTACCGAGAGGCAGCCTTCCTGATACTGGTCCATCTCGTCGGTCAGCGGTTCGAACTCGGGGTTGATGAACACCCGTGGCTCGGTACGGTCTTCGGACAGGTCCATCACGACGATACGTTTGTGCACGTTGACCTGGGTCGCGGCGAGGCCGATGCCCGGCGCTTCATACATTGTTTCAAACATGTCGTCGACCAACTGACGCACTTCGTCGTCCACTACAGCCACTGGTTTGGCGATAGTGCGCAGACGCGGGTCCGGAAATTCGAGGATGTTTAAAATGGCCATAGGCTTCGATTGCTGCACACGTTGAGTAAAGTCGGGTCGATGGCCTGGCGGGTCCGAAGATGCAGGCTACCGTTGTGAAGCGTAGCTTCTGAAAAACAGAAGCGAGCCACGGGGGCTCTGACGATTCACGCGAATGCACATGATAAAGGGATTCACCGCATGAGGAAAACACTACTCGCCCTGCTGCTTCTGGCTTCGGCTGGCGCCGCGCAAGGGCAAGTGCAACTCAGGGATGGTTTTCCACAGCAATACACGGTGGTTTCCGGGGACACGCTCTGGGACATTTCCGGCAAATACCTGCGCGAGCCCTGGCAGTGGCCACAACTGTGGCGGGCCAACCCGCAGATCGAAAACCCCAACCTGATCTATCCTGGCGACACGCTGACCCTCAGCTACGTCAACGGCCAGCCGCAACTGACCGTCCATCGTGGCGAGTCGCGCGGTACCATCAAGCTCTCGCCACGGATTCGCACCAGCCCGGTGGCCGAGGCGATTCCGAGCATTCCGCTGAAATCGATCAACAGCTTTCTGCTGAGCAACCGTATCGTCGACAAGGCCGAAGACTTCGACAAGGCCCCGTACATCGTCGCCGGCGATGCCGAACGGGTGCTCAGCGGTACCGGTGACCGCATCTTCGCCCGTGGCCATTTCGATCCGGAGCAACCGGTGTACGGCATCTTCCGCCAGGGCAAGGTCTACACCGACCCGCAGACCAAGGAATTCCTCGGCATCAACGCCGACGATATCGGCGGCGGCGAGGTTGTTGCCACCGAAGGCGACGTCGCCACCCTCGCCCTGCAACGCACCACCCAGGAAGTGCGCCTCGGTGACCGCTTGTTCGGCGGTGAAGAACGTTCGATCAATTCGACTTTCATGCCCAGCGCGCCGAAGCGTTCCATCGACGGGCTGATCATTGACGTGCCACGCGGCGTTACGCAGATCGGTGTGATGGATGTGGTTACGCTGAACAAAGGCAAACGTGACGGTCTGGCCGAAGGCAATGTTCTGGCGGTGATGAAAACCGGCGAAACGGTGCGTGATCGGATCACCGGCCAACCGCTGAAAATTCCCGATGAACGCGCCGGCCTGCTGATGGTGTTCCGCACCTACGACAAACTCAGTTACGGCCTGGTCCTCAATGCTTCACGCTCGCTGGCGGTGCTCGACAAGGTGCGAAATCCGTAAGCTTGCTTAACAAGTTACCAACAGAGTTATCCACAACTTGTTCCGAATGGTTCGGAGCATAGAACGATCAAGGATGATCCATTCATGTTGTCTGTCAGTACGGCCATTTCCCCGGCGGAACTGGAGGCGCGTCTGCGCCTGCACCGCATGCCGGATATCGGTCCCAAGCGTTTTGCCAAGTTGCTCGAAGCCTTCGGCTCGGCGTCCAAAGCCCTCAGCGCGCCGGCCAGTGCCTGGCGCTCACTCGGGTTGCCGGCGGCCTGTGCCGAAGCACGGCGTTGTCCAACGGTGCGCGACGGCGCCAGCCACGCAATGCGCTGGCTAGAGCGTCCCGATCAACATTTGCTGATGTGGGATCAAGCGGATTACCCAGCGTTGCTGGCGCAAATTGCCGATCCGCCGCCGCTGTTATTCGTCGCGGGCGATCCATCGATTCTGGAAAAACCGCAACTGGCGATGGTCGGCAGCCGCCGCGCTTCGCGCCCGGGCATGGATACGGCGGCGGCGTTTTCCCGCAGTCTGGCCGGGGCCGGTTTTGTCATCAACAGTGGTCTGGCGCTGGGCATCGATGCCGCTGCCCATCAGGCTGCTCTGGATGTTGGCGGCTTGACCGTGGGTGTGCTCGGCACGGGGCTGGAAAATTTTTATCCACAACGCAATAAACGCCTGGCCGAGGCGATGATCGCCTCGGGCAGCGCGGTGCTCTCGGAGTTTCCGTTGGACGCCGGGCCGAGCCCGAGCAACTTCCCCCGGCGCAACCGCATCATCAGCGGGTTGTCTCTCGGCGTGCTGGTGGTCGAGGCCAGCGTTGCCAGCGGTTCGTTGATTACCGCGCGGCTGGCGGCAGAGCAAGGGCGCGAGGTTTATGCGATTCCGGGCTCGATCCATCACCCCGGCGCGCGCGGTTGTCACCAGTTGATTCGCGACGGGGCGGTGTTGGTGGAGACTATCGAACATATCCTCGAAGCCCTGCGCGGCTGGCAGCAGCCGTTGTTATCCACAGCGGCGGCGCAGGCCGATCACCCGTTGCTGGCGCTGCTACACGCGGCGCCGCACACCAGCGAGGCCTTGGCCGCGAGCTGTGGCTGGGCGTTGCCGAAAGTGCTGGCAACGTTGACCGAGCTGGAAATCGAAGGCCGTGCGGTATGCGAAAACGGTCGCTGGCTGGCGCGGTCGAGCTAGGTTTTACGATGAAGATCGGTAAACTGCGCGAAACCTGTTTGTGGAGAGTTTTTTCATGGTCAACAGTTGGCGTGTGCAACAAGCCGCGCGTGAAGTTCGCGCCGGCGCGGTGATTGCCTATCCAACGGAAGCCGTCTGGGGGCTGGGTTGCGACCCGTGGAACGAAGACGCAGTGGACCGCTTGCTGGCGATCAAGAATCGCTCGGTGAGCAAAGGGCTGATCCTGGTCGCCGACAATATCCGCCAGTTCGATTTCCTGTTCGAGGACTTCCCGCAGGACTGGATCGACCGCATGGCCAGCACCTGGCCTGGGCCGAACACCTGGCTGGTGCCGCACCAGAACCTGTTGCCGGAATGGGTCACAGGCGTGCATGACACCGTGGCGCTGCGGGTCAGCGATCACCCGCAGGTGCGCGACCTGTGCTCGCTGGTCGGGCCATTGATTTCCACATCGGCCAACCCCCAGGGGCGACCGCCGGCGCGCACGCGTTTGCGCATCGAGCAGTATTTCCGTGGTCAGGTCGATCTGGTGCTCGGCGGCAGCCTTGGCGGGCGCAAGAATCCCAGCGTGATCCGCGACCTCGCCACCGGTAACGTCGTTCGTCCTGACTGACGCCATTCTTTTTATTTTTTTGCGGACTCCTCGGCGTCGACGAGGAGTTCTGCGCATGCCTGCGATTCTTTCTGCAGCTAGTTAAAGCCTATCTGTTGCCATTGTTCTTGCGAGCGTCAGACGAATCTTCGAGTCTGAAATTTCTGTAAGTTTTCCCACATGTTTATCAGAACACGTGCAGTGGCGATATTTCCAAAAGCATCCATTCTTTCAATGTGCTTGAAGCAACTTCGAAATATTAATGGCTGCGGAGAAGTAATGGATATTACGGATTTACACCTCAAGGATTATCTGCAGGGCTTTCAGGAGACACTCAAGAATCAACAGGCCGACTATCGTGTAGCCATTCTTGAGGCAGGATCGGATGCCGGGGAATTTGAACGCTTCATCAATCGACAGTTTCGCCTGCGATTGCAGCATTACATGCTCACCTCCAGAGCCCGGGCGCTGGAAACCCGACTGGCGATCACCTCACGCAGCACGCACTTTCTGTTGTATCAGCGTGATCAGCTTATTGCGGTGCTGCGGGCAACTCCGGCGCCCTTCGAATGGGCTTCACTGGCGCAGCATCATGTGTCTCCCACTGTGGCATTGGCACGGCATGTCGAATTCAGTCGCTTGATTACCCATTCCCAGCAGCACCGGCCGGTGTCGATCAATGGCCTGCTCGCCACCGCTGCGGAATGGGCGATCGATCGCGGATATCAGGGGGTGACGGCCTTGTGCAGATCGCCACAGCGACAACTGTTTCAGCGTTTCGGCCTGACACCGATCGCCTCGCACGCCATGCATATCGAGCAGCGCGCCCGGGGCGATTATTGGCTGTTATCCGCCGAATGGCGGCAAATCCTGATGGCCCTGGATCAGCCTGTGAACATGAACGCGCATCAGCCGGAGTATCGTGATGTTTTTAACCGTCAGTATTGATCCGCCAGTGATTGAAGAGTGGGCTGAGAAATGGCTCGTATATGAATCGAAGAAGTTGCGCAGGAAGTTTGCCGGTCGTAGGCCAGCGGCGAAGAAACTTCACCGCAAGATGTACTTGATATAGCCGCAAGATGCTCGGCGAACTCATGGAGGAGTTCGCCGAGTATCAACTTGAGGTGTTATGGCAGCAGAATTGTGGAACCGGTCGTGCGCCGTGCCGACAGTTCGGTTTGTGCTTTCGCCGCATCCGCCAGTGCATGGCGCTGCTTGATGTCGACCTTCAGCTTGCCGCTGATGATCATCTCGAACAGCTCGTCGGCCATGCGTTGCAGGTTCTCGGCGTTGTTGGCGTAGGTCGCCAGCGTAGGCCGGGTGACGTAGAGCGAACCCTTTGCGGCGAGAATGCCCAGATTGACGCCGTCGACCGCGCCCGAAGCATTGCCGAAACTCACGACCAGGCCCCGAGGTGCGACGCTGTCCAGGGATGTGAGCCAAGTGTCCTTGCCGACGCCGTCATACACCACCGGGACTTTCTTGCCGTCAGTCAGCGCCAGCACGCGCTCGGCAACGTTTTCATGGCTGTAGTCGATGGTCGCCCAGGCGCCGTTGGCCTTGGCCAGTTCTGCTTTTTCC
Organism: Pseudomonas sp. AC083; assembly: GCF_979253165.1. Classification (NCBI taxonomy): domain Bacteria; kingdom Pseudomonadati; phylum Pseudomonadota; class Gammaproteobacteria; order Pseudomonadales; family Pseudomonadaceae; genus Pseudomonas; species Pseudomonas sp. AC083. Next base: position 277,185 of record NZ_CEEDDH010000004.1, read on the forward strand.
TTCGAGCTGACGGTGCCGATCAGCTTCACGCCCAGCGCTTTGGCCCATTGGCAGGCCAGCGAGCCGACGCCGCCGGCTGCGGCGTGGAACAGGATGGTTTCACCGCCCTGCAGCTGGTAGGTCTGGCGCAACAGGTATTGCACGGTCAGGCCCTTGAGCATGACCCCGGCGGCAGTTTCGAAACTGATTTCATCGGGCAGGTGAACGAGATTGTCCTGCGGCAGAACATGCAGCTGGCTGTAGGCGCCGAGCGGGCCGCTGCCGTATGCCACGCGATCGCCGACCTTGAACCGGGTGACTTCGCTGCCCACCGCTTCGACCGTGCCGGCGCCTTCCGAACCCAGGCCGGACGGCAACGCCGGTGGCGCGTAGAGGCCGCTGCGGTAATAGGTGTCGATGAAATTCAGGCCGATCGACTGGTTGGCCACGCGCACCTGATTCGGCCCGGGCGCAGCGGGTTCGTAGTCAACATATTCGAGCACTTCGGGACCGCCGTGGGCGCGGAACTGGATACGCTTTGCCATCTGCCTGCTCTCCTTGGGTCGTTGCTAAGCCCTCTATCCAACTCCCCTGCTTGATCTTCGTCAACTGCGGCGCGCCGGTCTGCGATGGTATGCTGTGCGCCCATTTGCGCCGCCCGCCTGCCCGGGCGCCGCCCGATTCAAGGTGAAGCCATGACGACCCGCACCGACGCCGTAAAGGCCTATCTGCTCGATCTGCAAGACCGCATCTGCGCTGCACTGGAAACCGAAGACGGCGGCAAATGCTTCGTCGAAGACGCCTGGACCCGGCCGGCGGGCGGTGGCGGGCGCACCCGCGTGCTGGACAACGGCACGCTGATCGAAAAGGGCGGCGTCAATTTTTCCCACGTGTTCGGCAGCGGCCTGCCGCCCTCGGCCAGCGCCCATCGGCCGGAACTGGCCGGGCGTGGCTTCGAGGCGCTCGGCGTGTCGCTGGTGATCCACCCGCACAACCCGCATGTGCCGACCTCCCACGCCAACGTGCGTTTTTTCATTGCTGAAAAAGAAGGTGAAGAACCGGTCTGGTGGTTCGGCGGCGGTTTCGACCTGACCCCGTATTACGGCGTTGAGGAAGATTGCATTCACTGGCACCGCGTCGCCGAGCAAGCCTGTGCGCCGTTTGGTGCGGATGTATATCCGCGCTACAAGGCCTGGTGCGACACCTACTTCCACATCAAGCATCGCCATGAGCCGCGCGGCATTGGCGGTCTGTTCTTCGATGATCTGAACGAGTGGGATTTCGACACCAGCTTCGCCTTCATGCGCGCCATCGGCGATGCCTACATCGAGGCCTACCTGCCGATCGTGCAACGGCGCAAGAACGACGCCTTCACCGCCCAGCAACGCGAATTCCAGGAATTCCGTCGTGGCCGCTACGTCGAATTCAACCTGGTTTACGACCGTGGCACGCTGTTCGGCTTGCAGTCGGGTGGCCGCACCGAATCGATCCTGATGTCGCTGCCGCCGCAAGTGCGCTGGGGTTATGACTGGAAGGCCGAGCCGGGCAGCGCAGAAGCGCGCCTGACCGAGTACTTCCTGCAGGATCGCGACTGGCTGGCCGAGGCCTGAGGACGGGTGATGGATCGTTACGTTGTTTTTGGTAACCCGATCGGCCACAGCAAGTCGCCGATGATTCACCAGTTGTTCGCCGAACAGACCGGCCAACGCCTCGACTACAGCACGCTGCTCGCGCCGCTGGATGATTTTACCGGCTGCGCCACGGCGTTCTTTCGCGAAGGCCGCGGCGCCAACGTGACGGTGCCGTTCAAGGAAGACGCTTACCGGCTGGCCAACAGCCTGACCGCCCGCGCGCAGCGCGCCGGTGCGGTGAACACCTTGAGCAAACTGGACGACGGTTCGCTGCTCGGCGACAACACCGATGGCGCAGGACTGGTCCGCGATCTGACGGTCAATGCCGGTTTCAGCCTGACCGGCAAGCGCATCCTCTTGCTCGGCGCCGGTGGCGCTGTACGCGGTGCGCTGGAGCCTTTGCTGGCGGAGAAACCGGCCTCGGTGATCATCGCCAATCGCACGGTGGACAAGGCGGAACTGCTGGCGGAATTGTTCGGCGATCTGGGGCCGGTGTCGGCCAGTGGTTTCGACTGGCTGCGCGAGCCGGTGGACGTGATCATCAACGCCACTTCGGCCAGCCTGACCGGCGACGTGCCGCCGATTGCGCCAAGCCTGATCGAGCCGGGCCAGACCTTGTGCTACGACATGATGTACGGCAAGGAACCGACCGCGTTCTGTCGCTGGGCCACTGAGCACGGCGCGGCGCTGGCGATGGATGGTCTGGGCATGCTTGCCGAACAGGCGGCCGAGGCATTCTGGCTGTGGCGCGGCATACGCCCGGATACCGCGCCGGTACTCGCCGAGCTGCGCCGCCAACTGGCCCTTTAAGCGTTGCTCCCACATTGAAATGCGATCAATGTGGGAGCGAGCCTGCTCGCAAATCGCATCACCACCGATATCAGCTCAATCCTCAAACCTGATTGGGCACTTCTCCGCCCCTTCCAGTTTGCGCAACTCCTCCACCACCGGCGGCCGCGCCCGGCGCAAGGTCAGGCTGCGACCCTGGCCGAGCAGGCGCCGCGCTTCCTGGTGCAGCATCTCCACCCCCGAATAATCGATGAAGTTGATCTGTTGCGCCTCGATCACCACCCGCGCGCCATGCAGGCGTTGCAGGCGTACCTGCAGGTAATGGCTGGCGCCGAAAAAGATCGAACCGCCCACCCGCAGCACATCGTCGTCACCGTCGCGCCAATGCTGCACCCGTGGTTGCGAGGTGCGCTTGAGGTAGAAAAACAGCGACGCCAGCACCCCGGCGTAGATCGCCGTCTGCAATTCCAGCAGCAAGGTCGCGAGGCAGGTCAGGGCCATCACCACGAACTCGGCGCGGCTGACCCGCAGCAAAGCGCGAATGCCCCGGTGGTCGACCAGACCCCAGGCGATCAACAGGATGCTGCCTGCCATGGCGGGGATCGGAATATGCGCGATCAGCCCCGCGCCGAACACCGCAAACAGCGCCACCCAGAGCGCCGAGAACACTCCGGCCAGTGGCGAGCAGGCACCCGCCTCATAACTCAATCCCGAGCGGGTAAACGATCCGGCGGACAGCGACCCGGAAAAGAACGCACCGACGATATTCGACAGACCCTGTGCGCGGACTTCCTGATTGGCGTCGAGCAACTGTTGCGAGCGCGCCGATATCGAACGGGCGATCGAGAGACTGGTGACCAGCCCGAGCATGCCCACCGCCACGGCGCTTGGCAGCAGGCGCAAGACCACTTCAAGATCCAGCGGCAAGGCGCTCAGCGGCGGCAGGCGTCCGACGAAAGCGCTGACCAGATGCACATGGCCGAACATCGCTGGCCAGATCCACACCAGCAGACTGGCCAGCACCAGCGTGAGCAACAGCGTCGGCCAGCGCGGCAGAAGTTTTTTCAGGGTCATGCCGACGATTACCGTGGCGACGCCGAGCATCAGCGAAGGCGTATCCACAGCCCCCAGATGTCGCAGCAGGTCCATCAGGCTGGCGAGCGCCGTGGTGTTGGCCGGCAACTCCAGCCCGAGCAGATTGGGCAATTGCCCGATGGCGATCACCACGGCGGCACCGAGGGTGAAGCCGAGCACCACCGAATGCGAAACGAAATTCACCAGCGCGCCGAAGCGCAGCAAACCGAGCAGCCACTGGAAAATCCCGGCAAGGAACGTCAGCAGCAGGATCAGGGTGATGTAGTCCTCGGACGCCGGCACCGCGAGCGGGCTGACGCTGGCGTACAGCACGATCGAAATCGCCGCCGTCGGGCCGCAGATCAGATGCCATGACGAACCCCACAGGCACGCGATCAATACCGGGATGATCGCCGCATACAGCCCGTATTCCGGTGGCAGCCCGGCAATCAGTGCGTAGGCAATCGACTGGGGTAAGGCGAGTATCGCACCGCTGAGGCCGACGATCAGGTCCCGCCCGACGCTGGCGCGGGTTTGCCGTGGCAACCAGCTCAGGAAAGGAAACAGTGAATGGCGGCTGGGTAAGGCCATGGGTCCTCGCGGTTGGGGGGGGCAGGCAAGCCTATCAGGACACAGCAATCATTGTGGCGAGGGGATTTATCCCCGATGGGCCGCGAAGCGGCCCCAAACCCAGAGTTCTCGGTGAGTCAGGTATATCGAGTTCACGGATCTTGCGACTGCTTCGCAGCCGATCGGGGATAAATCCCCTCGCCACAGGTATGTGGTCGACAGTCAGATAGCATTACAGTTTGGCCTTCACCGCCGCCAGCGCATCCTTGCCATCCACGGTCTTCACCCCATCCAGCCACTTGTCCAGCACCGCCGGATTGGCTTTGATCCACGCCTTCGCCGCTTCGGCATTGCTGACCTTCTTGTTCACCACCTCGGCCATGATGCTGTTCTCCATGTCCTGGGTGAACGCCAGATTGGTCAGCAACTTGCCCACATTCGGGCAGGCCTCGGCGTAGCCCTTGCGGGTCAGGGTGAAAACGTTGCCAGTGTCGCCGAAGTATTTTTCGCCGCCCTTGAGGTAACGCATTTTCAGCTGCACGTTCATCGGGTGTGGGGTCCAGCCGAGGAAGGTGACGAATTTCTGTTTCTTCACCGCCCGCGACACTTCGGCGAGCATCGCCTGTTCGCTGGACTCGATCAGCTTCCACTGGCCCATGTTGAAGTCATTCTTCTTGATGATCTCCTGCAACGAAATGTTCGCCGGCGCGCCTGATCCGATGCCGTAGATTTTCTTGTCGAACTTGTCGGCGAATTTGTTCAGGTCGGCAAAATCATGCACACCCGCCTCCCAGACATAGTCGGGGACGGCGAGAGTGAATTCGGTGCCTTCGAGGTTTTTGGCCAATTGCGTCACATCGCCTGTGGCGACGAACTTGTCATAGAAGCCCTGCTGCGCCGGCATCCAGTTGCCGAGGAACACGTCCACCTGGCCATCCTTCAAGCCGCCGAAGGTGATCGGCACCGCGAGGGTGTCGACCTTGGCCTTGTAGCCCATGCCGTCGAGCAGAAATCCGGTGATGGCATTGGTCGCGGCGATGTCGCTCCAGCCCGGATCGGCCATCTTCACGGTTTCGCAACTTTGCTCGGCGAAGGCCGAGGCGCTGCTCAATGCGATCAGGCCAACGGTGACAGCTGTGGATAACTTGCGCATGGACTTCCCCTTAACGTTATTGGTTTTGGCAGGGTTGTGGATAACGGGCCTTGCGCTCCAGATCATCAAGGTCGATGTGGTTGCGCATGTACTGCTGACTGGCATCGACCAGCGGCTGGTGGTCCCAGCTCTTCAGCTTGCCGATGGTTAACGCATCGGCGACGAAACGGCGTCGGCGCTGGCTGGCCAGTACGTCCCGGTGGATCGCCGGAATGTCCCACTTGGCCCGCGCTTCAGCGAGAAAGTCTTCGAACAGCTGACGATGTTGCGGCGATTGGCTCAGTTCCTCTTCTTCGCGCGGATCGTTATCCACATCGAAGAGTAGGCACGGGTCGCTTTCGCTGTAGATAAATTTGTAGGCGCCCCGGCGAATCATCATCAGCGGGCTGACAGTGCCTTCGGCCATGTATTCGCCGAACACCTCGTCATGCCCGCCCTGCCCTTGCAGGTGCGGCAGCAACGAACGACCGTCCAGTGGCAAGCCGGGCTCAAGCGTGCCGCCGGCCAGATCCACGAAGGTCGGCAGCAGGTCGGCGGTGGATACGGCGGCGCTGACTCGGCCGGCCTCGAATTGTCCCGGGGCGCTGATCAGCAGCGGCACTCGCGCGGCCATCTCGAACCAGTGCATTTTGTACCAGAGGCCCTTCTCGCCGAGCATGTCGCCATGGTCACCGGAGAAGACGATGATGGTGTCATCGATCAGCCCGGTTTCCTCAAGTGTTTGCACAAGTTTGCCGACATTGGCATCGATATAGCTGCAAGCGCCGAAGTAGGCGCGACGGGCATCGCGGATTTTATCCACAGGCAGCGGCTTGTCCCACAGGTCGTAAACCTTGAGCAGACGTTGCGAGTGCGGATCGAGATCGTCCTGGTTCAAGGCTGTAGGCAACGGAATATCAGCATCGTCATACAGATCCCAGAAAGCCTTGGGAATCGTGTACGGATCGTGCGGGTGGGTCATCGACACAGTCAGGCAGAACGGCTGGTCGCCGTCCTCGCGGATGTGATCGAACAGGTATTGCTGCGCCTTGAACACCACCTCTTCGTCGAAATCCAGCTGATTGGTGCGCACGCACGGCCCGGCCTGCAATACCGAAGACATGTTGTGATACCAGCTCGGCCTTACGTCCGGCTCGTCCCAGTTCACCGCCCAACCGTAATCGGCCGGGTAGATGTCGCTGGTCAAGCGTTCTTCATAACCGTGCAACTGGTCCGGCCCGCAGAAGTGCATTTTGCCGGACAGCGCGGTGCGGTAGCCGAGACGCCGCAGGTAATGCGCGTAAGTTGGAATGTCGGCGGGGAAATCAGCGGCGTTGTCGTAGGCGCCGATTTTGCTCGGCAACTGGCCACTGACCAGGGTGAAGCGCGACGGCGCGCACAGCGGGCTGTTGCAGTAAGCAGCATCGAACACCACGCCTTGGGCGGCGAGGCGGGACAGATTCGGCAGTTTGATCGGCGATGGGCCGTAGAACGGCAACATTGGCGCGGCCATTTGATCGGCCATGATGAAAAGAATGTTCTTGCGCTTCATGTGATCGCGGCATTCCATGTTGAATATTTATGCGAGAGTGCTGCGATCGAGCATGGATTCCATGCCTGTTCCGGTAAAGCCCGCGCCGGACAATGACTAGGATAAGTACAGCTTATGTATGACGCCCTCGGTGACCTCTCCCTCGATCTGCTGCGCGCTTTTGAAGCGGCGGCGCGCCATCGCAGTTTTACCGCTGCTGCGGTGGAGCTTGGCACCACGCAGCCGGCGATCAGCCAGCAAATGAAACGTCTGGAAGAGCAGCTCGGTACGCGCCTGTTCGACCGGATTTACCGGGGTATCGAGTTGACAGAGGTTGGCGCCCTGTTGTTCGAGCAAGTTACCCTCGGTTTGCAGAATATCGACGCCGGATTGAGCGCAATCAGCAGGCAGCAGCAACATGAAGTGCTGCAAGTGGCCACGGATTTCGCTTTCGCCGCTTATTGGCTGATGCCGCGCCTGCACCGCTTTCACGAGGCCAATCCGCACATCGATGTCAGCCTGGTCACCAGCGAGCGCAACCACAACATGCTGCGCACCGACATCGACGTGGCGATCCTGTTTGGCGATGGTCGATTCAAGCAGGGCGAGAGCCACTGGCTGTTCAGCGAAGAAGTGTTCCCGGTGTGCAGCCCGCTGCTGCTCAAGGACCGGTCACTGCCGTTGCCCGCGCAGGCATTGCTGGAATTTCCGCTGTTGCATCTGCGTGGGGAAAACAGCAGCAACTGGTTCGACTGGAGTGGCTTGTTTCGTCAATTGGGCCTGACTACGCCGCCAGCGCCGGGGCAATTGCGCTTCGACAATTACACCTTGCTGATTCAAGCGGCGATTGGCGGACAAGGCGTGGCGATTGGCTGGCGGCACCTTGTGGATAACTTGCTGGTGCAGGGTTTGCTGTGCCGGCCGCTGGCAGAAACTACGCTGTCGCGGCTGGGGTATTACGTGGTGTTGCCGCAACGCAAGCGTCGGGGTGCGTTGATTCAGGAATTTGTTGATTGGTTAATGGCGGAACAGGCCAGCAGTGCCGAATCGCTTAATGGTCTGGCCCTGCCCTCGATTGCGGTGTGAAGAGCAAAAGATCATCCGATCGCGGCCCGAGCCTTCGGACGATCTTTTACGAATCAGAAGCCGCCACAAAATTCACATGCTGCCCCACATGCAGATTCAACCGCAGCTCATCGGCAATCCCCACCGCGACACGGTTCAATCGCTCCAGCGGTTCGGCCAGCCCCGGTTCGAGATTGCCGCCGACCTGACTGAAGTGCTCGATGGTCAACCCGGCCACGCCATGGGGCGCATTGACCAAGGTCCAGCGCAGTGAGCTGCTTTGTACCGCCTCGAGAATTTCTTCGGCAGCGTGACGTTGCAGACGCTCGTCATTTTCTGGCTCGTCGAGCACACCGAAGTTACCGACCAGAAACAGGCGCGGCACGCTGGCCAGTTGCAAACCTTCGACCAAGGCGTCGACTGCCAGCACTTGTTCCACCGGCCCCAGCGTCACCGAGCGCTCAACGTGGTCGCTGCTGAACGGCAACCCCGGAGCGTCCAGCAGGCAGATCACCGCCGAACTGCCGGCGACGCTCTGATTGACCCGCTCGGCATCGAACAGATCGCCGGTCTTGGTGCGCAACCCCGGACGCGGCGCGAGTGCGGTGAGATCGTCGAGAATGGCGATGACTTCATGTTGGCGACGGAGCAATTCAGCCATCAATGCACCGCCCAGGCTGGCCATGGCACCATAAAGCACCACTTTGACCACTGGGGTCTCGGCATTTTTCATGGCTGTTTTCCTTATAGTTGTCCTATATGACCTGTGACGGTGGAAACAGCCAAGGGTTCGAACCGATTGAGAGGCGACACGATGCAAGGGATCAAGGGCTATCACGCCCATGTCTATTTCGACGCGCAAACCATCGACCAGGCGCGGGCCTTGTGCGAACAGGCCGCGCAGTTGTTTGCGCTGAAAATGGGCCGCGTGCACGAACGCCCGGTGGGGCCGCACCCCGACTGGAGCTGCCAACTGGCTTTCGGTCCCGAGCTGATCGGCGAAGTGCTGCCATGGCTGGCGCTCAACCGCAAGGGCCTGGTGGTATTCCTGCATCCGGAGACTGGCGATGACTTGCTTGACCACACCGAACACGCGATCTGGATGGGCGCGGTGCGGCCGCTGGATCTGTCGATTTTTTAACCAGTTACTTGCGCTGAACTGATAACGGATGTGTCCAGACCGCCAGCCAGCGCTGTCTGTCCGTTTATCCGCATCGCTACTGGTCCCGTATTCATTGGCTGTCGTTGCATCCGACCGCCGGTTGACCATTCATTCATCGCTTTCGCGCCCGAAAGGTAGCTGAAAGCTTCCCCGATTAGGATCGCCCCACTCCCGGCAACAGACCGGTTGGCCCAAGCCCTGTGTTTTTTCCACAGGCCCGGCCCAATTAACAACAACAATGGTGATTCTGATGTCTTCTGCAACCCGCCGTTTCTCCCGCTTCCTGCTGGTCACTCCGCCCGTACGCCTCGCGCCTCCCGTTCTGCGCTGATCCCGCCCGATCCGCTCATTCCATTAGCCGCGCTACGCCTGGAGTATTCCCATGCTGACTTTCCTTGGCTTCGCCATGGTCATCACGTTCATGTTCCTGATCATGACCAAGCGCCTGTCCGCGCTGATCGCCCTGATCATCATCCCGATCCTGTTCGCGCTGTTCGGTGGTTTCGCGCCGAAGATCGGCCCGATGATGCTTGAAGGCATCACCAAACTGGCGCCGACCGGCGTGATGTTGATGTTCGCCATTCTGTATTTCGCCCTGATGATCGACTCCGGCCTGTTCGACCCGGCCGTGCGCAAGATCCTCAAACTGGTCAAGGGCGACCCGTTGAAAGTTTCGGTCGGTACCGCCGTTCTGGCGCTCGTCGTTTCCCTCGATGGTGACGGCGCGACCACTTACATGATCTGTGTGGCCGCCATGCTGCCGCTGTACAGCCGCATCGGCATGAGCCCGCGGATCATGGCCGGTCTGATCATCCTCGCCGGTGGCGTGATGAACATGACCCCGTGGGGCGGCCCGACCGCCCGCGCGGCGAGTGCCCTGCATGTCGACCCGTCGGACATTTTCGTACCGATGATCCCGGCCATGGCCGCCGGTGTCGTGGCGATCCTGGTGATTGCCTACTTCTACGGCAAGCGTGAACGCGCCCGTCTCGGCGAGCTGCATCTGGTCGGCGACGAGATCGATCACAGTGAAATCAGCGTCTCGCAATTCCCTGACGCACGCCGTCCGAAGCTGATCTGGTTCAACGCCGCACTGACTTTCGGCCTGATGTGCACACTGATCGGCGGCCTGTTGCCGCTGCCGGTGCTGTTCATGGTGGCCTTCAGTATTGCCATGATCGTCAACTACCCATGCCTGCAAATGCAGAAGGATCGCGTCGCCGCGCATTCCGGCAGCGTGCTGGCAGTGGTCGGGCTGATCTTTGCGGCCGGTATCTTCACCGGTATCCTGTCGGGCACCGGCATGGTCGATGCGATGTCGAAGAGCCTGTTGGCGGTGATTCCGGATTTCCTCGGCCCGTACCTGGCGGTGATTACGGCGCTGGTGAGCATGCCGTTCACCTTCTTCATGTCCAACGATGCGTTCTATTACGGTGTATTGCCGGTGCTGACCGAAGCGGCCAGCCACTATGGGATCACTGCGGTGGAAATGGCCCGTGCCTCGATCGTCGGCCAGCCCGTCCACTTGCTGAGCCCGTTGGTGCCGTCGACCTATCTGTTGGTGGCGCTGGCTGGCATCGATTTCGGTGATCACCAGCGTTTCACCCTGAAATGGGCGATCCTGGTGTGTATCTGCATTCTGATTGCTGCACTGCTGTTGGGGACTTTCCCGATGTTCAGCACTCTATAAGCCCAAGACTCACCGTTACGGGTCCTGGCTTCGCGGTTTGAAGCCCGGACCTTTTTCGGTTCAACAATTGCTCAAAGGAATACACATGGATTGGCTGACCAACCCCGAAATCTGGGTTGCCTTCTTTACCCTGACCGCCCTGGAAATCGTCCTCGGTATCGATAACATCATCATGATTTCGATCCTGGTCAGCCGCATGCCCAAACACATGCAGCAGCGCACGCGGATCTTCGGTCTTGGCCTGGCCATGGTCACGCGGATCCTGTTGCTGCTGTCGATCACCTGGGTCATGCGCCTCACTGCCGACCTGTTCGAAGTGTTCGGCCAGGGCATCTCCGGTCGCGACCTGATCCTGTTCTTCGGTGGCCTGTTCCTGCTGTGGAAAAGCTCGCAGGAGATGTACCACGCGCTGGAAGGTGAAGATGAAAGCGACGACGCGCCATCGGGCAAGGGCGGCAACTTCCTCTACACCATCATCCAGATCGCGATCATCGATATCGTCTTCTCGCTGGACTCGGTGATCACCGCCGTCGGCATGGTCTCCCACGTTCCGGTCATGGTCGCGGCGATCGTCGTGGCAGTGCTGGTGATGATGCTGGCGTCGGGCAAGATCAGCGAATTCATCGACAAGCACCCGTCGCTGAAAATGCTCGCCCTGTCCTTCCTGCTGGTGGTCGGTACCGTGCTGATCGCCGAATCGTTCGACGTGCATGTGCCAAAAGGCTACGTCTACTTCGCCATGGCGTTCTCGCTGGCGGTGGAAGCGATCAACATCAAACTGCGCGGCGCGATGGCCCGGAAAAAGAAACAGCAGGATCCGGTGAAACTGCGCAAGGATGTGCCGGGGCAATAACCCGGTAGTCTTCAGGCAACACCCCTTGTAGGAGTGAGCCTGCTCGCGATAGCGGTCTGTCAGCCAACGATGATGTTGAAGCTGATGGCCCTATCGCGAGCAGGCTCACTCCTACATTTGTTTCTGCGTTCAGGCAGGAGGAACGAGGTTGTCGAGGACGCGGTTGACGGCCAGCTCACCCAACATGATGACTTGCTGGATCCCCAGCAGTGAATTGCGCTGCGGTCCATCAATAAACCCGGCCAGATCACTGGCCATGATGCTCGCCGACGCCAAAGATTCGCAGGCGTGCACCAGCAGCGTTTCGTTATCCACAGCCGGATCGACGAGAAAAATGGTGCTGGGCTTGCGCGCGGCGCCGGGGTCTTGTTTGAGACCGGGACAGAGGTAGAAATCGAGGGCGCGGTCGGCGGCTTGTTTGAGTCTTTGCGCTTCTAGTTCAGGGTGAGGAAGATCATCGACCGGTGGATCTGGCGTTATCTTTTTCATGTTCAGCTGCTACATAGAATGAAGCCACTGCCGTTCTCTACTAAAAGAAGGGAGGCGGCTGAACGCAGGTTAGTAGACCGGGGAGCTAGCTTTCCGGCGCACCCGAAGGTGCCCTGCGCACAACCACCATCAGGATCAGGCATAACCTGACGCAAAGATGCTTGCGCACAATAACTAGCAACCCGGGCTACTAATCCCGACCACTGATGAGCAGTGGCCAGCAAAACGATAGAGACCAGCCCCAAAGCGCACAAGCCGGCGGATTCTGGCGTAGCCGTAGGCAACGGCGCAAGGATTTGTAGCCTGTCGCCGCGTAACACGGCGTGTGCATAAACACTCCTGCGCAATCCGTGTTTATCCTCTCTTGGATCAGACACACAACCTGTGGGAGCGAGCCTGCTCGCGAAGGCGTCACATCGGTCGAAAAAAGAGGCTGTCTGACGCACCGCTTTCGCGAGCAGGCTCGCTCCCACAGAGGCATATCGCATCCATTCGAAACGGGCCGAAAAGGTTGACTCATCGACCTTCGCTCGTTAGCGTCCCCCGCTCGCCTCAACGACAAACAAGGAACGTTCATGTCTGGAAAACCCGCCGCGCGCGTCACGGACCCGACCACTTGCCCGATTCCCGGCCACGGTACCAACCCGATTGCCAGCGGTTCCGGCGACGTTTTCTTCAACGGCCTCGCCGCCGCTCGCCTGGGCGACAAATGCACCTGCGGCCAAGCGCTCAGCGGTGCCTTTTCGTCCACCGTGTTCATCAATGGCAAGAACGCCATGACCCTCGACAGCACCGCCAGTCATGGCGGCGTCGTGATTGGTGGTTCAGGTAATGTGATTATCGGCAGCTCGCACACCCCTGCTCCGTTCGTTCCACCGTTGCCGATCATCGGCCAACCCTTGGTCGAATTCAAAGCAGTCAGCGTCGGCAATGGCGAACCCATCGCCGAACAGGGTTATGAAATCGAAACCGCCGAAGGCCGTATCGTCACAGGCCTGACCAATGCGCAGGGCATGACCCAGAGCGTCGCCACCCTGCAGCCCGATCTCGCCATCGTTCGCTGGACCGCCTGAGCTTCAAGGAAGAAACAATGACCGGACAATGCATCGCTCCAGACGACCTGGACATGAAAAAACTTTGGGACAGCACCTGTGAGCTGCCCGCTTGTAAACGGGAAACCAGCACCGCCGGTCCCAACCCGAAAACCCGCGTCGAAGTCCCGCTGCTGACCTGCAACTGCCTGTGGCGCCGCTTCCAGAAAGAAGCCGAAGACTGGGTCGCCCCCGGCGGCGTCCTCATCGCCGACCCCCAGGCCCGCAACCGCAAAATCAACGCCGCGTACGCGCAATTGTGGCTGGCGGATAACCGTTTTCAGTGGGCGGGGTTGGCGGCGTTTGCTTCGAAGCAGGTGGGGTGTGGGCTGATCCACGCCACCAAACTGCAAACCGCCATCGCTGCACAGAAGGCGGCACAGGAAAAGCTGCGAACCGCACCATCGGAAACTCTGTTCGAAGGCTTTGGATTCAAGTTCAGCAAGACCAATCCCGAGGCAGAGCAGGAGTTGGCCAAGGCTCGGGCAGCCAATCCGATGCCGACGGAGGACATCACCTTCGGCGACAACCCACGCTCAGTGGTTCAGCAGCAACTGGACTATGTGTATGAGATGTTGGCGCTGGGTAATACGTCGCTGTTTCTCGATGTTTATCCGTTGCACCGGTTTTTCATTGTGCGGGGGTACAAGGAAATGGAAAAGTGTTTGAGAAGCCGGCGTGGCATTGGGAAGGATGTAATGTGGCCGATTGCTGAGAAGGTAGAGTTTGGCCGTGATAATCCTGAGATTTACGCGACCTTCAAAGCCATTGATCAAGGGAACATTTCAGGTAGCGTTGAACAAATGGCGCTCCATGAACAAGTCAACATCCTTCAGCCGGCGATGTACGACGAAACCCACTTTGCCCTGTTGATGCGAGGCACACATGGCGGTGACGTGATTTCTGTTGTGACCGGATTGTTGCCAGGTGCTGCCGAGGAGATCCAGCTTACTCTCGCTAGCCAATGTAAAGCGCCCGACAGTCGAAAAGTCGCGTTTGGCAGCAATCCGCTGGCTAACCTTGCCGATAAGGATCAGCGAATGGAGTTCGTACTGCGCGCTGCCACTCAATTTAACGAACTGCTTAAACAGCCGTCCTCTCGCGCAAAACTTGAGCAATCTATCCAAGAAATTGCAGCTGGCGGGGGGGTTAAGTGATTCATAGACGCAGTTTCTACGTTGCTGCTGCCGCCGTATTGGGAGCTATCGCGCTAACATTGTATTTCGGAAGAGGTCCGCAACAAATTTCTTTCCACATTGGAAAAACATATGACGATGTCGTGCGCGACTCATCATTTCCTGTGACGGATAAAACTGCCATCTATCCCGGTGATCCACCTCACCCAAGTTCGACTTGGATCAGTAGTCCAGTGGTCATCACATTCGATGACGAACAACACGGGTTCACGTTGCCCGTTACAAAATTCGGTGCGATTGGCTGGTCTGATTTCAAAGCGATCACCCTTTCTACCTCACCAATGCTGGAAACGTTACCTTTCGAGCAAGCAGTGAATCTGCTGGGAGTGCTGCAGCAGACGTTCAAAAAGGCAGGCTGGTCGCCAGAAGCTGTTGAAGGGAATGATTGGCTCAAGACTGAAACTCAAGAAGACAAGGTGCGCCTTCAAGCCAAACTTTTTGACCAGTTGGACGGTGTCATTCTGTTGATTCCGCATAAGTACAGCCTGTTCCTCCACATCAAATGCTACGCACGTTGCGACGAACGAAATCCTGATACGGCCAAATATTTGATTGATGTGGGTTTTGGTGAAGATCACTTCAGTGATTGACCGTTTTCAATCGTCTCAGAGGAAGTCGACGGCTTTGGCAGGTAAGCATTGGCTGTCGATGGGCGCCGCTACGATTTTGCTGGGTGGTGTCATGGCGTGGCCATGGGGCGCCACGACCCTATGCGTTCATATTGGAAAACCTTACGAACAGGTGATCAAAGACTCAACCTTCTCGGTTGAAGACAAAACGGCAATCTATCCTGGTGATCCCCATGACCCGACGGATTCCCCTCGTCCCGGCTCTACATGGATTAGCAGCCCGACGATCATTGAGTTCGACGACCCCGTTCATGGTTTCAAACTTCCCCCGACCGTGTTCGGTGCTGTTACTTATGCGAGTCAGAAAGTCTCGACACTGACGACATCGCCGATGACAGAAACCTTGCCGTTTGCAGAAGCTCTGGATCGATTGATTGCTACGCAAAATATCCTCAAATCGCGGGGGTGGAAGATTGAGCCTTTGGAAGACAATGATTGGTTCAACGTTGACTCCGCTGCCAAGCGCGGGCGACTACAGGCCAAACTCTTCGATCAACCTGTGGGCATTGATTTGTACGTACCGGGAAAGTACAGCTTACTGCTCTTGATCAAGTGCTACGCAAGCTGTGACAGGGAAGATCCGAGGACTGCAAAATATTTGATTGATATTAGTGTGGGTCGGGATCGAAGCGGGGCATGAAAAGTCGCCACAAGCTGATCCTGCACGGTCAAACCCGTAGGAGTGAGCCTGCTCGCGATAGCGGTCTCTCAGACGACGATGATGTTGAAGCTGATGACCTTATCGCGAGCAGGCTCACTCCTACAGGTATCTGTGTCGGTTTCAGCGATGTGAGTGAAGCCGTTTTGATGACACTTTTGTTTCAATCCACTCTTTAGCTGTGCAATGCTGGCGCCGAGACCGTTCGCCAACTACAGCTTAAGTATCAAAAACGTAGAAACCGCGCGGTGCCGTCCACTTGCCCCTCTGGGGCGCTGCTACTACAGGGGGTCTGCATGCTCACCCTGCTCAATCTGCTGTCCGCCGTCGCCCTGTTGATCTGGGGCACGCACATCGTCCGAACCGGCATCCTGCGGGTTTATGGCACCAATCTGCGACATGTCATCGGCCAGAACATGTCGAAGAAATGGCTGGCGTTCATCGCCGGTATTCTCGTCACCGCAATGGTGCAGAGCAGCAACGCTACGGCGATGCTGGTCACTTCGTTTGTCGGGCAGGGTTTGATGGCGCTGACCCCGGCGCTGGCGACCATGCTGGGCGCCGATGTCGGTACCGCGTTGATGGCGCGGGTGCTGACCCTCGATCTGTCGTGGCTGTCGCCGCTGCTGATTTTCCTCGGGGTGATTTTCTTTCTGTCGCGCAAACAGACGCGGCTCGGGCAAATGGGCCGGGTGTCGATCGGGCTGGGGCTGATCATTCTCGCCCTGCAATTGATCGTCGAGGCCGCCGCGCCGATTACGCACGCGCAAGGGGTGAAGGTGATTTTTGCCTCGCTGACCGGCGACATCCTTCTAGACGCCCTGGTCGGCGCACTGTTCGCGATGATTTCCTACTCCAGCCTCGCCGCCGTGCTGCTCACCGCCACGCTGGCCGGGGCTGCGGTGATCAGCCTGCCGGTGGCGATCGGTCTGGTGATCGGCGCCAACATCGGCAGCGGCATTCTCGCGTTCATGAGCACCAGCATGCAGAACGCTGCCGGCCGCCAGGTTGCGCTGGGCAGTCTGTTGTACAAATTGATCGGTTTGCTGCTGATCATCCCGGTGCTCGACCCGCTGGTGCACTGGATCGACAGCCTTGATTTCAGCCCGCAGGAAATGGTCATCGGCTTCCATCTGCTCTACAACACCGCGCGCTGCCTGATCCTGCTGCCCAGCGTCGGGCCGATGGCGCGGCTTTGTGCGTGGCTGCTGCCGGAGCGGCCGGAGGTCAACGGCGCCGCCAAGCCGCGCCATCTCGACCCGACCGCGCTGGTCACGCCGAGCCTGGCGCTGGCCAATGCCGCGCGGGAAACCCTGCGCATGGGCGATCTGCTCGACAACATGCTCGATGCCTCCCTCGATGTGCTGCGCGGCAAGCAGACCGCCGTCACTCAGGAAATGCGCCGCCTGACCGACGACGTCGAGGCGCTGTACAGCGCGATCAAGCTGTATCTGGCGCAGATGCCCCGCGAGGATCTCGGCGAGCACGACAGTCGGCGCTGGGCCGAGATCATCGAACTGGCGATCAACCTCAAACTCGCCGCCGACCTGATCGAGCGAATGCTGCGCAAGATCCAGCAGCAGAAGACGTCGCAGCGCCGTTCGTTTTCCGAAGAGGGCCTGGAAGATCTTGCCGGGCTGCAACAGCAACTGATCGCCAACCTGCGCCTGGGCCTGTCGGTGTTTCTCAGCGGCGACCGCGAAAGCGCGCGGCAGTTGTTGCGCGAGAAACGCCGCTTTCGTGCGCAGGAACGGCGTCTGGCCCATGCGCATGTCAGCCGTTTGCAACGCAAGATCGTGCAGAGCCTTGAGACCAGCTCGCTGCATCTGGAATTGATCGCCGACATGAAACGGCTCAATTCGTTGTTCTGCAGCAGCGCCTATGTCGTGCTGGAAACGGCGGACACCGGCGCGCTGGCGGTGGATGACATGGCCGACATTACGCATTCGCCTTGAACGTCTGGGGCTGGGGCCAGTCAGTTACAGTGGTTCAGCCTTGAGACCGTCATCGCTGGCAAGCCAGCTCCCACAGGGTTTTGTGAGCGCCGCAGATCCTTGTGGGAGCTGGCTTGCCAGCGATGGGGCCTGACTGACGACACGGATCTCCAAATCAGCCGTATGGAAGCCTGTTATGCGTTGCCTGTTGTTCGCCTGTCTGTTGCTCGGTTCCCTGCCCGCCTTTGCCCTGGATCGCTTTCAGGTCGAAGGCTATGCGCTGCCCAACGGTTTGCAACTGATGCTCAAGCCCGGCACCGAGCGTGGGCATGTGGCGATCCGGCTGGTGGTCGGCGTTGGCCTCGATGACTTCGACTGCGATGAAAAAGAGCTGCCGCATTTGCTCGAACACCTGCTGTTCAGCGGTATCGACGCCACCGGCGAAGGCGGTCTGGAAGAACGCATGCAGGCGCTGGGCGGGGACTGGAATGCGTTCACCAGCAATGCCGACACCACGTTCGTCATCGAAGCCCCGGCGAAAAACCAGCGCAAGGTGCTTGACCTGCTGCTCGCGCTGCTGACCCAGACACGCATCGACGACAACGCAATCAACGCGGCGAAACGGGTGGTCGAGCGTGAGGACGGCGGGCATTACACCAGGCTGCAACGTTTCCTCGACCGTCAGGACCTCGGCCATACTGCGAGCAATCAGCTGGCTGTCGAGTTGGGTCTGAAATGCCCACAGCGCGCCGAGGTCGGCCATCTGACCCAAGAGCAATTGGAGACGGTGCGCAAGGCCTGGTACGCGCCGAACAACATGACCCTGATCGTCGTCGGCGAACTCGACAAACTGCTGCCGGCCTATCTCGAGCGTACCTGGGGTGAGCTGGAGCCGGTCGAGCCCACCGAACACCGCGCGCTGCCGGACATCCGCACCAGCGCCGCCCATGAACGCACCCTTACCCGTGGCTTTATCGGCGACAGCGCCAAGCTGCACTGGCTGGTGCCGGAACCGGTGCTCGACGATCAGTACGACCAGACGTTCGACATTCTCAAGGATTACCTCGACTGGGCGCTGTACCGGCAGATTCGTCTCAACCATGGCTTGTCGTACGGGCCGTGGGCCGAGCGCGAAGTGTTCGGTGGTGTCGGCTTCATGAGCCTCAACGCTGACCTGGATCGCGACGACGTCGACGAAGCCATCCAGGTACTCGATGACCTCAAGGCCGACCTGCTGAAAAACGGCCTCGACCCGAGCACCTTCGCCCGCATCAAACAAGCCGCCATCGCCCACCAGGCCTGGGCCGTGCAGGGCAACAGCGCACTGGCGGACTATTACTGGAGCGCGCTGGCCGACTATCAGGATGGCCGCTTTGCCAATCCCGCGCGGGAGCTGCAAGGGGTGACGCTGGAAGCGGCGAACAAGGCGATGCGCGAGCTGTTGCTGCAGCCGGGGTATATCCGGATCGAGAAGCCTTTGATCAGTGATGATCAGGTGTTGTGGCTGGTCGCTGGTGGAATCGGGTTGTTGCTGCTGATCGTGATCGGCTGGCGCCTGCATCGCCGCCACAAAATTGCCGGAAGCCATTAACCCTGTGATGAGTGAGCACTTGTGGCGAGGGGATTTATCCCTGATGGGCTGCGCAGCAGCCCCAATAAGGGCAGCTCGGTATAGCCAGACAAAATTCGCTTGCAGGATCTACGACGGCTGCGCCGCCGATCGGGGATAAATCCCCTCGCCACAGGGGGCATGCAGCGTTAACCTTTCCGGGATTTTCCTCATATCGTCGTGAACCGCCAAAATGCCAAAACTGACCCTCCTTATCCAGCGCATTCTCGAGCTGATGAAGCGCTACCCCGGGGTGATCGCGGCGGGTGGTTTCATCTCCGGGGTCGGCAGTTTCATCCTCGTCGATCGCCAACAGGGGCTGGCCAGCTGGATCACGGTGATCATGCTGCTCAGCTGGATCTGGCTGATGCTGGAAAACACCCTGACCGGGCTGTTCACACGGATCTTCAAGCGCGAGATTCCCCAGCCGCTGCTGCGTTATGCGACGCAGATGATCCATCAGGAAAGCCTGTTTTTCGTCCTGCCGTTCTTCTTCATCACCACCACGTGGAACAGCGGCCAGTTTGTCTTCACGGGGCTGCTCAGCGTTGCTGCACTGATCTCTATCGTCGATCCGCTGTATTACAAATGGCTGGCGCCACGGCGCTGGGCGTTTCTCGCGCTGCACACCCTGACCCTGTTCGCCGCCCTGCTCACTGCGTTGCCGGTGATCATGCACCTGACCACCGCGCAGAGTTTCAAATGGGCGCTGGGGATTGCCGTGCTGCTGTCGTTCCCGAGCCTGGCGTCGATCTTCCCGATCCGCACGGTGCGCAATGCCCTGGCGATTCTGTTCATCACAGTCGGCATCGGCGGCGTCGGTTGGGCGCTGCGTTCGTGGGTGCCGCCGGCAACGCTGTGGATGACCGACGTAGCGATCAGCACGCAGCTGCAGGATCGCACCCCCGGCGCCAGCCTCGATACCGTCAGCGCCGAGCAGATCCGCAGCGGCGGGCTCTACGCCTACACTGCGATCAACGCGCCGCGCGGTCTCGACGAGCGGATTTATCACGTCTGGACCTTCAACGGCAAAGAGGTCGACCGCATCGCCCTCGACATCCATGGCGGGCGCAAGGAAGGCTACAGGGCGTGGACGCACAAGCAGAACTTCCCCGGCAACCCGGCGGGCAAATGGCAGGTGCGGGTGTTGACCGAGGACGGGCAGTTGATCGGCGTGCTGCGTTTCGCAATTACCGACAGCACACCGGCCAAAGAAAAGTAATCCGGTTCGTGCTATTACGTAGGATCTCGTAACGGCCGTACAAGCACGGAGCTTATGACCAGCAGCCCAACCCCCGGCAGTGCCCATCTGGACACCGCGCTCAGCCCTGCCCGTCTGCGGGTCAGCGGCGACTGGACGCTCGCCCACTACACTGCGCTCAAGCATCTGAGCGAAAAGCTCCGCGGCCAGTACGACGCCAACACTTCCATCGATCTGAACGGCCTCGGAGCCCTCGACACCGCTGGCGCGTCGTTGCTGGTCGAGCTGCTCGGTTCCGAGCGCTTGGGCAAAACCGCCGAACACCCCGATTGCACCCTTTCAACTGCCGACCGCGCCTTGCTGCAAACCGTGTATTGCTCGCTGAGCGATTTCTGTGTGCCGATCAAGGAGCCGGAAGTCAGCGTCAGCGTGCAACTGCTGACGCGCATCGGCCGCGCAGTGGACAAGGTCTGGACCGACACGCTGCAACTGCTCGGCTTCGTCGGCCTGATTCTCGAAGTCATCGCCCGTGGTCTGTTGCGGCCCAAGCGCTGGCGCATTACGCCGATGATCGCGCACATCGAGCAGACCGGCCTCGACGCTGCGCCGATCGTGGCCTTGCTGACGTTTCTGGTCGGTGCGGTGGTGGCGTTTCTTGGCGCCACAGTGCTGGCCAGTTTCGGCGCGACGATTTTCACCGTGGACCTGGTCGGCTTCTCGTTCCTGCGCGAATTCGGCGTGCTGCTCACGGCGATCCTGATGGCCGGGCGCACCGCCAGTGCTTTTACCGCACAGATCGGCTCGATGAAGGCCAACGAAGAAATCGACGCGATCCGCACCCTTGGCCTCGACCCGATCGAATTGCTGGTGGTGCCGCGCGTGCTGGCGCTGCTGGTGGCGCTGCCGATGCTGACGTTTCTGGCGATGCTCTCGGGGATCGTCGGCGGCGGTGTGGTCTGCGCAGTGTCGCTGGACATCTCGCCGGCGATGTTCCTCTCGCTGCTGCAATCGGACATCGGCATTCAGCATTTTCTGGTCGGGCTGGTGAAGGCGCCGATCTTCGCCTTCCTGATTGCGGCGATCGGTTGCCTGGAAGGTTTCAAGGTCAGCGGCAGCGCCGAATCGGTCGGCGCGCACACCACCTCCAGCGTGGTCCAGTCGATTTTCGTGGTGATCGTACTTGATGCGGTGGCTGCGCTGTTTTTCATGGAGATGGGCTGGTGAGTCGTCTACCCCGCGCGCCCTCGGAGGCGGTGATCGAAGTCCGTGGCCTGTGCAATCGCTTCGGTCCGCAAAGCGTGCACGAAAACCTTGATCTGGACGTGTACAAGGGCGAAATTCTCGCCGTGGTCGGTGGCTCCGGTACCGGTAAATCGGTGCTGCTGCGCAGCATCGTCGGGCTGAATCGGCCCAGCGAAGGCATGGTCAAGGTCTTCGGCCAGAACCTGCCGAATCTGCCCGAGCATGAACGCTCATTGATCGAAAGGCGCTTTGGTGTGTTGTTCCAGAAAGGCGCGCTGTTTTCCTCGCTGACCGTGACCGAGAATGTCGCCCTGCCGCTTATCGAACACGCCGGCCTCAGCCGTCACGACGCCGAGCATCTGGCGGCGGTGAAACTGGCGCTGGCCGGGCTGCCGTTGTCGGCGGCGGACAAATACCCGGCGTCGCTGTCCGGCGGCATGATCAAGCGCGCGGCGTTGGCGCGGGCCCTGGCGCTGGATCCGGACATTCTGTTTCTCGACGAACCCACCGCCGGCCTCGATCCGATTGGCGCGGCGCAGTTCGATCAATTGATCCTGACCCTGCGTGATGCGTTGGGTCTGAGTGTGTTTCTGGTCACCCACGACCTCGACACGCTGTACACCATCACCGATCGCGTGGCGGTGCTGGCGCAAAAGAAAGTGCTGGTTGCCGGCCCTATCGACGACGTCTCTGAAACCGCCGACGCGTGGATTCACGAATACTTCCACGGCCCGCGCGGCCGCTCGGCGCTGGACGCCGCCAAACAGCTCAACGAGGTCTGATATGGAAACCCGAGCCCATCATGTGTTGATCGGCCTGTTCACGGTGATCGTCGTGGCCGGCGCCCTGCTCTTCGGCCTGTTTCTGGCAAAGTCCAGCGTCGACACCGAGTTCAAGGATTACGAAGTGGTGTTCAACGAGGCGGTCAGCGGTCTGTCCAAGGGCAGCTCGGTGCAGTACAGCGGGATCAAGGTCGGAGACGTGGTCAGCCTGCGCCTCGACCCGCAGGACCCGCGCCGGGTGCTGGCGCGGATTCGTCTGGCGGGCGACACGCCGGTCAAGGAAGACACCCAGGCCAAACTGGCGCTGACCGGCATCACCGGCACCTCGATCATCCAGCTCAGCGGCGGCACACCCGAGAGCCCGAAACTGCGCGGGCATGACGGCAAGCTGCCAACTCTGGTCGCCTCGCCCTCGCCTATCTCACGTCTGCTCAACGACAGCAGCGACTTGATGACCGGCATCAGCGCCCTGCTGCAAAACGCCAACAACATGTTCTCCGCGGAAAACGTCGAGCGCGTGAGCAAGACCCTTGCCCATCTGGAACAGACCACGGGCACCATCAACGACCAGCGCGGCGACATCAAACAAGCCATGCAGCAACTGGCGACCGTCGGCAAACAGGCCGGCAGCATGCTTGAGCAGACTTCACTGCTGATGCGCAACGCCAACGGCCTGCTCAACGATCAGGGCAAACAGGCCCTGGGCAGCGCCGAGCAGGCGATGAAGTCGCTGGAGCAAAGCAGCGTGACCATCAACGGCTTGCTCAGCAAAAACCAGAATTCGCTGGATAACGGCATGCAAGGCCTAAACGGTCTGGCCCCGGCGATTCGCGAACTGCGCGAGACGCTGACCTCGCTGCGCGCCATTTCCCAACGCCTTGAGGCCAACCCCAGCGGCTACCTGCTGGGCAGCGACAAGAACAAGGAATTCACCCCATGAAGCTGACTCGAATCGCCCTGCTCGGCGCTGGCCTGACCCTGATCGGCGCGTGCTCGATCTTGCCCAAGTCGGAACCTTCGGACGTCTACCGCCTGCCCGCCGCGCAAGCGCCCGCCTCGGCCAGCCCGGCGGCGACGCAGTCGTGGTCGCTGCGCTTGAATAAGTTGCAGGCCAGCGAAGCACTGAACCGGCCGAGCATTGCCGTGATCCCGCAGGGCGATGTGATCAGCAGCTACAAAGGCTCGCGCTGGAGTGATCCGGCGCCGGTGCTGCTGCGCAATCGCCTGCTCGATGGCTTCGCGCGGGATGGTCGGGTGACGCTGCTGAGCACCGACGACAGCAACTTCCAGGCGGATCTGGAACTGGGCGGCAGTTTGCAGGCGTTTCAGACCGAATATCAGGGCACCCAGGCCGGCGTTGTGGTGCGGGTCGATGCGTTGCTGGTGCGCGGCTATGACCAGCGCATCCTCGCCCGCCGCCGTTTTGAAGAACGCCAGTCGTTGAATGATGTGCAGGTGCCAGCGGTGGTTGCCGGGTTTGGCCAGGCCAGTGATCGCCTTACGGCCAAGGTTGTGGCCTGGGCCGTGGAGCAAGGGCAGAAACTGGCCCCGCAACCGCGCTGACACACCACAACTCCTGTGGGAGCGAGCCTGCTCGCGAAAGCGGTGTATCAGTCACTTAAGCGTTGACTGACACTCCGTCTTCGCGAGCAGGCTCGCTCCCACATGGGAATTTTGCTCAACCAAAGAACCAGTAGCAGACGCCGATAGCGCCCACCACTCCGGCAAACTCGGCCAGCAACGCACACCCCACCGCGTGCCGTGCGCGTTGAATCCCCACCGCGCCGAAGTACACCGCCAGCACATAGAACGTGGTTTCGGTACTGCCCTGCACCGTCGCCGCGACCAGCGCCGGGAAGCTGTCGACGCCGGAAGTCTGCATGGTCTCGATGAGCATCGCCCGCGCGGCGCTGCCGGAGAACGGTTTGACCATCGCCGTAGGCAGCGCATCGACGAAGCGCGTGTCCCAGCCGGCCCATTCGACCAGATGACGAATACCGTCCAGGCCGAAATCCAGCGCACCAGAGGCGCGCAGCACGCCAACCGCACACAGCATCGCGACCAGATACGGCAAGAGGTTCTTCGCCACATCGAAGCCTTCTTTCGCGCCTTCGACGAACGCTTCGTACACCTTGACCTTGCGCAGCGCGCCGATCAGCAGAAACAGCATGATCAGGCCGAACAGCGTGAGATTGCCGAGGATCGACGATAATCCCGCCAGCGCTGTCGCGGAAAGCGTGCCGAGCAGCGCCATGAAGCCGCCAAGGATCAGCGCGCCGGGCAGCAGATAGGCGAGCACCACCGGGTCCCAGATGCGCAGGCGTTGCATGAAAGCTACGGAGAGAAAACCGACGATAGTCGAGCAACTGGTCGCCAGCAGAATCGGCAGGAACACCAGCGTCGGATCCGGCGCGCCTTGCTGGGCGCGGTACATGAAGATGGTCACGGGCAGCAGGGTCAGCGACGAGGCGTTGAGCACCAGAAAGAGGATCTGCGCGTTGCTGGCGATGGTGGCGCTGGGATTGAGCTCCTGCAACGCTTTCATGGCTTTCAGGCCAATCGGCGTGGCGGCGTTGTCCAGGCCGAGGCCGTTGGCGGCGAAATTCAGCGTGATCAGGCCAAGGGCAGGGTGGCCGGGCGGGACTTCCGGCATCAGCCGCAGAAACAGCGGGCCGAGGACCTTGGCCAGCCACTCGACGATTCCGGCTTTCTCGGCGATGCGCAGAAAGCCCAGCCACAGGGTGAGGGTGCCGAACAGCAGCACCATGACTTCGACCGATAGCTTGGCCATGGCGAAAATGCTTTCCACCATCGCCGCGAAGATCCCGGCGTTGCCGCCGATCAGCCACTGCGCCAGCGCCGACACGGCTGCAACGATGAAGAAGCCAAGCCACAGGCCATTAAGCATCAGTCAAATCCCCCGAAGAATGCGGCGAATGATAGCGGGGTCGCCAGAAACGACAAACCCCGGATTGGTCCGGGGTTCGTTGGTGGGGCGTGCATCAATCACTGTGGGAGCGAGCCTGCTCGCGAAGAGGCCGGCACATTCAATATCTCTGTAGATTGATACACCGTCTTCGCGAGCAGGCTCGCTCCCACAGGGTTTTGCATCAGTTCTTGGAAATTTCGCCAGCCGGCAGTTTTTCCTTGCTGCGCCAGTGCGGCAGGGAGTTCCAGTAGCGCTCGCCCTTGGCGTCGTCGTACATGCCTTCCCAGCGCGCGATGACCAGCACCGCCAGAGCATTACCGATCACGTTCAGTGCGGTACGGGCCATGTCCATGATGCGGTCGACACCGGCGATGAACGCCAGGCCTTCAAGCGGGATGCCGACGCTGCCCAGAGTCGCCAGCAGCACTACAAAGGACACGCCCGGTACGCCGGCGATGCCTTTGGAGGTGACCATCAGCGTCAACACCAGCAGCAGTTGCTGGCTGATCGACAGGTCAATGCCATACAGCTGGGCAATGAAGATCGCCGCAATCGACTGGTACAGGGTCGAGCCGTCGAGGTTGAACGAGTAACCGGTCGGTACCACAAAGCTGCAGATGGCTTTCGGCGCGCCGTAGGCTTCCATCTTCTCGATGACACGTGGCAGCACGGTTTCCGAGGAGGCGGTGGAGTAGGCCAGCACCAGCTCATCCTTGAAGATGCGCATCAGCTTGAGCACCGAGAAGCCGAACAGCTTGGCGATCAGGCCCAGCACGACGAAGGCGAAGAAGGCGATGGCGACGTAAACCAGGATCACCAGTTTCGCCAGCGGCAGCAGCGAGGCGAAGCCGAAGTTGGCCACGGTCACCGCGATCAGTGCGAATACGCCGATCGGGGCGTAGTTCATGATCATGTGGGTGACTTTGAACATGCTTTCCGAAACGCCCTGGAACATCTTCACCAGCGGCTCGCGCAGGTCCGACTGCAGGCTCGACAGGCCGAGACCGAACAGCACGGAGAAGAAGATGATCGGCAGCATTTCGCCGCGAGCCATGGCCGCGAAGATGTTCGACGGGATCAGGTTGAGGATGGTTTCGATGAATGCATGTTCATGCTGCACTTCGGCGGCGGTCGCCTGGTACTTGGAGATATCCACCGTGCCCAGGGTGCTCATGTCGATGCCGGTGCCCGGATGGAACACGTTGGCCAGCACCAGGCCGACAACGATGGCGATGGTGGTGACGATCTCGAAATAGATGATCGTCTTCAGGCCGATACGCCCGAGTTTCTTGGCGTCGCCGACGCCAGCGATGCCGACGATCAGCGAGGAAATGACGATCGGGATCACGATCATCTTGATCAGACGGATAAAGATATCGCCTGCCGGTTGCAGGACATTGCTGATCCACCAGGCCTTTTCAGCACTGAAGTGGTTGAGCAACGCACCAATTGCAATCCCCAGAATCAGACCGATGAGGATCTGCCAGGCGAGGCTGATTTTTGCCTTCTTCATTATCTTTACCCTTACTTGCGTTTGACTCAGGCACATGCAGGAACTGGAACGCTCATCAGCGGAAAAGTCTGTGCATCTGCCTCCGTATAAGGTGCCCCGAAGCGCTTGTTTACGGCTCTTCGGCGGGCGAAAAAAGGCGCAACTATTCCGATGCAAGGTGGCGCCGTCTAATGCCGTAAACGCCTACCCTATGCCTAATCGGCATGAGCTTTTTCATTTGAAACTGGCGTCCCAAGCGGTTCGATTGTGACATTTGTGCCGGCATAAGTGCCGTGAACCGGCCGTTACAGCGTGGGCTGGTTAAATTTCGCACAGGCAAAACCGGCGGAAATTTCCGGAAAAAGTCTGAATCGCAAGACTAGAAGTCACACGGAACGAGCGCGATCTTTATCGATATACGGTCGCCAGGAAACACCGCGAAATGTTTTCCTCGCAGTGTCGACGATTGAAAAAAGGAATTTGGCGTGCTGGATCAATGTTTTAGCGGATTCAAAGCCCAGCGCAGATTCGTCAGACCACCGGGTCGACGAACCTGCGGCGCAGCTTTTACCCTGACCCGGCCCTTGCGCAGGTACTCCCTGTACCCGTAGGTCACTCCGACCCTGTATCAGTCAGAACATCCCGGCCCCCTGGTCATGCACCGACCCTCATCGGGCGGTGCAATGGAAAGCAGCGGGGCGCTGCTTTCGTGTTCGAAACCGTTGCGCATCCTGCGTCAGTACCACTTCGGATCTTTCTTCAGGGTTTCCATCAGCAGATCCTGCATGCCCTGATCAGGTTTGCCGAAGAAGCGATAAGTCGCGTGTCGCGTCGGCGACTTGTCCTGCGGCAGACCTTCCGGCACATCGACCAGCATGGCGTAGGCGTCATCCTTGTCGAAGCTGAAGGCCACGATCAAACGGTGATTCAGACACTTGTCCTGACTCTCGCAGAGCGGGCCGACCAGATACTGATCGCCATCTTCCGTAACGGCATCCATCTGTTGTTCGGAGGTGCCGGACAGGTTGATCACCCATTCCGGTACGCGCTCTTCCTTTTTGATCACGCCTTCCCAGGTTTCACGGTACTGCGCGTCGGAGGCGAGCAGTTCGTTGACCCGGGTCTGGCCGTCATTGGCCGCCATGGCCATGGCACTGCCGCCCAGAAGCAGGGCGGCGGCCAATGTCTTGAGACCGATCATCGTTAACCTCGGCCGCGACGGCCAAAGAAGAAGGAAGCGATGAACATCACCAGGAACACGACAAAGAGAATCTTGGCGATACCCGTGGCGGTGCCCGCGATACCACCGAAGCCCAGAACGGCGGCGATGATGGCAATGATCAAGAATGTAATTGCCCAGCTCAACATGGTGATTCTCCTTACTTCTCTATTTAGGGGTGTTTCCGGTTTCCGGCGCTACGCGCCCGAATGTATTCAAAGGCTTAGAAAACCCAGCGCTCTTCCCGTGGCAATTGATCCAGCGGTTGCGGCTGGTCGACATCGATCATGTGCATCGAAGCGTTTTCAACCTGGCTGCTGCTCACGGCACTGAAGTGCGTTTGAGTGCTGTGCTGCATCGAAATCAGTGGCTCGGGTTTGCGGCTGTTTTCCCAGCTCATGTACTGCTGGCAAACGATCAGGGTGATCAGCAACGCCAGTACACCGAACAGACCTTGCTGGATCTGCAGTGGCGAAATACGTACTTGGGCGGCGATTGGGCGAGTCATCCTGTGTTCCTCACGCTTGTTCGGTTGGGGCAGTGCTGTTCTGCCCGGGCTGAGTGAGGTATTGCAGCCTGCATGCCAGTTTTTTCATCTGTGAAAAAACCAATGAAAACAATGAGTTATACGTGGTTGAGAAATTTCCTAAGACGCATCCTGCACGATGGCTCTTCTGCGGTCGTGCGCAATGCACGATTATTTCGTGGGAAATTTCGATGATATGGAATTGCTACCGGTACGCAGATGTCAGAAGAGGACGCAGGATCTGCCCTGCAAAACGCAGAATGTTTTAAAACCCAACGAAATCAATGAATTGGCCGTTATGGCAGTAGAGAGCTACCCTCCTATGGCTGGTATCGTTCAGAATCAACCATGCAACTTGCCCGATTTTTCCGGGACTAACCCAAGACTAATCACTATGGAGCGTAGGAAAAATGGAATCTGCCACTGAGCAACAAGGCCGCATTCTGCTGGTGGACGATGAATCCGCCATCCTGCGTACGTTTCGTTATTGCCTCGAAGACGAAGGCTATACGGTAGCCACCGCCAATAGCGCAGCCCAGGCCGATGCTTTGCTGCAACGTCAGGTCTTCGATCTGTGCTTCCTTGATTTGCGCCTGGGCGAGGACAACGGTCTCGACGTCCTCGCGCAGATGCGCATTCAGGCGCCGTGGATGCGCGTAGTGATCGTCACCGCCCACTCGGCGGTCGACACCGCGGTTGATGCCATTCAGGCTGGCGCCGCCGATTATCTGGTCAAGCCGTGCAGCCCTGATCAACTGCGCCTGGCCACCGCCAAGCAGCTGGAAGTACGCCAGCTCTCCGCGCGCCTTGAAGCGCTGGAAGGCGAGATCCGCAAACCGAAAGACGGTCTCGATTCCCACAGCCCGGCGATGAAAGTCGTGCTGGAAACGGCCCGGCAGGTCGCAAGCACCGACGCCAACATTCTTATCCTTGGCGAGTCCGGCACGGGTAAAGGTGAACTGGCCCGTGCGATTCACGGCTGGAGCAAGCGCGAGAAGAAATCCTGCGTCACTATCAACTGCCCGTCGCTGACTGCCGAGCTGATGGAAAGCGAGCTGTTTGGCCACAGCCGTGGCGCGTTCACCGGCGCCAGCGAGAGTACTTTGGGTCGGGTCAACCAGGCGGACGGCGGTACGCTGTTTCTCGACGAGATCGGCGACTTTCCGCTGACTTTGCAACCCAAGTTGCTGCGCTTCATCCAGGACAAGGAATACGAGCGGGTCGGCGATCCGGTCACTCGCCGCGCCGATGTGCGCATCCTCGCCGCCACCAACCTCAATCTCGAAGACATGGTCCGCGACGGACGTTTCCGTGAAGACCTGCTCTATCGCCTCAACGTCATCACCCTGCATCTACCGCCATTGCGCGAGCGCGCCGAAGACATCCTGACCCTCGCCGATCGTTTCCTTGCGCGTTTCGTCAAAGAGTACGCGCGTCCGGCGCGCGGCTTCAGCGATGAGGCGCGCGAAGCGCTGCTCGGTTATCGCTGGCCGGGCAATATTCGCGAACTGCGCAACGTGGTCGAGCGAGCGAGCATCATCTGCCCGCAGGAACGCGTGGAAATCAGCCACCTGGGCATGGCCGAACAACCGGCCAACAACGCGCCACGGGTCGGCGCGGCGCTGAGCTTGGACGAGCTGGAGAAAGCGCACATCGGCGCGGTGCTGGCCACCGCCGGCACCCTGGACCAAGCGGCGAAAACCCTCGGCATCGACGCCTCGACCCTGTATCGCAAACGCAAGCAGTACAACCTGTGAGCACTGCGCGATGAAACTGGCGATCAAGCTGCGCACGCGCCTGTTCCTGAGCATTTCTGCGTTGATCACTGTGGCCTTGCTCGGGCTCTTGCTCGGGCTGGTCAGCGTGATGCAGATGGCCGGGTCACAGGAAGCGCTGGTGCGCAGCAACTTCGTCACCCTGGATCTGGGCCTCAAGCTGCGCCAGACCCTCGGTGATCAATTGATCATCATGCTCGCCGAAAAGCCTGATCCCGTTGCGTTCGAAGCGTCCAGGCAGCACTACTTCGAGTTGCTCGACCAAGGCATCGCTCAGCAGCAGGAGGGCGATGACCAGCCTTACGGTTTCCGCCAGGCCAAGGCCGATTACCTGAACTTCCTCGCCTCATTCGACGTGACCGCCGAAGCGGCGAAGAACGCCAGTACCACCGCGGATTTCCGCGAGCGCTTCAACATTCTTCGTAATGGCCTGATTGCTGAGCACAAACATGCGCTGGAAACCATTAACGCGGTCCAGCACGCTGCCCGTGAACGCGCGTTGCTGATTGCTGGGCTGCTTGGCCTGGTCGGGCTGGCGGTGCTGATCATCGGTTTCGTCACCGCCCAAGGCATCGCCCGACGCTTCGGCGCGCCGATCGAAGCGCTGGCCAAGGCTGCCGACAACATCGGCCAGGGCAACTATGACGTGACCCTGCCGATTTCCACGGCCATGGAAGTCAACCTGCTGTCGCGACGCTTCGGCCTGATGGCCGAGGCGTTGCGCGAACACCAGGCGATGAATGTCGACGAACTGTTGGCCGGTCAGCAGCGCTTGCAAGCGGTGCTCGACAGCATCGACGACGGCTTGCTGATGATCGACCGCCAAGGCCAGCTCGAACACCTCAACCCGGTGGCTCAGCGCCAGTTGGGCTGGGAAGACGACCGGCTCGGCCAAGGCTTGGGCACCGCGCTCGGCCGCCCGGAACTGGATGCACAACTGCAATTGGTCCTGCGCGGCGGCACGCTGGAGCGCGCGCCGGAAGATCTGAGTATCGAAGTCGATGGCGAATCGCGCCTGCTGACCTACAGCCTGACGCCGGTCAGTCATACCCAGGGGCATATTCTCGGCGCGGTGATGGTGCTGCACGATGTCACCGAGCAACGCGCGTTCGAGCGCGTGCGCAGTGAGTTTGTCTTGCGCGCTTCCCACGAGCTGCGCACGCCGGTCACCGGCATGCACATGGCCTTCGGGCTGTTTCGCGAGCGGGCCAAGTTCCCGGCGGAATCGCGCGAAGCTGACCTGCTGGATACGGTCAACGAAGAAATGCAGCGTCTGATGCAGTTGATCAACGACTTGCTGAATTTCTCGCGCTACCAGAACGGTCTACAGAAACTCACCCTGGCGCCATGTTCCATTGAAGACTTGCTGGAGCAGGCGCAGCTGCGCTTTGCTGACGTGGCTGCGGCCAAAGGTGTTGCGCTGAACGTCGAGATTCAAGGGCCGCTGCCGAGGTTGCAGGCTGATCAGGCGCAACTTGATCGCGTCCTCGACAACTTGATCGACAACGCCCTGCGGCACACCGCCCGCGACGGGCAGATCCGTTTGCAGGCACGCCGCCATGGCGAGCGGGTCATCATCAGCGTCGAAGACAATGGCGAGGGCATTGCCTACGGCCAGCAGGGGCGGATCTTCGAACCGTTCGTGCAAGTTGGACGCAAGAAGGGCGGTGCCGGGCTTGGCCTGGCGCTGTGCAAGGAAATCGTCCAGTTGCACGGCGGGCGCATGGGCGTTTATTCGCGGCCGGGGCAGGGCACCCAGTTCTACATGGCGCTGGCCGTCTAGGCTTCATCATCCATACGCCGTCCGGCCAGGCGTCGTCCACGGGTGATCAGTTCGATGAACTGCACGGCGCTCAGTGCGTGGGCGAACAGCCAGCCCTGACCGAACTTGACCCCCTCACTGCTGAGCAGTGCGGCTTGGGATTCCAGCTCGATGCCTTCGGCAATCACTTTCAGATCCAGCGCCTGCGCCATGTGAATGATGTGCGGAGCGACGCCGCTGCTCGCCGCGTCATGGCCGAGCGCATCGATGAACGCCTTATCGATCTTCAGGCAGTCCACCGGCAAGGTCTGCAGATAGGCGAGGCTGCAATAGCCGGTGCCGAAATCATCGATCAGCACCTGATGGCCGACGTCGCGCAAGGCTTGCAGGTTTTCCCGCGCCACCACCACATCAATCAGGCCCCGCTCAGTGACTTCGAAGGCTATCTGCCGCGCGGCGACACGGTGCAGCGCGAGCAGCCGCGCCATGACCTGGCCGATGCGCGGCACCATGACATCGCAGGCCGCGAGGTTCACCGAGATATACAGCTGCGGATTGGCGCGCAGTAACTGCCCCAGTTGTTCGAGCAGACGCTGCAACACGAAGTCGGTCATCTGCCTGATCTGCCCGGTGTTCTCCGCCATGGGAATAAACAGGTCGGGGCTGGTCAGCGTGCCGTCCGGGCGCCGCCAGCGCAGCAGCGCTTCGGCGCCGACGCAGTTGCGGCTGTCGAGATCGAAGATCGGCTGATACAGCACCTGCAACTCACCCCGGCGGATCGCCCCGTGCAGCTCGGCATCCAGCGACTGGCGCTGACGCACCAGTAGCAAGGTCAGAAAGCCGACAACGGCCCCGGCGATCAGGCACACCGGCAACAGCCACCACCACACCGCCGGGACGTGCATGCCCGTGCGCGGCGTAATCAGCACCAATTGATATTCCGGGTTGTCGGTGGGCATGCGATAGATCAGCCGCGTTTGCGTGACTTGCAGCGCATTAGGGCTCTTCGGTGGCCAGGGTTCGGTCGGTGGCCAGGCCTGTGCGGTGCCGAGCACCGGAATCGCGCGAGTGCCGTGATCGAGTACCACCAGCAGGCTGCTGCCGGGTGACAGATCGACCATGTCGGTCAAATGCCCGCGCGAGGTAGCGACACGAAAGTTACCGCGACCGAGCATCAGCGCCGCGCGGTTTTCATCGGGTTCGGTGGTGGTGTTCAGCCAATAGCTGTAGGTCGGACCCTGAATGTCCGGCGCGCGCACCAACGACAGACCTTCCTGGCGCGGACGGTTGGAGCAGAACCGCGAGGCGTCCATGTACGCGGCTTCGTAGACGAAGCGGTAGTTGAAGGTGACTTGCTGCAGGGTCGCGATCATTTCTTCGTCGCAGCCGCGCAACGGCTGGGCTTCAAGGTCGTCGAGACTTTCGCGCAACTGGCCGAACAATTGTTCGAGGCGCGCGAGGAAGCGCTCGCCTTGGGCGTTCATTTCCTGGCTCTCGCGCATTTCCATCTGGCGCATCGCCGCGAACATACCGCCGGCGATCAGCAGGCTGGCGCTGAGGACAGCCGCGATCATCGCCAAAAAAACAGGGCGATAAAACCAGCTACGCAGCGTCTCTCGGGTCGCAGCCATCAGGGATTTTCCGAAGAATTACCATGAGTTATAGCTGCTGATTGCGATTTCGCCCTGACCGTCGGGCGGGCGTCATTATTTTGTCTGATTGAGAACCAGCAGAAGTGCTGCGGTTTGTGCATCCGGGGTGCCGTCGAAGCGGGCAGGGCGGTAATGCATCTGGAACGCGGCGAGGACATGGCGCGTGGCGACGTCCAGTTCGCCAGTCTGCGGCGTGTCGTAACCCAGACGCGCGAGTTGCGCCTGGAACCAGCCGATCTCCGGCAACGGGTTGCTGTCAAAAATAGCCTGCTGACGCGCCACCGCTTGCTCGTTCGGCCACAGGCCAAGGCCTTCGGCGGCGAGACGTTTCCAGGGGAACAGTGGCCCCGGATCAAGCTTGCGCAACGGCGCGATGTCGCTGTGACCGATGATGTGCCGCGGGCTGATGCCGTTGCGTTTGCTGATGTCCTTGAGCAGGGTGATCAACGACTGGATCTGCGCTTCGCTGTACGGATACCACAGGCGCCCGGTCGGGGTGTCCTTGTAGCCGGGATTGACGATTTCGATGCCGATGGAACTGGAGTTCAGCCAGGTACGGCCCTGCCACTGACTTTCGCCGGCGTGCCAGGCGCGCTGGTTTTCGTCCATCAGCTTGTACACGGTGGCGTTCTTGTCATCGCCGATCAGGTAATGGCTACTGACGTCGCCATGGGTCAGCAGTTGCAGCGAACGCTCCAGCGACGCCGAGGTGTAATGCACCACAACGAACTGGATGCGGCTGTCGTAATTGGCCGAAGGGTGGCTGGTGTCGTAACGCGGGCCGCTGGCGCAACCGGCGAGGACGAGCAGCGAAGCAACAAGGGCAAGGAATTTCATGGCAGAGGACGATACGCAAAAGACGATAATGCAACAGTGTAACGTACAGATTTGCCCAGAGTCCGCCAGCGGGCGGATTTAAACAAAATGGAACAATTGCCTTAGCCGAGCTCCACTCGGTTGCGCCCGGCGTTTTTTGCCCTGTACAGCGCCTGATCGGCTCTTTTCAGCACCAGATCGCTATGTTCTCCCACCCTGAACGAGGCCAGCCCCATCGATATGGTGATGGTCACTCGCTCGCCCTTGAAGTGAAACGGGCAGGCTTCGATCGCCGCGCGCAGGGTTTCCAGCAGTTTCGCGCCCACCGCTGGCGGCGTCGCGGGCAGCAACAGCACGAACTCTTCACCACCAAAACGGGCGATGAAATCCGAGCCGCGCAGGCGTTTGCGCAATACCGTGGCGATGATCTTCAGCACTTTGTCGCCGGCCAGATGGCCGTAGCTGTCGTTGATCCGCTTGAAGTGATCAAGGTCAAGCATGGCCAGGCTAAGGGTGTTGCCGTGCTGCTGCCATTGCTGGATTTCATGCTCGAGGCGTTCACTCCACGCCGCGCGGTTAGGCAGGCCGGTCAACGGATCGATCAGGGCTTTCTGCCGCTGTTCCTCAAGGTGTTCGCGGAAACCCAAGGCTTCCTGCTCCATATGCGCGACCCGCTCCGACAGGCTCTTCAGCCTGGCGGCGACTTCCTGTTCGCGGGCGTCGCGCTGCTTCTGGTGCTGGTCCATCGTTCCCAGCAGGCCTTCCAGATGATTCTCCAGCACATGCTTGAGGTCGTCGAGGTCCGCCGCTTGCTGGACGCTGCTCTGCAAGCCGTCGACCTGCTCGCGAATCTGCGTGTCCATGGCCCGCGCCGCCGAGCTGTTGTCGGCATGCCCCTCGCTGGCCGCTTGCAGGTTGCTCTGAAACGCTTCAAGGCGTTCGTTGAGCTGTTGCAGATAGGCTTCGAATTCGTGCTGACCGCTATCGGTAATCGCCAGCATCAAAGTCGCGAGATCGTCGAGGATCGGCAACAGTTCGTACCAGTTCAACCCGTGTTTGAGCCGCTCGCGCATGGCTTCGGCTTGCGGCCGGTGGCGCTCGGGCAGGGTCAGGTCGTCGAGCAGGCCGATCAGCGTGTCTTCGATATGTCTGGCTACGGAGCTGTAGGACGGCTCCGGGGAATCCGGCAGAGCGAAGAGGATGTCGTGTTCCGGCTGCTCCGGGTCGATGGCGGCCAAGGCCTGAGCAATCGGTTCGGGCAGGGGCAGGCTATCGAGGATCAGCGGCGACGTATCGCCGGGGTGGATCAGTTCATCGGGGTTGAACGCCTCGGTTGCTGGCGCAGCGACGGTCATCTCGGCGTCAGCGGCTGGTTCAACCTGCACTGGCTCGGCTTCAACGACGACCACAGGCGCAGCGAACGCAACGACTTGCGGCTCATCAGGCGGCGTCTGGGCGGGCGCCTCGATGACGGTCTCGGGCGCTGCGATTGCTGGCTCCGCGTTGGCCACCGGTGCCGATTGCGCAGGCTCCGGTTCAGGTTGCCGGGCTTCGACCGGTTGCGGCACTGGTGTGGCTGGTATGTCGGCCGCCGGTGCAACGGCTTCCTCACCGTCACGGCTGCCAAACAAACGCTGCAACAGCCCCGGCCGGCCAGGCTCGGCTGGCGTTTCCAACTGACTCAAGGCCTTGCCCTGCAAGCCACTGAGTTCGCTCAGCAGCAGCGGCATTTCCCGTGCCTGACCGACGCGGCTGTCCAGTTGCTTGGCGAATTTCTTCAGCGGTTGCGCGACTTCGCGCGGCAGTTGCAGGGCCTGCAACTGGGTGACCAGCGCGGTGAGCGCGGTGCTGACCTGATCAATGCGGGTCTCACGGCGCTGCTCGGAGTCGAGCACGGCTTTTTCCAGACGCGGCAGCAGGGCGGCGAGGCCGGCGTCCATGTCATCGGTGCGCACGACTTCGCGCATTTCCTTCATGCACTGATCGACGACCTTGTCGGTGCCCTCGGCCGCCAGCGTGCTGCGCACCAGACCGCGCCGCAGCAGGTCGAGTCGCGCGGCCCAGCGGCGTTCGAGCTTTTCCTGCTGTTCGATGCTCTTGAGGTACTTCTCTTTCCAGCGCTGGGCGTCGTCGCTCATTCACAGG
The DNA here is from genome assembly GCF_979253165.1 of Pseudomonas sp. AC083. Lineage (NCBI taxonomy): Bacteria > Pseudomonadati > Pseudomonadota > Gammaproteobacteria > Pseudomonadales > Pseudomonadaceae > Pseudomonas > Pseudomonas sp. AC083. Next base: position 313,808 of record NZ_CEEDDH010000004.1, read on the forward strand.
TTCCGCGAGGGGCAGGGCTCAACGCGGGCAATGCGTCGGCCGTGAGCGAACCCGGCAGACGAATTTCCACCGCGACCGGCAGGTGATCGGAAATGGGCTGGGCCAGCACCTCGACCTTTTCCAGGGTCAGGGTCGGGCTGAGCAGAATATGATCAAGGCAACGCTGTGGGCGCCAGCTGGGGAAGGTCGCTTCCACCTGCGGGGCCAGCAGGCCGAGATCGCGTAACGGCGAGTGTTCGAGCAGATCGCTGGCATGGGTATTCATGTCGCCCATCAGCACCTGATGCTTGTAACCGCTGATCAAATCACGAATGTAGGCCAGTTGCAGGCTGCGCGTCCGCGCGCCGAGGGCCAGGTGCATCATCACCACCACCAGCGCTTCCGGACCTTCGCCGAAGCGCAGCAGGATCGCGCCGCGACCTTTCGGGCCGGGCAGCGGGTGATCCTCGATCGCCCACGGCTTCAGGCGACTGAGCACGCCGTTGCTGTGCTGGGCCAGTCGACCGAGGTTGCGATTGAGTTGTTGATACCAGTAGGGAAAGGCGCCGAGGTGGGCCAGATGTTCGACCTGATTGACGTAGCCCGAGCGCAGGCTGCCGCCATCGGCTTCCTGCAGCGCGACCAGATCGAAGTCGCCGAGCAGGTCACCGATCTTCTGCAGATTGCCGGAACGCCCGGTGTGGGGCAGCAGATGCTGCCAGCTGCGGGTCAGGTAATGCCGATAGCGCTCGGTGCTGATGCCGACCTGAATGTTGAAACTGAGCAAGCGCAGACGCTGGTCTGCGGGCAGGCCCGTAGACGCCAGATGATGCTCGTTGACCTGCGGATCATGCAGGCCAACGATGCGTTCGGACTTCCAGCGGCGCATGGCGAATGCCGCGCTTAGTTGGCAGCAGCCTTGTTAGCCGCTCGCTCTTTGGCGACCAGATCGTCAGCCAGTTTCAGGGCTTGCTCGGCACCACCGGCAGAGCCGATGTCGAAGCGGTATTTACCATTGACGATCATGGTTGGCACGCCAGTGATTTCGTACTTCTTCGCCAGCTCACGGGCCTTGACGATCTGGCCTTTGATAGCGAACGAGTCGAAAGTGGCGAGGAACTTGTCCTTGTCCACGCCTTGAGTGGCGAGGAAGTCAGCCATGTCGTTCTTGTCGGTGAGCTTCTTGTGTTCTTTCTGGATCGCGTTGAACACGGCGTTGTGCACCTGGTGCTCGACACCCATGGCTTCCAGAGTCAGGAACATCTGGCCGTGAGCGTCCCATGGGCCGCCGAACATGGCGGGAATGCGCACGAAGTTGACGTCGGACGGCAGTTTTTCAACCCATGGATTGATCACTGGCTCAAAAGCGTAGCAATGCGGGCAGCCGTACCAGAACAGCTCGACCACTTCGATTTTGCCAGGCTTTGCCACCGGCACCGGGTTGGCCAGTTCGACGTAAGGGGCGGCAGGGGCTTCAGCGGCCTGGGCGGTGACGCCGAACAGGCTGGCAGCGACGAGGGCGGCGCTGATGATCAGATTACGCATGCTTTACTCCTGAACAATTTGGGTCGCCTCGCTCGACCTGTTTCGACACAGATCCTGGCGGGCATGAGTGCTGTAGTGTAACGGCAGCGGCCACAAAAAAGGGCGGCCAAAGCCACCCTTTTTATACTTGCTGCGAAGGATTAATCGAGCGTTAACGTGACCGGCGTTACGCGCCTCGTGCAACACTCGAATCAGGGCCTCAGTGCAGGCCCTGGATGTAGCTGGAAACCGCAGCGATGTCTTCGTCGCTCAGCTTGCGTGCGATGGTGCGCATGGTCATTGCGTCGCCGTCGTTGGCGCGACCGCCGTCTTCCTTGCGGAAATCGGTCAGTTGCTTGGCGATGTATTGAGCGTGCTGGCCACCCAAGTGTGGGAAGCCTGCGGCGGCATTGCCGGAGCCGTTCGGCGAGTGGCAGCCGGTGCAGGCTGGCAGACCTTTTTCCAGATTGCCGCCACGGAACAGCGCTTCACCGCGAGCGACGATCTTCGGATCGGCGGCGCCGACGCTGCCTTTCTGGCTGGCGAAGTACGCAGCGATGTCGGCCAGATCCTGGTCATTCAGGTTGGTCAGCAGCCCGGTCATTTCCAGCACCACGCGCTTGCCCGACTTGATGTCGTGCAATTGCTTGTCGAGGTAGCGTTCACCTTGACCTGCCAGTTTCGGAAAGTTTGGCGCCATGCTGTTGCCGTCCGGGCCATGGCAGGCTCCGCACACGGCAGCTTTGGCCTGGCCTGCTGCGGCATCGCCGGCAGCATGGGCGACACCTGAAATTCCCACGGTCAACAGCAGACTCACGATCAATTTGTTCATCAGCTAATCCAACTACGGCTAAGGGTTAAGTTATGGACCGGGCTTACTCTCGCTCATCCAAAGGATGATGGCCTGGTAATCCTCGGCACTGCAGTCCATGCACAAACCACGCGGCGGCATCGCCTTGAAACCCTGGGTCACGTGTTGCACCAGCGTCCCCATACCTTTCGCCAACCTCGGCGTCCAAGCTTCCTGATCGCCTCTTGCGGGCGCCATGGGTAGTTGGCCGGAATGACAGGCACCACAAACACGGTTGTACACAGCTTCCGGATCCTGTGTAGCCTGTGCGCTGTAAAGCGGCATCAAGACTCCGGCAGCCAGCAGCCATTTCGTCATAAAACGACCTTTTCAGGGTTGAGAGCGTTCTGCGTTCTAATGCGCAATCAAAGTCTGTCGCTCTCGTGAACTTCATCCTTCGCTGGGACAAAGCACACACAAAATCTGCGGCATTATATACTGGCGTCACTGAAACGGAAGCGACACCGCGTTCCGCGCCCAATCCCGGCGCCGCCCACATCGGAAATCCCATGCAACTCAAGAATCCCATCCTCGGCCTGTGCCAACAGTCCACGTTCATGCTCAGTGCCGCCAAAGTCGATCAATGCCCAGACGACGAAGGCTTCGAAGTGGCGTTTGCCGGTCGTTCCAACGCTGGCAAATCCAGCGCGCTGAACACCCTGACTCACGCCAGCCTGGCGCGCACCTCGAAAACTCCGGGTCGCACACAGCTGTTGAACTTCTTCAAGCTAGACGATGATCGCCGTCTGGTCGACCTGCCGGGCTACGGTTATGCAAAAGTACCGATCCCGCTCAAGCAACACTGGCAGCGCCACCTCGAGGCTTACCTCGGTGGTCGGGAGAGTTTGAAAGGTCTGATTCTGATGATGGACATCCGCCATCCGATGACCGACTTCGACCTGCTGATGCTCGACTGGGCCGTCGCCGCCGGCATGCCGATGCACATCCTGCTGACCAAGGCCGACAAGCTCACCTACGGCGCAGCCAAGAACACCCTGCTGAAAGTACAGTCGGAAATCCGCAAAGGCTGGGGCGACTCGATCACCATCCAGTTGTTCTCCGCACCAAAACGCATGGGCCTGGAAGAGGCCTACACTGTGTTGGCCGACTGGATGGAACTGGCAGACAAAGGCGCCGAGGCCGCTGCCGAGTAAATTCAGAATGGGGAAAAATTGGCTGTAGTGTGGCCAGGCAAGGCAAAAGTAGCGCTAAAAAGCGGAGTTTAGGGGACCTAAATGAGCATTTTTAGCGATGCTTTTAACGCAGCATGGCCGCGCTACAGCCGATTTTTTGGCAAAAAAAGCCCCGGATTTCATTGGGGAGGGAGAAATTCCGGGGTTCAAGTTCCGAACCGCTAGGGCGGGGTTCAGATATCTGCCAACACTTAACACAACATAGGAGCATCGAAGGGCTTCACCAGCCATTCAGTACCTCTGAGTGTTCGATCGACAGATTAGTTCAGATTTTTTTCAAAAAGCTTTGGAATAGCCTCAAGCGCCTTTCGATCTAAGCCGGATTCCCGGCAGTTGCCGCGACGGTAGGTCGCGGCGACGGTTGCGCAACAATGACTCAGTGCGCCTCATCCCAGTTGTTGCCCACGCCAACTTCCACCAGCAGCGGCACATCCAGGTTCGCCGCTTCGCTCATGTGCGTACGAATTTCGGCGCTGACCTGCTCGACCAGATCCTCGCGAACCTCCAGCACCAGTTCGTCGTGCACTTGCAGGATGACCCGCGCGTCCAGACCCGACGTCGCCAGCCAGTTATCCACAGCCACCATGGCTTTCTTAATGATGTCCGCGGCCGTGCCCTGCATCGGCGCGTTGATCGCCGTGCGTTCAGCGGCGGCGCGTTCCTGCGGCTTGTTCGAGTTGATCTCCGGCAAATACAGGCGACGCCCGAAGAAGGTTTCGACGTAACCCTGATCCGCCGCTTGCGCGCGGGTACGCTCCATGTATTCGCGCACGCCTGGATAACGGGCGAAGTAGGTGTCGATGTAAGCCTTGGCGGTCTTGGTGTCGACGCCGATGTCCTTGCCGAGCTTCTGCGCGCCCATGCCGTAGATCAGGCCGAAGTTGATCGCCTTGGCGCTGCGACGCTGGTCGGATGTCACTTGATCAAGCTCGACCTTGAATACTTCGGCAGCGGTTGCAGTGTGCACGTCGAGATTGTTGCGGAAGGCGTTCATCAGGCCTTCGTCACGGGACAGGTGCGCCATGATCCGCAGTTCGATCTGCGAATAGTCCGCCGCCAGCAGTTTGTAGCCTTTGGGTGCGACGAACGCCTGACGAATGCGTCGGCCTTCGGCAGTGCGCACCGGAATGTTCTGCAGGTTCGGATCACTGGAGGACAGGCGCCCGGTCGAGGCCACAGCCTGGTGATACGAGGTGTGGATGCGCCCGGTGCGCGGGTTGATCTGCTCCGGCAGGCGATCGGTGTAGGTGCTTTTCAGCTTGCTCATCGAGCGGTGCTCCATCAGCACCTTCGGCAAGCGGTGATCGTCTTCGGCGAGTTTCGCCAACACTTCTTCAGCGGTGGACGGCTGGCCTTTGGCGGTTTTCTTCAGCACCGGCAGGCCGAGCTTTTCATAAAGAATCACGCCCAGCTGCTTCGGCGATCCGAGGTTGAATTCCTCCCCGGCAATTTCGAAGGCCTCACGCTCCAGCGCGACCATTTTGTTGCCCAGCTCGATGCTCTGAATGCCCAGCAACTCGGCATCGACGAACGCGCCCTGGCGTTCGATGCGCGCCAGCACTGGCACCAGCGGGATCTCAATGTCGGTCAGCACGCCGGCCAGGCTCGGAATCGCGCTGAGCTTGTCGAACAGCGTTTGATGCAGGCGCAGGGTGATGTCGGCGTCTTCGGCGGCGTACGGCCCGGCCTGTTCCAAGGCGATCTGGTCGAAGGTCAGTTGCTTGGCACCTTTGCCGGCGATGTCCTGGAAGCTCACCGTGGTGTGGTCAAGGTACTTCTGCGCGAGGCTGTCCATGTCGTGACGGGTCGCGGTGGAATTGAGCACGTAGGACTCGAGCATGGTGTCGAAGGCGATGCCGCGCACGCTGATGCCTTCACTCTGATCGCCGCCAATGGCGCAGTTGGCCAGAATGTTCATGTCGAACTTGGCGTGCTGGCCGACCTTGAGTTTGCTCGGGTCTTCCAGAATCGGCTTGAGTGCGCGCAGCACGGTGTCGCGATCCAGCTGCTCCGGCACGCCGATGTAGGAATGGGTCAGCGGGATGTACGCGGCTTCGTTGGCCTGTACGGCGAACGACAGGCCAACCAGTTGCGCCTGCTGCGCGTCGATGCCGGTGGTCTCGGTGTCGAAGGCGATCAGTTTGGCGTTGCGCAGTTTTTCCAGCCAGACGTCGAAGCGGGCTTGATCGAGGATGGTTTCGTATGCGGCCTCGACAGGAGCAACAGGTGCCTCGGCTTGCGGGGCGCTGAACAGATCGCCCGCCGGCGCAGGTTCGGCCGCCGCGCTCAGTTCCAGACGCTTGGCATCGCGATCCAGATCATTGAGCCAGCTCTTGAATTCCAGCAGGGTGTACAGCTCGTAGAGTTTGGCCGGATCCTCCTGGCCCATCTGCAGATCATCGAGGCCGATATCCAGTGGCACGTCGACCTTGATGGTCGCCAGTTGATAGGACAGGAAAGCCATCTCCCGGTGCTCTTCGAGCTTGGCCGGCAAGGTTTTTGCGCCACGGATCGGCAGGGTCGGCACGATGTCGAGGTTGGCGTACAGCTCGGTCAGGCCGCCGTTGACGCCGACCAGCAGGCCGGACGCCGTCTTCGGGCCGATGCCAGGCACGCCCGGGATGTTGTCGGACGAGTCGCCCATCAGCGCGAGATAATCGATGATCTGCTCCGGTGCGACGCCAAATTTCTCCTTAACGCCCTCCACATCCATCGAGCTACCGGACATGGTGTTGACCAAGGTAATGTGGCCATCGACCAGTTGCGCCATGTCCTTGTCACCGGTGGAGATGATCACCGGGCGATCGGCCGCCGCGCTGCTGCGGGCGAGGGTGCCGATCACATCGTCGGCCTCGACGCCGTCGACGCACAGCAGCGGGAAGCCGAGGGCGATCACGCTCTGGTGCAGCGGCTCGATCTGCACGCGCATGTCGTCGGGCATGCTTGGCCGGTTGGCCTTGTATTCGGCGTACATCTCATCGCGAAATGTCCCGCCCTTGGCGTCGAACACTACGGCGAAGGGGCTGTCCGGGTACTGCTTGCGCAGACTCTTGAGCATGTTCAGCACGCCTTTGACCGCACCGGTCGGCAGGCCTTTGGACGTGGTCAGTGGCGGCAGTGCATGAAAGGCGCGGTACAGGTAAGACGAACCGTCCACCAGGACGAGGGGGGCTTGGCTCATGAGCAGGATCAACCTTTTCGGCGGGTCCGGGGCTAGAATAGCGGGACCGTTGACGACAAAGGGACAAGGTTATCATGCGTACGTTAAATCGCTTGCTGCTGGTCGGGTTGATCGCTGTCTCACCACTGGCCGCGATGGCGGCGGATGATGCGCCGGGCGGCGACCCCGAGGTCACTATCCGCACGGAGGGCGACAAGACCATTCAGGAGTACCGCCAGAACGGTTTCCTCTATGCGATCAAAGTCACGCCAAAGGGCGCGCCGCCGTACTTTCTGGTGCGCGCCGACGGGACGGATGCCAATTTCATCCGTTCGGATCAGCCGGATATGCTGATCCCGTCATGGAAGATATTCGAATGGAAGTAGGTTTTTAATTCACCCGGCGCCGCCGCTGCGGCGCCCGTACTGGCAGTTAAGACATGTCTGTGTTCACTCCCCTGGCTCGGCCCGAGCTGGAAACCTTTCTCGCCCCTTACGGGCTCGGCCGCCTGCTTGATTTCCAGGGGATCGCCGCCGGCAGCGAAAACACCAATTTCTTCATCAGTCTGGAGCAGGGCGAGTTTGTCCTGACCCTGGTCGAGCGCGGCCCGGTGCAAGAGATGCCGTTCTTCATCGACCTGCTCGACGTGCTGCACGAAGCCGAACTGCCGGTGCCTTACGCCCTGCGCACCACCGACGGCTTGGCCCTGCGTGAGCTCAAAGGCAAACCGGCGCTGCTGCAACCGCGCCTGTCCGGCAAGCACATCAAAGTCGCCAACGCCCAGCATTGCGCGCAAGTGGGCGAGTTGCAGGCGCATCTGCACCTGGCGACTCAGGGCGAACGCATGATCAAGCGCAAGACCGATCGTGGTCTGGACTGGATGCTGGAGGAGGGCACTGAATTTCTCTCGCACCTGAGCGATGAGCCGCGTGCCTTGCTGCAAAAGGCGCTGGATGAGATCACCGAGCGCAAAGACAAGATCCTCGCGCTGCCTCGGGCGAACATTCACGCCGACCTGTTCCGCGACAACGCCATGTTCGAAGGCACCCACCTGACCGGGCTGATCGACTTCTACAACGCCTGCTCGGGGCCGATGCTGTACGACGTGGCAATTGCCTTGAATGACTGGTGTTCGGACGAGGAGGGCGTGATCGATGGCCCGCGTGCGCGTGCGTTTCTCGGTGCCTATGCGGCGCTGCGGCCGTTCACGGCGGCGGAAGCCGAATTGTGGCCAACGATGCTGCGTGTCGCTTGTGTGCGGTTCTGGCTGTCACGCCTGATCGCCGCCGAGCAGTTCGCCGGGCAGGATGTGTTGATTCACGATCCGCAGGAGTTCGAGCAGCGCCTGGCGCAGCGGCAGAAGGTCAATACACCGTTGCCCTTCGCCCTCTGAGTAGATTCGCCAAGCAAACACGAACCTGTGGGAGCGAGCCTGCTCGCGAAGGCGGCGGCCCGTTCAGCATTTTTGCTGACTGACCCACCGCTTTCGCGAGCAGGCTCGCTCCCACAGGTTTTGTGTTGTTACAACGATTCCAGGCATCCCGCCAGATCATTGCCGAGTTTTTCCAGCACCTGCTCATACCCCTGAGCTGTCGCCGGGGTGTACCCGCCCAACGCATCCAGTTCCGCCAGCTTCACCGGCAGGCCAGCCACCAGCGTTTCCGCCAGACGGGGACGCAACGGTGGCTCGCTGAACACACAGGTCTTGCCTACGTCCTGCAAACGCTTGCGCATCGCCGCGACATGCTGGGCGCCGGGCTGTACTTCCGCGGCCACCGCGAACACGCCCGCGTGCTTCAGGCCGTAAGCGTCTTCGAAATAATCAAACGCCTCATGAAAGACGAAGTACGGCTTGCCTTCGACATTGGCCAGGCGCTTCTTCAAGCGCTGATCCAGCGCATCCAGACGTTCATCGAAGGCTTTGGCATTGCTCTGATAACGCTGGGCATTGGCCGGGTCGGCGGCGCTGAGGTCGGCGGCCATTTTGTCGGCGATCACCCGCGCATTGACCGGTGACAACCACAAGTGCGCGTCCAGCGAGCCGGGGCGATGATCGTGATCATGCTCGTCGGCTTCTTCGGCATGGGAATGGTTGTCCGCGCCGAAATGCCTCAGCTTCAGGCCTGGCAGATCCTGCACCGCGACGCTCGGCAGGCTGCGACCGCCGAGTACGCGCGGCAGGAAGCCTTCCATGTCCGGGCCGATCCAGTAGAGCAGATCGACCGACTGCACCTTCCGTACGTCGGACGGGCGCAAGGCGTAATTGTGCGGCGAGGCCCCCGGCGGCAGCAGCACCTCGGGAATCGCCACGCCATCCTGCACGGCAGCGGCAATCAACTGCAACGGTTTGATGCTGGTGAGCACTTTGACCTCGGCCTGAGCCGTACCGATCAGCACAAAACTGGCAACAAAAGCCACAAAAACAGAAAAAAGTCGGGACACGATGACCACTCAAGGAAGCGAGAACGGGTAACATAATAACGTCTCCAGCAAATCTCGTCGCCGCTCATGCCTATTACACCGATTGCCAGCCGTCCCCACGACCACTCCCATTGCGTGCACAGCGCTCTGTCCGAGGCCGATACCTTGTGCGCGCAGAAAGGTTTGCGTCTGACTGCCCTGCGCCGCCGCGTGCTGGAACTGGTCTGGCAGAGTCACAAGCCACTGGGTGCCTACGACATCCTTGCGGTGCTCAGCGAGCAGGACGGCCGCCGCGCCGCGCCGCCTACCGTGTACCGCGCACTGGATTTCCTGCTGGAAAACGGCCTGGTCCATCGCATCTCGTCGCTCAACGCCTTCGTTGGCTGCGTGCATCCTGAACACGCGCATCAGGGCCAGTTCCTGATCTGCCGCGAGTGCCACGCCGCCATCGAACTTGAGCAAAAAGTGATCAGCGACGCGATCATCAGCAGCGCCAGAGACGTCGGTTTCATCGTCGAAGCGCAGACCGTCGAAGTGGTTGGTCTGTGCGCCGGTTGCCAGGGGGCCTGATGAGCAACGCGCTGATCCGTCTGGAGCAGGTCGCCGTCACGTTTGCCGGGCAGACCGTGCTGGACAACATCGAGCTGAGCGTCGAGCCGGGGCAGATCGTCACCCTGATCGGCCCCAACGGCGCTGGCAAGACCACGCTGGTACGCGCCGTGCTCGGGCTGTTGAAGCCAAACAGCGGCAGCGTCTGGCGCAAGCCGAAGCTGCGCGTCGGTTACATGCCGCAGAAACTGCATGTCGACCCGACCCTGCCGCTGTCAGTGCTGCGCTTCCTGCGCCTGGTGCCTGGCGTCGATCGTTCGCGTGCCCTGGCCGCGTTGAAGGAAGTCGGCGCCGAACACGTGATCGACAGCCCGGTGCAGAGCGTTTCCGGCGGCGAAATGCAGCGCGTGCTGCTGGCTCGGGCACTGCTGCGTGAGCCTGAGCTGCTGGTGCTCGATGAGCCGGTGCAGGGCGTCGACGTGGCCGGGCAGGCCGAGCTGTACAGCCTGATCACCCGGCTGCGCGACCGCCACGGTTGCGGCGTGCTGATGGTGTCGCACGATTTGCATCTGGTGATGAGCACCACCGATCAGGTGGTCTGCCTCAACCGCCACGTCTGCTGCTCCGGGCACCCCGAGCAGGTCAGCGGCGACCCGGCATTCGTCGAGCTGTTCGGCAAGAACGCGCCGAGTCTGGCGATCTATCACCACCATCACGACCACGCCCACGACCTGCACGGTTCGGTGGTCAAAGGCCCGCTCGGCGGGCAACCTCATGTTCATGGAGACGGCTGCAAGCATGGCTGATTTTCTTTTGTATGCCCTGCTTGCAGGTCTGGCGCTGGCGCTGGTGGCCGGACCGCTCGGCTCGTTTGTGGTGTGGCGGCGCATGGCCTATTTCGGCGATACCCTGTCCCACGCCGCACTGCTCGGCGTGGCGCTGGGCTTTTTGCTGGACGTCAGCCCGACGGTGGCGGTGACGGTCGGTTGCCTGCTGCTGGCGGTGCTCTTGGTGACGCTGCAACAGCGTCAGCCGCTGGCGTCCGACACGCTGTTGGGAATTCTTGCACCGAGCACGCTCTCTCTCGGCCTGGTGGTACTAAGCTTCATGCATGAAGTGCGGATCGACCTGATGGCCTATCTGTTTGGCGACTTGCTGGCGATCAGTCCGAGCGACCTGGCGTGGATTCTCGGTGGCACCGCGGCGGTGCTGGTGTTGCTGGTGACGCTGTGGCGGCCGCTGCTGGCGGTCACCGTGCACGAAGAACTGGCGCGGGTCGAAGGCTTGCCGGTTGCGGGTTTGCGCTTGGCGCTGATGCTGTTGATCGCGGTGGTGATCGCCGTGGCGATGAAAATCGTCGGGGTGCTGCTGATCACTTCGCTGCTGATCATCCCGGCGGCTGCGGCACAGCGTCACGCCCGTTCGCCGGAGCAGATGGCGCTGGGCGCGAGCCTGCTGGGCATGCTCGCGGTGTGCGGCGGGCTGGCGTTGTCGTGGTTCAAGGACACCCCGGCGGGGCCGTCGATCGTGGTGACGGCAGCCGCGCTGTTTCTGTTGAGTTTTGTTCTGCCCCGTCGTGGGGTGTAGACTTGGCCGCTTTTTGCGCAATTAGAGAGTCGCAGGAATGAAGCCGTTCGCCTCCCGTTATCTGCTCCTTGTCGCATTTTCCGTGCTGCTGGGCGCCTGCCAAAGCACGCCGCCGGTGGCTGAAGTCCCGGATGCGCGGGCTACGGCCATCGCACAGCTGGAGCAAAGCCTGGCCAGCAGCGAACTGGCCACCGCCGAAGACCAGTTGGCCGCGTTGCAGGCCGCAACCCCCAATGATCAATCCCTTGAGCAATACCAGCGGCAGCTGGCCGAGGCGTACCTGCGCCGCAGCCAGATCGTCCTGCAGAAAGGCGATGTCAACGCTGCCGCCACTGCATTAAGCCGTGCTCGCGCCCTGATGCCCAAAGCGCCCGCGCTGACCGGCGGCGTCAATGGCGCGATCACCGAAGCGCGCAAGGCCGAGTTGGAAAAGGCTGAGGCCGCGCTGCTGGCTGCCGAAGCCAGGCCGAAAGCCAAGGTCATCGACCCGACCGCCGAAAGCACCACCGTTGCGTTGAACATCGGCGATATTCACAAGCTGCAACGACAACTCGATGCGATCGCCGCCGATGTGGTGAATTACGAATGCGCCGTCAGCATTCAGGCACCGCGCACCGCGGATTACCCGTGGCTGGCGACCTTGCTGAGCAAGCGAGTCAAGAAGCTCGATCCTGATTTTGATCTGCAGATCGAGAAGCAGATCTTGCGCACAGTGCCGGCGCAGATGGTTTTAAGCCCGCGCAAGCCATAAAAAGCTTCGCGAGCAGGCTCGCTCCCACAGGTGCAACAGCGTACCTCTGTCTCTTATACACATCTGACGCTGCCGACGAACAGTGTATGGTGTAGATCTCGG